>JAJYJJ010000002.1 GCA_021789595.1 Nitrospirota bacterium | reverse complement strand
CGGAATTGACGCCGTATTGCTTCGCCTTATCCATCCCTTTCTCTTTCAGGTTGTAGACCGTTACATCACAGCTCGGACATGAAAGCTCTTTCACAAGCTTCACCGTCTCATCACACAGAGGGCAGCCACCTGTGAAAACCTCTACCTTTCTTTTCCCTGACATCTCCATCACCTCCTTTCTAATTACAGCTTAAACTATCCAGTCGGATGGAGAGTCAAGAGATTTTTTCTGATTCAATAATTGGGCAGATGAATTTGGGGATAGACTTATATTTTTTAAGTTTTAAAAGCTTGGCGAGTTTTTCTTTTAGCCGCTTTCTGACCTTATCGGCTTTGGCAGGATTCCAATCGCTTCATAATACCTAATGGTGCGTGGATTCAGTCCAAACTTCTTCGCTATATCTCCGATAAAGAATCTTTTCATATTCAAATTATAAACCTTCTACTTGGCTGGAGGGTCAAGAAAATAAGTACGTATTTATTTGTTTCTATAAAACAGAATTCCAATGCCCAATAAAAGGATGATGTCCCGTCCTTCCGTTGAAGAAGGAGCGGCTCTGCCCGTATCCTGAGGTAATTAGGGTAATGGGTAATTAGGGGTAATTAGGAGGAAAGAAAACCTGGGGCGTGGCTGCCGCCACGCCCCATCTGATTGTCTTTATATCTTGAACGGGTTTGCAAAAAGGACAATCAAGACAACAACAAGGGCATATATGGCCAGTGACTCTATCATGGCAAGACCAATGATGAGTGTAACCGTTATCTTCCCAGATGCTCCTGGGTTTCTTGCTATCCCTTCTACTGCCCTTCCAACGCCCAGACCTTGACCAATACCTGTGCCAAAGGCAGCAACACCAATGCCTATAGCACAGCCCAGGACTGCCATGCCATAATATTTGAGTTTGGCATCTGATGCAGAGACCTGGGGAGCCACCTCAGCTAATGCCAAAGGAGCAAATATGCTCAACAGGGTCATGGAAAGCAGAGCTATCAGCACAAATCTTTTCATTGTCCTCCTCCTTTCCTAAAGATTTTAGTGCTCTTCTTCGATTGCGCCAGCCAAATAGAGCATCGTCAGGATGACAAATACGAACGCCTGTACAACACTTACCAGAATCCCAATAGCCAGGATAAAAAGGTTCAACATGCCTGATGGTATTATGGTTATTGCTGGCACAATGAAAGCCACGACTACAAGGACTGCGAGAACCAGATGTTTAGCAATCATATTCCCAAAAAGCCTGACAGACAGGGTCACAGGCCTTGCAAGGTGGCCTATCAGCTCAATAAAGAACATGAGTATCATAAGCGGCAGGGCAAAGACAGAGCGTATCGGGCCAAGAAATTGTTTTATATAGCCAAAGCCATGCGTCTTTATACCATAATAGTGGGTTGCAAGAAATACAGGGATTGCAAGTGAGAGGGTCGTGTTTATATTTGCTGTAGGAGAATCAAAACCCGGTATAAGTCCCATAATGTTACATATAAGGATGTATAGGCCGAGCGTCCCAAGCAGCGGGAAGAAGTATCTTCCAAGATGCCCTATAGTATCCTCTGCCTGCTTTAACAGTGCCTCGACAACTGCCTCAACAACATTCTGAACACCAGTTGGTATCAATTTAAGACTTGAACGAACAACAAGTGAAATGCCAATAAGAAATACCATTGCCACCCATGCATATGTAACATATGGTGGTATGCCGTGGATCTCAAAAAGTAATGGGGCCTCTTTCATTATATCTTCACCTCTCTATCTCGGCACCTTTTTCTCTGCAAGCTGTATCCTTATAGTCGCCCTTTCAATGGATGCCTGTGCACGGACAAAGTCAACATCTTCTGCCCTGGAAAGCCTCTGCTCTGCCCTCTTCTTTGCAGCAAGCGCCCTTTCGATATCTATCTCCTCTGCCTTCTCAGCGCTCTCTGCAAGTATTACCACCTTATCAGGGCCAACCTCCGCATACCCCCAGTTGGTAAAAAGGTAATCCCAGTTGTTGCCCCTTCTGTATCCTAAAATCCCTATCTTGAGGGTAGTGAGAAAAGGCACATGCCCGGGAAGCACGCCGAACTCGCCTTCACTGCCAGGGGCCACAATCTCATCCACCTCATCGCTAAATACAAGCCTGTGTGGTGTTACAATCTCTAATCTTAATCTATTCTCCACAACTTAGAACTCCCTCTATTTTCTTTAAACGTCTATGCATTTTTCTGTCATTCTGGCTTGTCCAGAATCCCTCTTTCTCCAGAAAGATTCCCGACAAGCGGGAATGACAAAAACAGTTCAGCCTCTATCGTGACCAGCCGAGCTTCTTGGCCTTTTCCTCGGCCTCTTCTATTGTGCCAACCATATAGAATGCCTGTTCAGGCATATCATCGTACTGTCCCTCTGCTATGGCCTTGAATCCCTTTATCGTATCTGCAAGCTTGACATACTTTCCAGGCGTGCCTGTAAATGCCTCTGCAACATGGAAAGGCTGGCTCAGAAATCTCTGTATCTTCCTTGCCCTCGATACTGCGAGCTTATCGTCTTCGGATAACTCCTCCATGCCGAGGATCGCGATAATATCTTGTAATTCCTTATATCTCTGAAGTATCATCTGAACCTTCCTTGCAACTGCATAATGTTCCTCTCCAATTACCTTCGGGTCAAGTATCCTCGATGTAGAGTCCAGCGGGTCAACAGCAGGGTATATGCCCAATTCCGAAATCTGCCTTGAGAGAACAACAGTTCCGTCGAGGTGCGTAAATGCAGTTGCCACAGCAGGGTCTGTGAGGTCATCCGCAGGGACATAGATCGCCTGCATGGATGTAATTGCACCCTTCTTTGTTGTCGTAATCCTTTCCTGCAGAATGCCCATCTCTGTAGCGAGTGTCGGCTGGTATCCAACAGCAGAGGGCATCCTGCCGAGAAGGGCAGACACCTCAGAGCCAGCAAGGGTGTATCTGAATATATTATCTATAAAGATAAGAACATCCTGACCCTCGTCCCTGAAGTATTCAGCAGCAGTAAGCGCAGTAAGTCCCACCCTTGCCCTTGCTCCGGGGGGTTCATTCATCTGGCCGTATATCAGGGCTGTCTTGTTTAAAACCCCTGACTCCTTCATCTCAAGATAAAGGTCATTGCCTTCCCTTGTCCTCTCGCCAACACCAGCAAATACAGAGACGCCGCCGTGAACCATGGCAATATTGTGTATCATCTCCATAATGATAACCGTCTTACCAACACCAGCGCCTCCAAACATCCCCATCTTACCGCCTTTAACAAAGGGTACAAGGAGATCAAAGACCTTGACGCCTGTTTCAAAGACCTGTGTAACAGGTTCCTGTTCTATAAATTCAGGTGCTAACCTGTGTATCGGCAATCTCTGTTCTGCCTCAATAGGGCCAAGCTTATCGTATGGCTCCCCGATGACATTCATTATCCTGCCCAGAATGCCCTTGCCCACCGGAACTGATATGGGCTGCCCTGTATCTACAACCCTCATCCCTCTGACAAGTCCATCTGTTGTAGACATGGCAATGGTCCTGACCTTGTTTTCGCCAAGCTGCGAAGCCACCTCAAGGGTAAGGTTAATAGCAGGAATACCCTTTTCAGGCTTGGCAGGCTCCTGAATCCTGAGTGCATTCAGGATTGCAGGCAGCTCCTTTTCAAACTCCACATCAACAACTGCACCTATTACCTGTGCAACCTTTCCTTCATTCATAATCTTGCAACCCCCTATCTTTAAAACGGCTTAAACGGTTTAAACAGTCAAAACTGTTTACTGCTTTATTTAAGCGCCTCAACACCACCAACTATATCCATTAGCTCCTTTGTGATAGCGGCCTGCCTCGCCTTGTTGTACTGAAGTGTGAGTTTCTCTATCATCTCATCGGAATTCTTCGTTGCATTCTCCATCGCCGTCATCCTTGCAGCCTCCTCAGATGCCTGAGATTCAAGAAGCGCCCTGAAGACCTGAATCTCTATATGCTTTGGTAAAAGCCTATCGTATATATCCCCGGCAGATGGCTCATAAATAAAATCGGGCCAGAATGTCTCTCCTGTCTCCTCTATCGGCTCAATAGGCAATAATTTCATTATGGTTACCCTTTGAACCATTACAGATCTAAATTCGTTATATGCGAGATATACCTCGTCTACTGTCTCATTGATATAGTTGTCAATAATGTCCTGGGCAATCTCCTGTGCATTAAAATAGCTCACCCTGCCTGAGAGCCCTGTCCACATCTTTCTCAATGGGATATCCCTTCTTTTAAAATAATCCCTCCCCTTTCTCCCTATCGTGCATATATTGACATCTAAACCATCAGCTCGGAGTTTTTTAATAAACTCAACGCCCCGCCTTATAATGTTTGAGTTGAATGCGCCACAAAGTCCCCTATCGCCTGTAAGTATTATCACCTCAACGGTCTTTCGAGGCCTTTTTAGCAACAGTGGATGTACATCCCTTTCAGCCCTTAATGCCAGGCTGCCAAGGACAGAGGCCATCTTATTTGCATATGGTCTTGCCTCAATTATCTTTGTCTGTGCCTTTCTCAGTTTTGCGGCAGCAACCATCTTCATGGCCTTTGTAATCTGCCTTGTATTTTTAACAGAGCCTATTCTTCTCTTTATATCCCTTAAAGTCGGCATCTATTCTCCATAGTCTTATACCTAACCTTGTATTGTCAGTTAAGCCTGAAATGTGCTCTTGAAGGCACTAATTGCCTCAGTAAGCTTGTTTTTAAGTTCATCGTCAAGAACCTTTTTCTGTGCTATCTCTTTCTTTATGTCCTGCTTCTGGTCACTGAAATACCTTAAAAGTCCCTGCTCAAAAGCCTTTATAGACTCTACCGGCATATCATCAAGAAAACCCTGCGCCCCTGCATAAAGTACAACAATTTGCTCCTCTACCGAAAACGGCTGATACTCTCCCTGTTTAAGGAGTTCAACCATCCTTTTACCTCTCTCTATCTGTGCAAGGGTCGCCTTGTCAAGGTCAGAACCAAACTGTGCAAATGCCGCAAGCTCCCTGAACTGTGCAAGGTCAAGCCTTAGGGTTCCTGCAACCTGTTTCATTGCCTTTGTCTGCGCAGCGCCGCCAACACGACTGACTGAAAGGCCCACATTGACAGCAGGTCTGATGCCTGCATAGAAAAGGTCTGATTCAAGATATATCTGCCCATCTGTGATGGAAATAACATTTGTAGGGATATAGGCAGAGACATCACCTGCCTGTGTCTCAATTATAGGGAGTGCTGTCAGGGAACCTCCTCCGAGCTCTGCTGAAAGCTTTGCAGCCCTCTCAAGAAGCCTTGAATGTAGATAGAAGACATCGCCTGGATATGCCTCTCTTCCTGGAGGGCGCCTGAGAAGCAGCGACAACTGTCTGTAAGAAGCAGCCTGCTTGCTGAGGTCATCGTATATGATTAACGCATGCCTGCCGTTGTCCCTGAAATATTCGCCAATTGCACAGCCTGTGTAAGGCGCAATGTATTGAAGCGGTGCAGGCTCACTTGCCGATGCTGCAACAATAATGGTATGTTCAAATGCGCCCTGTTCCTGAAGGGTCTTGACAATACGGGCGACATTGGACAATTTCTGGCCAACAGCAACATATATGCATATGACATCGCCGCCCTTCTGGTTGATAATGGCATCAATGGCAATTGCAGTCTTTCCTGTCTGACGGTCACCGATGATGAGTTCCCTCTGTCCCCTTCCAATTGGAATCATGGCATCAATCGCCTTTATGCCTGTCTGAAGCGGCTCTCTAACTGGCTGCCTGTCAACAATACCCGGGGCAAGAATGTCAACTATCCTTGTCTGTTTTGAATTTATCGGTCCTTTTCCATCTATGGGCTGTCCGATAGCATTCACAACCCTTCCCACCAATGCATCGCCAACAGGCACCTCCATAATCCTACCTGTTCGTTTTACGATGTCTCCCTCTTTAATAAGGGTATCTTCACCAAATAGAACAGCACCGACCTGTGCCTCTTCAAGGTTGAGAGCCATTCCAAATACGCCGTTGGGAAACTCTAAAAGTTCACCTGACATTGCCTTGTCAAGGCCGTAGACCTTTGCAATTCCATCACCTACAGATAGAACTGTTCCCACTTCCGAGACATCAACCCTCGTCTCGAAATCTGCTATCTGCCTTTTGATGAGTTCGCTTATCTCCTGGACATTTATCTCCATATCATCACCCCTTTATGAGCTCTTCTCTCAAGAGCCTTAATTGACCCTTGAGGCTACTGTCATAGATTGTGCTGCCAACCCTAACTACAAATCCGCCAAGCAGGGACGGGTCTTCCCTCACATCAACATCCACATCCCTGTTTATCAATCTTCCCAGGATAGCCCTTAACCTCTTCACCTGGCTGTCCTTTATAGGCACAGGTGAGATCACAGATGCTGTCTGTCTTCTGACAATATCGTTGTAGATGCTGATTATCGTATCAATGGCTTCCTTCAAAAAGGCTATCTGTCCGTTTAGTAAAAGGATCCTCAAAAACCTTCCTGCCTCCTCTGATAAGCCGAGCTTCTTTATAATATTACTGACTGCTGTAGTCTTTTCTTCTTCTGAGAAAAGCGGACTCACAAAAAACCGCTTTATATCAGGGGCCATCTCTACAACCTTTGAGAATATGGTTACCTCTTCTATAATAACAGGTATCTTTTTTATATCTACGGTATTTACAATCGCCCTGGCATATTTCTTTGCCTCACCTGTCTTTTTCAATTCCTCACCTCAAGCCTCTTTATATAATCCTCAAGAAGTTTTTCCTTCTGCTCATTAGTAAGCCCTTCCCTTATCCTCTTTTCAGCAAGCTCAAGGGAAAGCTCAACAGCCTCTGCCTTCAGGCTGTCCGTTGCAGTCTTTAATTCAAGCTCGATATTTGTCTTTGCCTGCTCAAGGAGTTTCACCTTAAGGGCTTCGCCCTGTTTAATAATGGATTCCCTTTCGTTTTCGCCTGACCGACGCGCATAATTTAGTATCTCCTCTATCTCTTTGTCCTTTGTTTCTAATCTTTTCTCCACCTCGGATAATGCCTTCATTGCCAGTTCTTTAGCTTCCGCTGATTCCTTCAGGGACTTCTCAATCAACTCTGTCCTTTTTCTCAGGAATTCCCTCAGTGGCTTACCCGTAAACTTAATGAGTATAATGACGAGGATGGTAAAGTTTACAAGCCTCCATACCCAGTCCGTAACATTGCTGATATGTCCCTCTGCGGCAAACGCATTGGAAGATAAGACAAAAAAGAATATGTAAAAAATACTTGTTAGATACCTCATACGCCCACCAGCTTATTGACTATCTCTTTAGAGAAGGCGTCAACATCCTTTCTCAGGGATTCCCTTGCCTTTACTGCCTCCTGCCTTAACTCTGTACGGGCACGATTAAGGATCTCCCTCGCCTCTGCCGCTGCCTTTTCAAGCACTGCCCTCTGCTGCTTAAGCCCTTCTGCCCTGAATTCATCAAATATAGCCTTTGCCTTCTCCCTTGCCTCAGCAATGTCCTTGTTTAGCCTTATTAAATTTTCTTCCTTCTTATTTTCAATGGCCTTTGCATTTTCAATCGCTCCCTTTATCTTATCCTGGCGCTCATTGAAGAGTCTAAGCAGGGGTTTAAAAAGGATATAATTAAGAACAATTAAAAGGACAAGAAAATTGGCAACTTGAACAAAAAACCATATGCTTATATTTAACATTCTACCTCCATCAGGGGTAAATTGACGAACTTTAGCATATAAAAACCACTTTGTCAAGGCAGATTATGAGGCATCATCTGGGACGATTTTTCTTGTTTTATCAATGCCTTATTGGTATTTTATTAGGAATTCCAATTGTTTTATTAGAAATTTCAATTTGAGGCTGATTAGAAAATTCAAAATGACATATCGAAATGATTGAATGATTACTTGCTGGAATTGTGAGAAAATTCCCCTTTACTATTGAAAACCTGAGATGATAAAATGGGTTGCCGTGGTGGAATATAAGACCATAAAACAGTGGCCTGAGGATGAAAGACCGAGGGAGAGGCTTTTACGCTATGGCTCAGGACATCTTTCTGATGCCCAGTTACTTGCGATAATCTTAAGGACAGGCGGACATGGTATAAGTGCACTGGGGCTTGCAAGGGAGCTTCTTTCAAGGTTTGACAGCCTAAGGGCAGTAGAGGAGGCATCTTCTGCAGAGCTTGGAAAGATTAAGGGTATGGGCACGGCAAAGACAGCCCAGTTAAAGGCATCATTTGAGCTTGGTAAAAGGCTTCTCAGTGAAAAAAAGGAAAAGGGGAAACCGTTATTAAACAGCAAGGATGTATACGAGTATTATTCGCCAAGGCTCTACGGCCTAAAGCGTGAGGTCTTTATATGCAGTTTTCTCGATGCAAAAAACAGGGTCTTTAAAGATTCCACAATCTCAGAGGGAACGCTTACATCGTCCCTTATTCATCCAAGAGAGGTCTTCAGAGAGGCAATCAGAGAGGCAGCAGCCTCTGTCATCTTTATACACAATCATCCAAGCGGAGAACCAAACCCAAGCAAAGACGATATATCCATAACTAAAAGGCTGTACGATGCAGGAAGGATTGTTGGGATTGAAGTAATAGACCATATTATAATAGGAGATGGGGATTATGTGAGTATGAAGGAAAAGGGGTTTTTATTGTAAAATCCCTTTTGGTATAAAAATGTTTGATTTTAAAAAAGAGGAGGTTGCGATGCCTGTGTATGACTACAAGTGTGGAAAGTGCGGTAAGACCTTTTCTATGATAATGAACATCAAGGAAAAAGAGACAAAGAAGATAAAATGCCCCAAGTGTAAGAGCGTCAGGGTAAAGCCTGTATATTCAGGTTTTTTTGCCGTAACATCAAGGAAGTCATAGGTTAAATGGATAGCGAGCGTATTGCCCGCAGCTTGCTGCGGGGTTTAGCGAGCGAATATTAAAATAATAATTCATTGCATTAAGATTCCCCGTAGCAGGCTACGGGGAATCTTCAATCATTTTGATGAGGAGGATAAGACATGATTAAAAGGGCACTTATCAGTGTCTCAAACAAGGCAGGGATTGTTGATTTTGCAAAGGGTCTTGCGAAATTTGGTATTGAGATTATTTCCACAGGTGGAACTGCCAGGGCATTGAAAGAGGCAGGGCTCAAGGTAAAGGATGTCTCTGAATATACAGGATTTCCTGAGATGATGGGTGGGAGACTCAAGACCCTGCATCCTAAGATCCATGGCGGCCTCCTTGGAAGAAGGGACAAACCAGAGGACCTGAAGGAGATGGCTTCCCATGGCATTGAGCCAATAGACATGGTTGTTGTAAACCTCTACCCATTTAAGGAGACTATCTCCAGAGAAGGGGTAACATTTGAAGAGGCTATTGAAAATATAGACATTGGCGGACCTACAATGCTCAGGGCAGCATCGAAGAATTTTACTCATGTCACAGTGATTGTTGACCCCCAGGATTATAGCGGGATACTCAAGGAGATGGATTCATCCCAGGGGAATGTAGGCAGGGGAACAAACCTCAGGCTTGCCCAGAAGGTCTTTGCCCACACATCAAGCTATGATGCGGCAATAGCATCATATCTGTGTGGAGAAAAGACAGGCAGTGATGTATTTTCCTCTCAGCTTTACCTTTCATATGAGAAGGTCTGCACTCTCAGGTATGGGGAAAACCCTCACCAGAAGGCAGCCTTCTATAAAGAGGCTACAGAAGGACTTTCCCTTGCATCAGCAAAGCTCCTCCAGGGCAAGGAGATGTCATTTAATAACTACCTTGATACCCATTCAGCCCTCGCCCTCTGCCTTGAATTCGATAAACCTGCATGCGTTATTGTTAAACACAATAACCCCTGTGGAGTTGCCATAGGAGAAAATCCTAAGGAGTCATATAAAAAGGCCCTGCAGGTAGATCCTGTCTCTGCCTTTGGAGGGGTCATCGCATTTAACAGGACTGTTGATGAGGATACGGCAAATGAGATAATAGAACTGTTCGTTGAGGTTATAATAGCACCCGAATACAATGCCTCTGCCCTAAAGGTATTTGAGAGAAAACCCAATGTAAGGCTTCTTGAAATGCCTGATATGAAGGCCAAAACAACAGGTTTTGATATGAAAAGGATATATGGAGGTATCCTGGTACAGGAATGGGATAAAGGCAGGATTGAGGATTTCTCTACGCTTAAGGTCGTTACAAAGAGAAAACCAACATCTGAGGAGCTTGAGGCCATGAGCTTTGCATGGAAGGTGTGTAAGCATGTGAAATCCAATGCCATTGTATACGCTAAAAATGACCAGACCATCGGGATAGGTATTGGCCAGACAAGCAGGGTTGATTCTGCCAGGATAGGCGCAATGAAGGCCCTCGGCTCTATGAAGGGGGCTGTTGTTGCATCTGATGGATTCTTCCCGCACAGAGACGGTATTGATGCAATAGCAAAGATGGGGGTCTCTGCAGTGATTCAGCCAGGCGGCTCTATAAAGGACGATGATGTAATAAAGGCTGCGGATGAACATAACATGGCAATGCTCTTTACAGGCATGAGGCATTTTAAACATTAGGAAGGAATATAATGAAGGTACTGGTTATAGGAGGCGGTGGAAGGGAGCATGCCCTGTGCTGGGGGTTATCCCAGAGCAATAGAGTAGAGAATATCTACTGCGCCCCTGGGAATGCAGGGATTTCTGACATTGCTGAATGCATAGATATAAAGGCAGAGGACATAGATTCCCTGATAGACTTTGCCCGATATGAATGGATAGACTTGACTGTTGTCGGCCCTGAAGCACCGCTAAGCCTTGGGATTGCAGATGCCTTTGAGCGGGAAGGGCTCAAGATATTCGGCCCTTCTAAGGCCGCTGCACAGATAGAAGGCAGCAAGGTCTTCTCAAAGAACTTCATGAGGAGATATGGGATCCCTACCGCAGAATACAAGACATTCACATCCTATCTACATGCAGAGGAATATATCCGACTTAAAGGCGCCCCAATAGTCATAAAGGCAGATGGGCTTGCAGCAGGCAAAGGGGTCATAGTTGCAAAGAGGGTTGAGGAGGCACTGGATGCCTTAAGGCTGATTATGAAGGATAGAATATTTGGAAATGCAGGAGATAGGGTAGTAGTTGAGCAATGTCTTGAAGGGGAGGAGGCATCCTTTATGGCAATGACAGATGGGAAAACTGTTTTGCCGCTGGCTACATCCCAAGACCACAAAAGGGTCTTTGATGGCGATGAAGGGCCAAACACAGGCGGAATGGGTGCATATAGCCCTGCGCCTGTTATAACAGATGCCCTTGAGATGGAGGTAATACAGAGGATTATGCTTCCTGCAATCAAGGGGTTTTCTAAAGAAGGCATCCCATATAAAGGCATCCTGTATGCAGGTCTTATGGTGGTTAATAACAGGCCATATGTGCTTGAATTTAACTGCCGTTTTGGAGACCCTGAGGCACAGCCTGTCATCGCAAGGCTTAAGACAGGGCTGTTTGATCTAATAGAGGCGTGCGTAGAGGGAAGGCTCAATGATATAGACATTCGGTGGAAACCAGAGGCATCCCTCTGTGTTGTCCTTGCCTCCAGGGGTTATCCAGGTTCCTATGAAAAGGGAAAAAGGATAGACGGGCTTGAGGCTGTAAATGAGATGCAGGATGTCTTTGTCTTTCATTCAGGCACATCGTTTAACAATGACGATATGGTTACCTCAGGAGGCCGGGTCCTTGGCGTAACTGCCCTTGGCAGGGATATAAGTGAGGCAAAGCAAAGGGCATATGCTGCTATCAAGAAGATACATTTTGACGGTATGCATTATAGAAGGGATATAGGGGATAAGGCGATTAAAGGACAGCAACAGTGAAGAAGGTAGCAATTTAAAATCCAAACTCTGCAAAACTTTGCCAAACTTTGGAGGAAGAATAATGAACACACAGGTCTTGATAATAATGGGAAGTGATTCTGATCTGCCTATTATGGAAGAGGCATGCAAGCTCTTAAAAGCCTTTTCAGTCCCATTTGAGATGACCATTGCCTCTGCCCATCGTTCTCCAGACAGGCTGCATCGCATAGTCGAAAACGCTGAAAAGAAGGGAGTTTCTGTAATCATTGCCGGTGCTGGAGCAGCAGCCCATCTCGCAGGCGTTGTAGCATCACACACCATATTGCCTGTGATAGGAGTCCCGATAGATTCATCCCCATTAAGAGGCATTGATTCCCTTTTCTCCACTGTGCAGATGCCTCCAGGGATCCCTGTTGCAACCATGGCGGTTGGAATGGCCGGTGCAAAAAATGCAGCTATCCTTGCGGTTGAGATGCTTGCCTTGACAGACCCGAAGCTCCAGAAAAGACTAAGGTCATTCAGGGAAAAAATGACTAAGGAAGTGGAAGACAAGGCCAATGCCCTCAAAAATAGGGATTGCGGGCATTAGAAGTTATAGAATATATGAAGGTTCATATAGATTGTTTTCCATGTTTTCTGAGGCAGGCTGTTATTGCACTCACACACGGGACAGAGGATGAGGCACTTAAGGAAAGAATCCTGAAAGGGCTCCTTCCACTAATCTATCAGGCTGATGTATCTAAACCCCCTGCCTATACAACTACGATCCTTCATAGAAGGATTAGACAAGCCCTTGGTACTGACCCATTCAAGCAGATAAAATCACGGTATAACAGGATTGCCCTTGGGCTATATCCGTCTTTAAAAGAGGTTATATCAAAAAGCAGCGACCCACTTTGGACTGCTGCAAGGCTCGCCATTGCCGGCAATATCATAGACTTTGGTATATTCACATCCGTAGATATCGAGGGTGCTATAAGTAAGGCGCTTAACAGTCCCATTGATGTTGATGACTATGATGAATTCAAAGATGCAATCGAGGATGTGGATGAAATTTTTTATCTTATTGACAATGCAGGGGAGATTGTCTTTGACAGGCTGCTCATAGAGACCCTGAAGACCATGGGCAAAAGGGTTACAGCAGTGGTAAAGGGCAGCCCTGTCATAAACGATTCAACCATCTCTGATGCCAAAGAGGTTGACCTTGACAGGGTATGCCCTGTAATAGACAACAGCTCTGATGCAGTGGGTACAATCCTCGAATGGACATCGCCGTCTTTCAGAAAAGGCTTTAATAACTCACCCATGGTAATAAGTAAAGGACAGGGGAACTTCGAGACCCTTTATAACGCCAGAAAAAAGGACATATATTTCCTCTTTCAGGCAAAATGTGATGTGGTTTCAACTGAGCTCAGCCTGCCACAAGGAGCGATGCTGCTCATGAAAGGAAAGGATTAATCTATTGACTTGCCTCTATATTCCCCTTAATATCCTATCTGAAGCCGTTGTTTTGTCTGACGGACTTAAGCCTTTTCTTCCTTGCCTCTTTCTGTTTCCTCTTCCTTTTTACAGAAGGTTTTTCATAGAACCTTCTTCTCTTTAATTCCTTTAGAAGACCTTCCTTGGAAAGCTGGCGTTTAAGAATCTTGAGGGCTTTTTCGAGCTGGTTTCCATATACCTTAATCTCCAAAACATTTATCTCCTTCTTCCTCCCCTACTACCAAAGCCGCCGCCGCGCTCTCTAAAGCCGCCTCTTTCTCTCCTCTCCTGAGGCCGCGCCTCATTAACCACAAGGCTTCTGTCCATAAAGTTCTTGCCATTAAACATGGATATGGCCTTCTGGACGCCTTCCTCAGAAGACATCTCCACAAACCCAAAACCCCTCGGTTGTCCTGTGTGTGAATCGGTTATCAACTTGACCGATTCTACATCTCCTGCCTGTGAGAAAAGGTCTGTAATGTCCTTTTCTGTTGCCTGAAAGGAGATGTTGCCCACATAAAGCTTCTTGCCCATTTCTTACTTCCTCCTCGTGTTAATAAAAACCCCCAAAGTTTTAATAGGGGTCTTTGGGGATCTCCAAGAGCCGTCCAAAGATAGTTTAACTATGCCTAAGAAATTCAGGTTTGTCAAGAAGAATTTGTGGTATCATTTCTCATGAGGCTCCTCAGGCTCCCAGAAATGGATGTAAACGATGCTATTTTGGAGGCTGTAAAGACCCTTGGGCAGGGCGGAATCGCTGCCTATCCAACAGAGACATTCTATGCCCTTGGTGTCCGAGCTGACAGTGATGATAGCCTTATGAGGCTCTATGCTGTCAAAGGAAGGCCTCATGATAATCCGCTGCCCATTATAGTTGGAAGTATAGAAGGTGTTGATGCAGTCGCAGATGACATCCCATCAAGGATAAGGCCTATCATGCAGAGGTTTTGGCCTGGCCCTCTGACCATTGTCTTTAAGGCAAAGGCAGGTGTCTCAGCACTTTTAACATCAGGCACAGGAAAGATTGCTGTAAGGATACCTGGTGAGAGTTTTGCCCTATGGCTTGCAAAGAAGGCTGTTTTCCCAATCGTTGCGACCAGTGCAAACCCATCAGGCCTGCCGCCTGCAAAAGATGTAGAGGATATACTCAGGTATTTTGATGAAGGGATAGATCTCATTATAGATGGCGGTGAGGCCACTGGTAACAAGCCGTCTACTATTGTAGATGCTGAATCATTAAGGATTCTGAGGCAGGGGGCAGTTGATTTATGAGCCCTTGGGGAGATTCTAAACAGAATCAGAATCGTAAGGCAATCAGAGGTTTTGACTCAGCCATAATCCTTCATGTAAAATATCTTCACCGCGGGCGTAACTCAGTGGTAGAGTGTCAGCTTCCCAAGCTGAAGGTCGCGGGTTCGAATCCCGTCGCCCGCTCCAAGGGTCTTTGCTTTGGAGGGCGTGGCTATGCCCTGAAATTTCCAAGGGCAGTGGGATTCCTGCGTGATGACAAAAAGCCCGAGGATGCAAACTCGGTCAAAGAGATTATTGAGATGTTCGAGCAGCAGAAAAAGGTATACGGTAAGCTGAAACATTCTAAAAGAGGTGAAGAATATAAGTGGGAAAGCAAAGCAGTAAGAATATCATAATTGAGTATTTTAGAAAACATATCGGAGAATGGATTCATAATCAGACATTTAGAGAGATAACTGGGGCAAATGATGTTAGATATTTATGGTAATATGGACCCTGATTACATAGATTACACTCTTATCGATCCTCCATTGAGAAAATTGATCGAGGCAATCAATAAGAGTTCATGGGCTAAGACTATTGGAAGTTGTGCTGGTAGAGCTTACCATAAAGGCAAGGGCGGCTTTTATATAATAATTGAAGTCAAAGGGATAGAAGGGATTCGTTATCTCTTAAGATGGCTTTCTTTATCGCATGCCCTTGGATTTAAAGCCCATTATGAAGAACATTCACTTAAAGATTCTGCTATACCTACAGCAGAGATTATAGCCCCTAATCTTCTACATGGGAATAATTCAGTTTCAAGACCTGTAATGGGAAATGGTTGGTTTAAATTTCAGATTAGCCTGCATCTCGGGGGGAAACCTTTAAATAGGTCACAAACAGAGGGTGGAATTAAGGCATTGGAACTTGGATGGGACGCTGTTGTAAACGATAGATATTCAGATCCAAAAAAGATTAAAATTTAGGGGCTTCTGAATTTAACTTATAAGATTGACATAATAGAGAACAAAGGCTTATCTTAAAAATAAAACTGAGAGGAATTAAAGTATGAAAGGGTATATATTTGCATGCACTAACAAAACAGAACAGGAATGTTTTGAACGTATGCTCTTTTCAACAAATAAATTATATGCAGATAATATCTTACAAGTGAGAAAAGGAGACTTATTATTTTTATTCAATATGGACAGAGATATACTTCATGGTATATTTAAGGCTAAATCTGAAGGTAGAAAAGATATAATGCCCGATGCTTGGAGGGGTAGATATCCGTATCAAGTTAAGGTAGAAAAGGAAGATGGAGCAAAAGCAATAAAAGACGCTAAAAAAATTTTATCCCAATTAGGAATCAATTGGAGAAATATCTTGAATGATGAACAGTTGAATTCGTTATTGAATTATATACAAAAGCCTACTGAATTTGACTGGAACTCTGTAAAAAGAGGAAATGGTAAAGAGATAGAAGAAAAACCTTCTTTAGAAACCACGACATTATGGGACTATCCAAAACAAAGCTACGGCAAAACACCAAAAGGAAATAATAAGTACGCTGGGGTAACACCTGCCTTCATTATCTATAACATGATTAAAAGATACACTGAACGTGGCGATCTTGTAGTTGATCCGATGGCAGGCAGCGGTACTACTTTTGATGTTTGTAAAGAAGAGGGACGTAAATGCATTTGCTACGATATAGCTCCAACCAGACCTGAAGTTATTCAGAACGACGCTAGAAAAATACCACTTTCTAACGAGTCTGTTGATATGGTTTTTATTGATTCACCTTATGGAGATAATATTAGGTACAATGACCATCCAGACAACATAGGCGGGATTTCGGCTGAAACAGAAGAATTTTATGATGAATTAGAAAAGGCGATGAAAGAATGTTATAGAATTTTAAAGCCAGGTAAAGCATTAGGTTGGCTTATTGGTGACCAATGGGTGAAAAAGAAATTTACTCCTGTCGGTTTTAAAATATATGAAAGACTGTGTAAATATTTTGAACCAGTTGATATAATTTGTGTTACTCGCAGAAATCAGGCATCTAACACGCCTCTTTGGCAAAATAGGGCATTAAGGTTTAATTTTTTCTTGAGAGGATTTAAATATCTTTTGCTTGTGAGAAAACCCATCTTAGAGTCAACAGCATCTTCAAAAAGGGAAGTCAAATGGACACATTATAAAAGATGAAGATGATTTTGTAGTGTAGTCCATTTGTAAAATAAGCGTAGTTCTTGTCGAAAAGAAATAGAGTTGTGAAAAAGAAAATTAAAGGGAAAAAGAGAAAGAAAATGAATTTTAATGATTTGTTGAAGTTATACGAGCAGAAAAAAGAACTACACGGTAAAGAGACCTATAAGTACATTTCTCAGTTGCTTCAGGAAGTAAAGGTTATTCACAAAGAATATTTCTTGAGAAGTGCTACTGCTGCAAAGGCAAGAGCTAAAGGAAAAACCCCAGACCACGAACAATCATGGCGTGCTTTTAAAGGTAAAAACCTTGAGAAGCTCGTAATTCACATAATAAAAGATGAAGTTGAAGCCCTTGGGGTGAAGATTGTTGAAGGAAATACGTTAGAAAAAACCAATACAAAAAGTTTAGCTATTGAACTGAATAAGGTAAAAAGGAATCTGTTAGTTGACTATGGAGAATTTGGTTCTCATCTTCCAGATGTAGACATAATTATATATGAGCCAGCAAGTTATAGGGTTATTGCCGTTATATCAAGCAAAGTTACTTTAAGAGAAAGAATAGCTCAAACTGGGTACTGGAAATTAAAATTGCTCAACGATGATGTAACGCGACATATAAAAGTTTATTTCATTACGCCTGACGAAGATGGCACCCTAACAGCTAAAGATCCTGCCAAAAAAGGGAGGGCTATCGTTGAGATAGATACAGATGGTAGCTATGTAATGACTGAGGCGGATATTGAAGAAAGCAATAAGGTAAAGTCGTTTAAGCATTTTATAGATGATTTAAAAAAATTAATTGGGAACAAAGAAGCAATTTAGTTAATAAGAAAAACTGAAGAAGAACTAAGGAAATTCAAGAAGGAGAATGAGGGCGATGCTCAGTTTTCAAAAAACGGATTCCTATACCGCCTTGCGCCGTTTGCGAAGTAGAAAAGTGACATATACCTTAAAGATAACCCTGAACCGCCAAGAGACCCACTATTCGTAAACTTCTTCAAGAGGGAAAATTAATCGCGGAGATATAGACTCTGCAACAAGGCCTGTGCTGTGGTCAAATGATACAACTATCTCTTATATTCCCTGAAGGGGTTTTTCAGAATGATAGTCTCTTCCCTTTTCTGGCCTGTTGATATTATGTCAATGCCTACGCCGAGGAGGCCTTCAATAAATTTAATATAGTCCTTTGCCTTCTGTGGAAGAGAGGCAAAATCCTTGATGCCTATGGTTGACTCATTCCATCCATTGAGTTCCTCATATATGGGCTCGCACTGCTCCATAATCTTTAGTTCAATCGGCATGGTCTCGATCCTTTTACCCTTGTAACTATAGGCCACGCAGACCCTTATCTTATCAAGACCGTCAAGGACATCAAGCTTTGTCATGGCAATGCCTGTAAGGCCGTTTATCATTACCGAGTGTTTGACCGAGACTACATCCAGCCAGCCGCACCGTCTTGGCCTTCCTGTTGTCGCTCCGTATTCTCCACCCTTCTCCCTCAGTGAAAGGCCAAGCCCTTCCTTTAACTCTGTCGGGAATGGGCCGCTTCCAACCCTTGTGGTATATGCCTTCATGACGCCTATTACCCCGTCTATTCGTGTAGGGCCAATCCCGAGCCCTGTGCATGCACCGCCTGCAATAGCATTTGATGAGGTCACATATGGATATGTGCCGTGGTCAATATCAAGCAGTGTCCCCTGTGCACCCTCAAAAAGGACTTTTTTCCTATCATCAATAAGCCTGTTCAGGAAGACTGCTGTATCCTCTATAAATGGCAGCAGCCTCTCTGTATATCCCATGTATTCATGGAATATGGCATCAGCATCAAAACCATCTGCCTTATACAGGTTTTTAAGGATATAGTTTACACCTGTGAGGTTTGAGACAAGTTTTTCCCTGAATGTATCAGGCTCGATGAGGTCAGCTACCCTTATGCCAGCCCTGCTCATCTTATCTACATATGTCGGCCCAATGCCCCTTCCTGTTGTCCCTATGCTCTTTTTCCCTTTAGCCTTTTCGCTTTCCCTGTCAATGGCCTTATGGTAAGGCATTATTAAGTGGGCATTCTTGCTCAAAAACAGGTTCTTGTCCACAGATATGCCCCGCTGTCTTAAACCATCCATCTCTGCGATGAGTTCAGCGGGGTCAACGACAACACCATTGCCTATAATACATATCTTGTCCCTGTGCAGTATCCCTGATGGTATAAGATGGAGGATAAACTTTTCATTGTTTATGACTACAGTATGGCCTGCATTCGGGCCGCCCTGAAATCTTGCAACGACATCAGCATCGTTTGTAAGCAGGTCGACAATCTTTCCCTTTCCTTCATCTCCCCATTGGGCACCAACCACTATTATGTTTGCCATCTAATACCTCTCCATTATTTTTCTTAGCTCTACCTTTTCCTTCTGTCCGGTTTCAATCCCTATGATTAATGCATCCGCATCTTTTAGCCCCCTTGAACCGAGGACTATTGCCTTTTTAATGCCGACCTCCTTTGCATATGATATGGATTTATCGAGGTTCCGCCTTATTATATCCCTTGTTACATTGTAGCCCTTTTCCCGAAGCGTCTTTGTAAGCTCAATCGCCTTTGTCTTGTCCTTTGTAAAATCTATAATAATAAAATCCCCACGGCCGATGTCTCCACCTGTGCCTTGATTCTGCATGGCCTCCATTACCCTCTCGATGTCAAAGGCAAAACCAGTGGCAGGGCATTGACTGCCAAACCTTTCAAGCAGTTGATCGTATCTCCCGCCGCCGCCAATCTCATAGCCAAAGTCCTTTATGAATATTGCAAAAGACACGCCTGTATGATAATCAAAACCCATTAATTCTCCAAGGTCAAAGCTTATAAAATCAGAAAGCCCGTATTTCTTGAGGAATCCATATACATCCCTTAGATTTCTAAGTGCATCCTCTGACACCCTGCTTTCAACAAGTCTCTCTGCCTTTTTAAAGACCTCCTCGCCTCCAAAAAGCTCCATGATCTCCAGAAACCTCTTCCCCTGTTTCTTTGAAATAGCCTTCATCCCTGCAAGCTCTTGTATCCTTGATGAGTCCCTTTTTTCAATGGCCTTCTTCAGGGCATTTACCGTACCTGTGTCATACCCCTGCCCATCAAAAAAACCCTTGATATAACCTGTCTGCCTGACAACTACAGAGCAATGCTTAATCTGCAGGGTCTTAATCGCTTCTACAGCCATTGCAATTATCTCGGCATCTGCCTCAGGCTCTTTAAGACCTATAAGCTCTGTGCCAACCTGATGTATCTCCCTCTGCTTCGAATATTCCTCTTCATATCTGAATACATTGAGGGCATAACAAAGCCTGAGGGGCCTTATAGAACTCAGGGCAGTGGCTGCAATCCTTGCCACCTGCGGCGTTATATCCGGCCTTAATATCATCAATCTGCCGGTGCTTCTGTCTGTAAGCTTATAGCCTTTCTCAATAAGCTCACTGCCTATGCCAAGGGAAAGTATATCGAGATATTCAAATATAGGGGTTACAATTTCCTGGAAGCCCCACCTCTTAAAGACATCAAGGAGTCTATCTTCTATCCATCTTTTTTTCTCAGCGCCGAGGGGCAGAAGGGTCAAACAGCCCCGCGGTGTCATTGGACGCTCTTTATACATCGCATACCTTATTCAGGGAGGGTTATCTGCTTCACAGAGATGACATTAGGGAGTTTCTTTAAACCTTCAAGGATTTCATCCGATGCAGGGGTATCTATGCCGATGACCGATATGGCCTTGCCCCCCATGGTCTGTCTTCCAAACTGCATCCTTGCTATATTTATATTTCTACTTCCCAAGAGGGAGCCCACGCTCCCTATGACACCTGGTTTATCATTATTGGAAAGCACAAGCATTGTGCCTTCAGGGATGACCTCGACAGCAAAATCGTCTATTCTTATAACCCTCGGCTCCTTCTTGCCATAGAGCACACCTGCCACATATCTTTCCGCTGATCCTGCCTTTACCCTGAGGACAATCATGCTATGGTAATCTCCTGCATCCTTTGCCTTAGTCTCCCTTACATCTATCCCCCTTTCCCTGGCAATCAGCGGGGCATTGACAAAATTGACTGTTTCTTCAAGGATTGGCGTCAGCAGCCCCTTAAGCGCTGCTATTGTTATTGGAGCAAGGAGAAGCTCTGAGACCTCTCCTCTGTATTCTATAGTTATCTCGTTAATGCCTCCTTCGATGAGCCGGGCAAGGAATCCTCCCATCCTCTCTGACAGGTTTATATAAGGCTGAAGCTGCGGCAGCACATCCGCTCCAACCGATGGGAAATTTACAGCATTCCTTATAGTCCCATACAGCAGGTAATCCGCTATCTGTTCTGCAACTGCAATGGCAACATTCTCCTGCGCCTCAGATGTTGCTGCACCGAGGTGAGGCGTACATACAACATTATCGAGGTTCAGCAGGGGATTGCCCTCTGGCGGCTCCTTCTCAAAGACATCCAGGGCAGCGCCTGAAACCTTCCCGCTTACAAGCGCATCGTAGAGGTCCTTTTCATTTATTATTCCGCCCCGCGCACAGTTTATCAGCCTTACTCCAGGCTTCATCATCTTTATGCGTTCTGCATTTATAACCCCCTTTGTTTCTGGGGTAAGTGGTGTGTGAACTGTTATAAAGTCAGATTCCCTGCAGAGTTCATCAAGGTCAACAATCTTCACACCAAGGGCCTCTGCCTTCTCAGCCGAAAGAAATGGGTCATATGCAAGGACATTCATCTGAAGGCCCTGTGCCCTCTTTGCTACCTGTGCACCAATATTTCCAATGCCTATAATCCCAAGGGTCTTATTAAATAACTCAACACCCATGAACTTCTTCTTTTCCCATTTCCCTGCCTTCATAGAGGCATTTGCCTGAGGTATGAGCCTTGCTACGGAAAACAACAGGGCAATTGTATGCTCTGCAGTTGTAATGGTGTTTCCACCTGGTGTATTCATGACAACAATGCCCCTTTTTGTTGCAGCCACCTTATCCACATTGTCAAGGCCAGAGCCTGCACGGCCTATTACCTTCAGGTTCGTGGCGGCATCAATGATAACTGAGGTAACCTTTGTAGCACTCCTTATTATGAGGGCATCATAGCTGCCAATCTCTTTTTTTAATTCATCTGGTTTCATGCCGGTCTTTATATCTACTTCAAGACCTGCCTTTTTCAATATCTCAACCCCCTTAGGTGATATTGGATCGCTGACAAGAACCTTCATCGCCCTACCTCATCAAGAGTTCCTGGGCCACAGAAACGCCGCGGCCTAATTTTACCGGATAACCCAATCCCTTTAAGACCATCTCAAGACCTGCAATAGCAGTGATTACATCAAATGTGTCTGCATAGCCGAGGTGGGCAATGCGGAATAGCTTTCCCTTTGCAGAGCCCTGACCGCCGGCAGCCGTGATCCCGTATTTTTCCCTGAGGTGCTTGTATATCTCCTGTCCGTCTATCCCCTTTGGCGCAAGGACTGCTGTAACTGAATTTGAAGGAGATTCCTTGCTGTAGAGGTCAAGCCCGATGGCCTTTACAGCCTCCCTTGTTGCAGTGGCAAGCCTTGCATGCCTCTGAAAGACATTTTCAAGCCCTTCACTCTGGAGCATCTTGAGGCACTCATTAAGTCCAATTATCAATGTAACTGCAGATGTGAAGTTTGTCTGGTTCTTTGCAAGGGCCTCCCTCTCTTTTTTGAAATTGAAATAAAACCTTGGCGCCTTTGCTGTATCTGCCTTTTTCCACGCCTTGTCGCTTATACTCACAAATGTAAGCCCCGGCGGCAGCATTACCCCCTTTTGTGAGCCTGCAATAACAACATCAAGCCCCCACTCATCTGTCTTTATGTCATGTGCAACAAGGGCCGATATTGCATCAACCACAAGGATCGTATCCTCGCGGCCCTTCATCATCTCTCCCAGAGCCTTTATGTCATGGCTCACACCTGTGGAGGTCTCAGTTGCCTGGACAAATACGCCCTTTATGTCAGGTTCCTTCTTGAGTGCGTCCTCGACCTTCTCCGGCCTTACTGCATATCCCCATTCGACAATGATCTCTCTGACATCAAGGCCGTATGCCTGACATATCTTTGTCCACCTTTCGCCAAACTTACCGCCATTTACGACAATAACCTTGTCACCCGGGCTAAAGAAATTATTTACTGACCCAACCATCCCGCCTGTGCCTGTTGAGCAGAGGATAAGGACATCGTTTTTTGTCTGATAAAGCCATTTAAGGCCGTTCTTTGCCGAATCCAGCACAGGGATAAAATCAGGTGCCCTGTGATGTATTATCGGCATTGCCATAGCCATCATGGCCTCGGGGGGAACAGGGGTCGGCCCTGGTGCCAATAAATAGCGCTTAAGCATAAAAACCTCCACCAAAGGATTTCAAGACTCAGGTGATTATCTTATAAAATAAATTAGTGAATAGTCAAGGATATCTGCCCTTCCTTCTCCAGTTCCGTAGATGTTCTGCCCTCAAAAACCGAGCCTCATCTACGGCAAGTTTATGGCAAGGGTACGACAATTGACTTTCTCAGCCATTGTGCTATAACTTTTATCCATAGCGGTTTGTCCTTAACCCTGACTTTGCTCAGGTTTACTATCGAAGGGTTTCCTGAATATGAAGAAAAGCTCTATAAAAAGATTACGGATTCGATATTGGTTTCATAACTTGGATTTAGATACTACATTCTATAAGGGCAGTGATAATAAGCCTGCTGCTATATTCATACATGGCCTTGGCATGGATAAGGCTATATGGGCAAGTCCGTCCAGTTCCCGCATTCTTGGCGGCAGCTTTCCTCTAAAGACCCTCCTGGGCAAAAGACCTTCTGTTAAGTACTCTGGCCTGTATAAGGATGCATCTAAGAAGGCATCTTCGAGGTTTTCAACAGGTGAGCAGCCTGATAACATACAAACGCTCTTTGACGACCTCAGGTTGAAAGGCCATACTGTAATTACATGGAGTCAGAAAAGGCCTGCCGGGCCGATAGATTCTGTTGTCCCTGAGTTGGAGGAGATTGTAAGAGATGCTAACAGGATGACAAATGCTGGCATTATACTCATAGGCCACAGCAGGGGAGGGCTTATTGCAAGGAGGCATCTATCCTTGACAAGGGACAGCTCGATAAGGGCTCTTGTGACAATCTCAACCCCTCATAAAGGAAGCTCTATAGCGAGGATTGCCAATTATCTATCCCCGATCGTCCCCGTGATAGAGCCTCTTTTCTCTACCCTCTACAAAGGCACGCTGTCTTTTACAATAAGGCGAATCCTTGAGTTTCTTAGAAGCAGGGCACTTAAAGAACTGCTTCCCGGGTCAAACTTTTTAAAGTCATTGAAGGATGGGCCATTTGACGGCGTATACTATATATCTGTTGGAGGCACAAACCCAACGCTTTTAACTTTTTACAGATGGCGGCTGGATGCTGTAAGAGGGGGTAAATCCCACAGAAGGGTTTTAAGGCCTGATGAACTATTCTCCATCCCTGATATTTTCGAAAAGCTGATACCAAAGGACATCTATCCTGAAGAGATAAAAAAAGGTAAGGGTGACGGTTTGGTATCTGCTGAAAGCTCGCGGATCCCCTGGTGCAATGAGCACTATAATTTCGAGCTTAACCATGCGGCGATATTGTTTGACGAGGGTATCAGAGCTATGCTGGCAAAGGCAATAGATAGTATCAGTTAGCTAAATCCCAGAATCCTCTTGTCCCCAAGACCTGTAACTGCTAACGGATTTTTGAGGCGGAGGAGCTTAATCTAAAAACAAAAAATCTTAAGCACGGGTTCTCTTGCCGTAATATTTTTTAGCTTCGCTGACTGTAAGAGGCTTTTCATGCTTTGTGTCAAGAATATACTGTCCGAGTGTTTTCTTTGCCTCAAGCCTGATAATCAGTTTGGCGTCGAGGGCATCGGCTATTTTTTTAAGGGTAGATAACTTCGGCAGGCCATGTGTAAGCCTTTCGATTCGTGATACCGTGGACTGAGGAATCCCTGCTTTGGCTGCAATATCCTCCTGTGTCATTTTTTTCCTTAGCCTCTGCTCTATAATGCTTCTGGCAAGTTCATACTCCGGCAGGAGTTTTTCGTATTCTTCTCTGACCGCCTTGTTTTTCAGCAATTCCTTAACATGTTTCTCATAGGTGACCTTCTTCTTCATATCACACCTCCCTCGAAAGGTAATCCTTCATTCTTTGTTCAGCTATTTCTATCTCCTTTTTAGGAGTCTTATCCGTTTTCTTTGTAAAGCCATGTAAAAGCACAAGTTTCCTGCCTGTATGAGCGAAATACAATATCCTGCTGATGCCTGATTTGTCCTTAATCCTTATTTCAAAAAGCTTTTTCTGCCCTGCGATTTGCTTAACGTAAGGCTCTCTTACATTAATGCCGTACTCTTTAATTAACCTTGTGATAAAGATATATTTTGCCTGCCCTTCAGGAGAAAGAGAATCAATAAATTCTTTCACAGGGCATTTATTATTACTCGTAACATAGTATTCAATCTCCCAGTGCATATTCCATTATATAGCATATGTGCTATAAAGTAAAGAGCTTTAACTTGCAATTCCACACCACCCCTTACCCTTAAACTTCAGAATTCTTTTGTCTCGCAGGATTCAAAGCTGCTGGCGGATTTTGGGGCAGAGGATGTTTCCGGTTTATTTGTAAACATCTCCTCTCTGGCCGATTTTTGTAATCAGTATACTATTTTCAATAACAGTAGCAAGTATTCTGTACTTCCCGACCCTGATTCTGTATATATTTTCTTCTCCGGCGATGGGCTTTATGTCTACAGGAACTCCTTGGGTTAGCTTTGACAGGACCAAATCAATTAAGACCTTATAATCTTTTGGCAGCTTTTTGTAATCTTTTGCAGCACTCTTTGAAAACTCTATCTCAAATCTTGCCATTTAATGGTTTCGCCTTTTTTGTGCTCAAGCTTGCCTTTGCCGATGAGTTCTTTTTCTTCTTTGGTAAGAGCGGTGACATCGCTTTCCACAACAGTTCTCCAGAAGACATCTATCAAAATATCTTCAGGCAGTGTCTTCAGCATGTTGACGATGGCATCTTCAGGCATGGTCAAGGTTTTAGTTCCCATTAAATCACCTCCGTATACTATCTTTTGAATTATTATATCACAACGCATATGCTGAGGGTTTTGGCTTTCGCACTTCTACCTTCGGCACTTCCGGACTATTTTGGTGCCGGCGGATTTGGGGACGGAGGGAGTTTAAACAAAAGAAACTTCAAAATCAAAAATATCTTTTATCGCCTTAAAATCTTTCTTATTTTGTGTATACACTATAGCGCCCATGCTTCTGGCAGATGCGGCGAGAAGGCAATCATTTGTTATAGATGCAGATTTCTTGATGTCATATCCTTTGATGCTCTGAAGACCGGCAATAATTCCCCCTGCTTTTTCAAAATCTCTTACAGAAGGCACAATAATCCTGTCTACCCGCCTGAAAAAATTAGAGAGTTCATTATAGGCATGAATGGATTCTCTTGTGTGGGCGCCTGCTCTGATTTCCATCAGCACGATGGAGGATATATAAACCAGGCCTTCGGACAAGAAAATTTCTTTATACAGGTCGGGATTTGAAAATCTGTCAATGAAAATATTGGTGTCTATCAGCTTTTTAAGCATAGACCTTTTTAATCTTTATGCCTTTATGCTTCTGGAAAATACTCTCAAGCTCGATCTTGCCCGATGCCATATCCAACGCCTTTCTGACAGCTTCGGCATTATCCTTTACTGCGAAGATTTTTTTAACCCTCTCAATGTCGCTTTTTTTAACCTCAAGGCTTTCAATCCTTACTGTAGTTGCCTTAGACATTATATTTTCACCTCCTGAAACCGAATGTTATATTTAGTATATCAAAACTATGTAATAAATTGAGATTATTTTATACCGTATCTCCCAGTCCCCTTAAACCCCTCTACGAGTCGTGTACAGAATGCCTTTGTATGCTCTTTCAGCCTTCCGGACTATCCGGCCTATTTGGATGTTGGTCGGTGCGACTTTTCGTGAGACTCGCTTCGAGCGAATTTTGGGGGCGGAGGTTATTTGAATTGATACTTTCCTTGTCCTCTGAATTCCAGAATACCTTTGTCTCTCAGAATCTGCAACTGCTGGCGGATTTTGGGGCGGATATCAAAAATATTGACAAACAATGTTAATTTGTGTCTTATTAATATAAGCGTGGACTCGCTTAACTTAATCAAGGGTTGGACGACCGGAGGAGGTGATAACATGAAAATTACATTTAGTTAAGACCACACAAAAAGAGGTTGTGTGGTCTTTTTGTTTTAGGCCCCGGATGGGGGAAGTTATGGTTGAGGTTTAGAAAAACAAAAATACCTAGGAGGTAGTAAAATGTCAAACAAGAAAAATCTTAATAAGGCTATCGTCAAGTCAGAATACTCACGTCGTTTCCCAGATCCCATGAATGAAAATATAAACGGAGACTCATTGAATATCGAACATCATATTCTCCTAAGCAGGGCAATTGATATTCCTTCCGGAATTCCACCGACACCGAATCCAAGAGAGCCACGGATTGATAAGGGAATCTATAAAAAAGTCAGAGAGAGCTTAGAAAATACGGCCGATCTATCATTTCACCTTAAAAAACAAAGGGATGACGATACTGGCACACCAAGTTGAATACAGCGCAGACAAAAGAATTGCGACTGTTTTTTTCGGCGAAAATGATGGGTTAGCTGATGGGAGACACACTTATGAGATAATACGTGCTGCACAAGCTGACGGGACATGTCCAGAAGGACAGTATGCAAAAATTGAGATCATCACCGGTGTGCCACAAGAAATGGCTGTAGATATAACTGGTGGGCTCAATACGGCTGTGCAGGTTGATGATGCAAGCCTGATGAATTTGGAGGGAAAGTTTGACTGGGTCAAAGAAGCACTAAAGAAAGAGCCGTACGCTGATCAAATCGCGTATAAACAGAATGAAGAAGGGAAATTTGACATTAGGGAAATACTTGGCCTAATGACCCTGTTTAATGTAGAAAAATACCCTTATCCTCAGCATCCAAAGGATGCCTATGTTTCAAAGGCGAAATGCTTGGACTTGTATGAGGATGATCCAGACTCTTTTAAGATGCTTAGGCCTCTCTTAAAGGATATCCTCTATCTTCATGATTACGTGCACCTGAAGAGTAGAAAACGCTACAACGACGTTATGGGTGGGCGTGCTGCCGGTATGAAAGGCGTGTATGCTACGAGAAAAAGAGGCGACTACGAGTTCATCTTTGTGGGTAATGAAGAAGCAAAACGACTTTCTGGCGGAAAACTTGACGCTATGCTATATGATGGGGCTTTATATCCCATGCTTGGTGCAATGCGTTTCCTTATCGAACAGAAACCTGGGGGAAAAGTATATTCTTGGAAACTGAGATCTTTCGATGAGGTAAAATCCTTCTTTGACGAGATAGCACCGGAACTCGTAAATACAACCTACAATACGTGCAGAACATACGGTAATAAACCAAATCCGGTTGGCAAGGATGATAACCACTGGGATAATATGTATAAAACAGTGGCATTAAACTTTATGACCAAATATTCTGCACGGTAACAATTCTAAATCAGAGTCAATTGCTCTATAAGGCGGGATATGAAAGTCCCGCCTACTTTTTCCGGTTGATTTAGGGGGATGCGAAAAAAATTAGAAAATGACACTGTTGACAAATTTTTGGACGGATCTCACAGATTATTCACAATAATATCTTCCAGTAAACCTTCTGTCAGCATTTTTAGATTTAAAAGATATTCGATGTGATTAAAAGTTTCTTCTAACGGCCTACTGGTAGTTTTCCATCCCACCCCATCAGTAATCCATATGAACTTATGCCCATCCTTAGACACGAAGTCGTAAAGGGCTTTATACTCTCCAGCAGTTGATTTAAGTTTTGAACCGCCGCCGCCATAGTAGTTTGTTTCTATGAGATAAAGACGCTTGCCATTATATATAGCAAAATCGAATCTTCTGCTTGATTTATCAACTCTGAGTTTAAGTCCCCACTGTTCTAAAACTTTTTCTGCTGTTGCTTCTTTAATATAGTTAAAATCGTGGCTCTTACAAATCTCCCTAACAAAATTTTCTGTGACTTTTTCCATTGCCGTACCGCCTCGGTTTTTACGCCCATTGCTGTCAAGCCCAACCTCAATCCCGATTGTGTAATCAACAACATTCTTAACGGTTTTGTCTTTGAATATTTTTAACAAGCCACTTTTTTGCGCAAAACGGACAGCTTTTGAAATTTCAGCATCGGAAAGGTTTCTCTTTTCCTCAAATGAAAAGTCCTCATACTTGAGATTCCCCTCAGAAAGATCTGTGAGGATTTTAAACTTATGTTCTCTACATGCGAGAAGAACGGGAATTAATCTCACAACTTGTGGATGCTTTTTTAAAAGGTAGCCAAACTCTTTTTCAATATTTTCTTTCCCAATTAAATAGTTAAGAATATTTAAGTCTACCTCTAAATCTTTTGTATTGCCGATAACCTTTTTCCAATTTACGAAATAATCCCAATATCTTATGGAATCGTTGAGATTGTTTATGAGGTAAGCAAAGACTTCCTTTTCATTATTACATCCGATTTTCTTTTTGAATATTGAAGAATATTTCATCTGCTTGCGACCTTTTTCAATGCGGGTATAGTGGCTGATTTATTCTTAATTGCTTCTTCCAACCGCTTTTTAGAAAGATGAAGATATTCTTCTTCCAAGTCAATCCCCACATATTTCCTGTTAAGCAAAACTGCTGCTACTCCTGTCGTTGAACTGCCACAAAATGGGTCAAGCACCAGATCCCCCTGTTTTGTTGATGCAAGGATAATTCTTTTCAAAAGTTCAACAGGCTTCTGTGTCGGATGTTTGCCAAACTTCTTTTCCTCGGCTGGTGGTGAGGATATTTCCCATACATTACGCATCTGCTTACCTTGATTTATCTTTTTCATTAATTGATAATCAAAATAATGTTTGCTCTTTGTGTTCTTTGCAGCCCATAAAACTATCTCTGTTGAATGGGTAAAGTATCTGCATGAGAGATTTGGCGGAGCATTGCGCTTATACCAGATGATGTCATTAAGTATTTTGTATCCAAGTTCCTGCATGGCAAAGCCGACCGAGTAAATAATATGCGTTGTTCCCGAAACCCATATAGTTCCATTAGGCTTCAGAACACGCTGACACGCCCTAAGCCATTCAAGGGTAAATTTATGATTTTCTTCTACTCCTTTTGATTTATCCCACTTTCCTTTATTTACAGAAACCATCCTTCCCGCATGGCATGTAATGCCACCATTAGAAAGGAAATAAGGAGGGTCGGCAAAAATCATATCAACACTGTTTTCCCTTGCCTGATTCAGTATTTCTATACAGTTTCCTTTGAGAAGCCTTACTGAATGGTCTGGGTTGTCGTAATAAACGGCAAAAGGCTTCTTATTGCCGTAAGTGGCTGTTTCTTCGGAAATGTAAAAATTAAGCGGTCCCTCGGGAAGGTTGTAAGTTATGGTCTGCTTCTCATTAACTTTGCGCCCTTTTGATTTTTTGTTATTTGTTCTTTTTTGCATCGGCTCCTGCAAATAAATCAGAGATTTTTACACGTAGTGCCTGCGCTATTTTCTGGATATTCTCAACAGAAACATTTCTTTTCCCACATTCGACATGACTAATGTATGTTCTATGAAGCCCACAAAGGTCAGCGAGTTGCTCTTGAGACAGGTTTTTTGCTTCTCGATAAGTGCGAACATTTTTGCCGAATATTTTTTTGATGTCAGGCATCTTCTATTGAAGATCATTCTTGATCAAATGATGATTATAAGTCTATAGACTATAAGTCACATTTAAAGACCATTTATATTCGCTAATGCATAAACATATTTTTGTTTTTTATAAGCCATGAAACCCTACACTTTCGACAGCCTCGTTGCGAGGGAAACAGGCAAGGCGGTTTATTTGTAAACGGATTTAGGTGTATAATGTTATTAAGCTTAACAAGGGAGGTGTTAAATTGAAGAAATACAATCTTCAGGTAATTATCGAGCAAGATGAAGATGGTGTCTATGTTGCTGAATGCCCTGTACTTCAGGGCTGTTATGCACAGGGAGAGACCTTTGAAGAGGCAATAGAAAATATAAAAGATGTAATTACCATGTGCATTGAAGAACTTAAGGGAAGAAAGAAAAAAATCAGTTTAAAATATCCTGAAGTAATCGGCATTAAAAGCCTCGAGGTTGCCGTTTGACTGAAGGCGAACTTCCAATACTGACTGCTAAGGAAATCATAAGGGTTCTTGAAAGGCTTGGCTTCAAGAATACGAGAAAGTCCAAAGGCAGTCACTTCAGATATACCCACCCTGATGGAAGGAAAACAACAGTTCCCGTTCATAAAGGTAAAACTATTGGTCGAGGACTTCTAAGAAAAATCCTTCGCGACATTGAATTGTCTCCAGAGGAATTTCAAAAATTTCTCAAAAAATAATCTGAATTTCATCCAACAGAAGATGCCGTTGTCATCGGCATTGCAAAAGGCGAAAATGCGCAGGATGCATTGAAAAACCTGAAACGGGAATCCCCGTGGCTTAAAAACTACACTTTTGACAATCTTGCTGCCAGAGAGGCAGGCGAGGCGGTTTATATATAATAAAACCACCAACCTTTTTTATTATTGTGCTAAAATATGCATATTCTTTAATTAACGGAGGGCAGCATGAAGACAATAGAGGGCGAGCTTCAGGCAAAGGGTTTAAGGTTTTGCATCGTCATCAGCAGGTTTAATGATTTTATCACAAGCAGGCTTTTAGACGGCGCTATGGATGCACTTGTCAGGCACGGCGCAGAGGAAAAGGACATATCGGTTACAAAGGTCCCTGGCTCATTTGAGATACCGATGGTCGCAAAGAAGATGGCCGCTAAAGGCACATACAATGCCATCATATGTCTCGGCACAGTTATAAGAGGCGCAACGCCGCATTTTGAGTATGTTGCAGCAGAGGTATCCAAGGGCATAGCATCTGCATCCATGGATACAGGGGTTCCTATCGCCTTCGGGATTATCACAGCCGATACCATTGAGCAGGCAGTCGAAAGGGCAGGCTCAAAGAGCGGCAACAAGGGATGGGATGCTGCAATAACTGCCATAGAGATGGCACAGCTTATGAAGAAACTTTAAACATTAAATAACATTAAATACCCTATGAAAAGCTGCCATTTACATCTTATTCCTTTCATAGCGCCTGCCGCGTTGTTATGAGGCGCCGCAAGGCAAGGGAGTATGCACTACAGCTTCTCTTTCAGCTTGAGATTACAGAAAAGCCGTTTGATAATGCGGTCCTTGAGGAATTCTGGTCTGATAAGAAGGAAGATAGGGAAATCAAGGAATTTACCCTTGACCTCATAGAAGGCACACTGAAACATCGCGACAGCTTGGATAAGGTTATTAAAAAGGTAGCAGAGCACTGGTCGATGGAGAGGATGGCCATAGTAGATAGATGCATACTTAGGTTTGCCGCTTATGAGCTGCTCTATAGAGAGGACATACCGCCATCGGTCACCATCAACGAGGCCATAGAGGTTGCTAAGAAATTTTCAACAACTGATTCTGCATCCTTTATAAACGGGATTCTCGATAGGATTGCAAAGAGTAAGAGGGCCTGATGCGATATGCAGTTATATCTGATGTGCACGGAAATCTTGAGGCCCTGAAAAAGGTCCTTTCCGAGATAAAAAGCGAGGCTGTAGATGAAGTCCTTTTCTTAGGTGATGCTGTTGGCTATGGGCCAGAGCCGAATGAATGTATCGAGCTGCTGAAGAAAGGCTGCCGTATAATGCTTGCAGGCAATCATGACTGGGCAGCCCTTGGTCTTACCGATGTCTCGTATTTCAACTCTGTGGCACTTGAGGCGATCCAATGGACGATAGATGTGCTTAAGGATAAAAACAGGAAATTCCTTGGCACATTTCCTCTCCTCAAAAGGCTTGATAAGCTTTTACTTGTCCATTCCACGCCAAAGCAACCTGAACAGTGGCACTATCTTTTCACATACCGGGATGCAGAAGTAAACTTTCAGCTATTCGAGGAATGGGTATGCCTTATCGGTCACAGCCATCAGCCTGTTATAATAGAACGACTGCCTTCAGGAGAACTGATCACATGTAAGGATGAGGCGTATCTCAGGCATGATGCAAGGTATATTATAAATGTCGGCAGTGTTGGGCAGCCAAGGGATGGTAACCCGAAGGCAGCCTATGCAGTCTTAGACCTTGATAAAACGACCATCAGTATAAAAAGGGTTGAATATGAAATATCACTCACGCAGGAAAAAATGAGGAAGGCAGGCCTGCCAGAATACCTTATAGAAAGATTATCATACGGCAGATAGCAGGATTATACCTTCATCACCTTCAATATCCTGTCCACGCCAGAATAGTCCTTTATCAAAACCACATCCCCGAGACCTGCCTCCTTTGCCATGCCGGATACTGCCGCTGCCTGACCAATACCAAGCTCAAGCATGAGGTATGAGCCTTTCTTCATATGCCTCATTGCAGATGGGATAATCTCTCTGTAGAATCTTAAGCCGTCATCTCCTCCATCAAGTGCATCTAACGGCTCCCAGTCTCTTATCTCTGTCTGAAGCCCTGCAATATCAGAGGATTTGATATACGGCGGGTTTGAGACTATTATGTCAAAGGCAGCATCATAAAATGCCTCAGAGGCAATGGGCTCAAATAGATGGCCCTTTAAAAAGGTGGCATTGGATATAGAATTTATAGAGGCATTTTCAATGGCATGGGTGATTGCCTCCTCTGATATATCAGTCCCATAAACCTCTGCATGAGGGAGGTGTTTTGCAATTGCAAGGGCAAGACAGCCGCTGCCTGTACACAGGTCGAGGATTTTGAGATTTGAGATTTGAGATTTGAGATTTGAGATTGTTTTTATCGCCTCCTCCACAAGAAGTTCTGTCTCAGGCCTTGGTATGAGCACCCCTCTGCCGACCTTTATCGTTAATCCATAAAACTCAACATAGCCGACAATATACTGGACAGGCTCTCTGTTCCTTCTTCTATGCAGTACAGAGAGGAGTTTGAGGCTTGATTCATCATTCAGTTCTGGGTTATCTCTATAAAGCCCTACCTTATCAATGCCCAGGCAGTAGCTAATTAATAGCTCTGCCTCTTTCTCTGATTGCTGTATCCCCCAGTTTGAAAGGAGGGCGGCGGTCTGTTTTAATGCCTCAAGGGCATTCAAAGCTCCTTTAACCTCTCTGCCTGGTCTTTTATTATGAGGGCATCTATTATCTCATCAATGTCGCCTTCAAGAACCTGTTCCAGCCTATGGAGGGTGAGGCCGACGCGGTGGTCTGTTACGCGGTTTTGGGGAAAATTGTATGTCCTTATCCTTTCACTTCTATCACCTGTGCCGACCTGGGATTTCCTCTCAATCGCCCTTTCCTTTTCCTTCTTTTCCATCTCAAGCTCAAGCAGCCTTGAACGGAGAACCTTCATGGCCTTTTCCCGGTTTTTAATCTGTGAACGCTCATCTTGACACTGGACAATCATACCTGTAGGGACATGGACAATCCTTACAGCAGAGTATGTGGTGTTCACGCCCTGACCGCCAGGTCCTGAAGAACAAAATGTATCGATCCTCATGTCCTTTTCATCTATCTTTATATCAACCTCTTCTGCCTCAGGCAGGACTGCAACAGTTGCAGCAGATGTATGTATCCTTCCTGATGCCTCTGTTACAGGCACCCTCTGAACCCTGTGCACGCCGCTTTCATACTTCAGACGGCTGTAAGCACCCTTGCCTATAATCGAGGCGATAACCTCCTTCAGACCTCCAAGGCCTGTTGGGCTGGCATCTATCATCTCAACCTTCCACCGCCTTTTCTCTGCGTATTTGCTGTACATCCTGAAGAGGGTGGCTGCAAACAGGGCTGCCTCTTCACCGCCTGTGCCTGCCCTTATCTCAAGGATTATGTTCTTTTCATCACGGGGGTCTTTTGGAAGGAGCATCAACCTTAGCTCTTCTTCAAGCCTCGGCATCTTTTCCTTTAGCATCTCAATCTCTGCAAGTGCAAGCTCCTTTAGCCCATCCTCGTCAGCACCATGGATGATCTCCTCTGCCTCTTTCATATCAGCAATAACCTTCTTGTATTCCTGAATTTTTTCAACAATGTCGTGAAGGTCTGCCTGTTCCTTTGAATACCTCCGGTATTGCAGAGGGGTTGAAAGTACAGATGGGTCCATCAGGAGACTTGTTAGCTCCCTGTATTTTTCCTCTATGGTATTAAGTTTCTCAAGCATCTCTATCCATTGACAGGACCTCGTTTAAGGCCCTTATTGCAACCTCTATCTGTGCATCATCAGGCTGTCTTGTAGTAATCCTTTGAAGGCAGAGCCCTGGCCTTATCAGGACACCAAAAAATACCCTGCTTAAAGCAGATGAGTCCTTCACCCTCTTTGCAGAAAACCTTATGAATTCATACGACAGCCCTGCAATCAGCGGTATCAGGACAATCCTTGAAATAAACTTCAGGCCTAATGACCACTCCTTGGGTATAAAGGAAAATATCAGGATGCTGACAACCATTACGACAAGCAGAAAGCTTGTGCCGCATCTTGGATGAAGCGTGCTGTGCCTCCTTGCATTTTCAACAGTAAGGGCCTCGCCTGCCTCGTATGTGTATATGACCTTATGCTCTGCACCGTGGTATTCAAAGACCCGCCTTATGTCCTTCATAAAGCTGATGGATGCCACATAGATAAGGAAAAAGACAATCCTTATCAGGCCGTCAACGAGGTTAAAGACAAACGAGCTTCCCTGGACAGAGGAAAAGACAATGCCCAGGAGCCTTGTTAGATAAAGTGGAAGCAGAAGGAAAAGGACAATTCCAAGAGCAACAGATACTGTAATGGTCATTGCCATAGTAAAGGGACTGAATGATTTTTCCTCGGCTCCAACAGCCTTTTCAGCAGAATAGGACAGGGCCTTTATACCGAGGCTGAGTGCCTGGATAAGGGCCGCAATGCCTCTGAGTATTGGCCTTTTAAGGGGACTTGGAAGTTCAAGCAGCCCCTCTTTTTTTACATGGATTTCGCCCCTTTGGTCACGGACAGCAACTGTCCATGCCTTTGCTGCCTTCATCATAACCCCTTCGATTACTGCCTGTCCGCCAATGTTTTTCATAGATTGTCTCAATAATGAATAAAAAAGGAAACCCACCGAAGGCAAGTTTCCTTCAACCCGTAAGGTCATAAGACCATGGGTTAAAACCTATCTACTTCTTTGCGTACTTCTTCCTAAACTTCTCTACCCTTCCCTCTGCATCCACAATCTTCTGTTTGCCTGTATAGAAGGGGTGACACTTCGAGCATATATCCACATGGATAAGCGGCGTAGTTGACCGTGTAGTAAAGGTCTCGCCGCATGCACATGCGACCTTTGCATCTTCGTATCTTGGATGAATTCCTTCTTTCACGCCTTCCTCCTGAATGTCTTTTCAATAAGATAACAGATTTCTATAATTTTTACAATACGCTGGATAAGTTCGGAGAATTGACAAAACATCTAATCCTGTAGTATAAAAAAACACCATGGGCGGATAGCTCAGTTGGGAGAGCGCTGCCCTTACAAGGCAGAGGTCACAGGTTCGATCCCTGTTCCGCCTACCAATAAATTTTCTTTTAATTTCATTGACGACTTCCGTAATAAAAACCATGGCTGCCGTAAGAACAATCAGGATGGGCAGAACAAAGAATGTTGCTGTTGAAAGGATGAACTCCGCCACAATCGACACCACCCAGCCACATCCCCCTTTACATTCCCCCTTCTATTGTGCTATCTTACTACACTAATTTATGTATAATTACAGGGAAGGTGGTGAGCTTATGGCTCTTGACAGCGAAAGGAAACAAGGGATAATAGCACAGTATAAGGTGCATGATACAGACACAGGTTCACCAGAGGTCCAGATTGCCATCCTCAGCGAGAGGATAGCGCTTCTGACAGAACATTTCAAAACCCACAAGCGAGACCACCCATCAAGGAGAGGACTCCTCAGGCTTGTTGGCCAGAGGCGCAGCCTTCTCAAATACCTTAAGTCAAAGGATATGGCGAGATACGAAAAGGTAGTAGAGCGTCTTGGTCTCAGAAAGTAGAGCAGATGACAAAGATAGATATTGAGGTTCGTGGGAAACGCCTTTCCATTGAAACAGGAAGAATAGCAAGACAGGCAGACGGCGCAGTAGTTGTTCAATACGGAGACACTGTAATCCTTGCAACAGCCGTTGCAGATAAGGGTATAAAAGAGGGATTAGATTTTTTCCCCCTCACTATAGATTACCAGGAAAAGACATATGCTGCCGGGAAGATCCCTGGTGGATTTTTCAAGAGGGAGGGACGTCCGAGTGAAAAGGAGATCCTCACATCCCGTCTCATAGATAGACCTATAAGACCCCTTTTCTCTGAGGGTTTCTATTCTGAGACCCAGGGGATAGTCTCAGTGTTATCCTACGGAGAGGAAAATATATCGGATGTGCTTGGGATTATTGGCATGTCATCTGCGCTGATGATCTCAGATATACCATTCAATGCCCCTGTGGCTGCAGTAAAGGTGGGCCGTATTGGCGGCAACCTTATAATAAACCCCGATATAAAGGAGGTTGAGGAGAGCGACCTCAATCTTGTTGTTGCTGGCACTGAGCATGCAGTAGTTATGGTCGAAGGCGGCGGTCTTGAGATCTCTGAGGCAGACTTACTTGAGGCCATAGACTTTGCCCATAAGGAGATAAAGCTTATTGTAGAATTACAGGAAGAGCTTGCTTCAAAGATTGGAAAACAAAAGAGGGGCCTTAACCCACCTGTAATAGATGATGCATTGGTTGAGGCGGTAAGAGATTTTGCCCTCCCGAGGATGAAAGAGGCCATAAAAATACCCGACAAGCTTAGACGGCAAGAGGCAATGGATATGCTCCTTCAGGAAATGATCACCAGCCTTAACCAGGCAGAAGAAGACAGAACAAGGGCGATAAGTCAGGTCTTTTACGATATAGAGAAGCAGCTTGTCAGGAGGATGATACTGGAGGAATCAATAAGAGCAGACGGCAGGAGGCCTGATGAGATAAGACATATATCGTGCGAGGTCAGCATCCTTCCAAGGACACACGGCTCAGCCCTCTTTGTGAGGGGAGAAACTCAATCACTGGTGGTTACAACACTCGGCACCGCTGACGATGAACAGAGGATAGATGCCCTTGAGGGAGAGACAACAAAGGCATTCATGCTTCATTATAACTTCCCTCCATTTAGTGTTGGAGAGGTAAAGCCTCTAAGATCACCCGGCAGGAGGGAGATAGGACACGGTGCGCTTGCAGAAAGGGCACTAAAGGCGGTTATACCTCAAAAAACCGATTTCCCTTATACAATCCGCCTTGTCTCAGACATCCTTGAATCCAACGGCTCATCCTCTATGGCAACGGTTTGTGGTGGGACACTTGCCCTCATGGATGCAGGGGTACCTATAAAGGCACCTGTTGCAGGCATTGCAATGGGGCTTGTCTCAGAGGGTGACAAGACAGTTATCCTGACAGATATCCTTGGACTTGAGGACCACCTCGGTGATATGGATTTCAAGGTAACAGGGACAGCTAACGGCATAACAGCCTTCCAGATGGATATAAAGACTGGAGGGGTAAGCAGAGAGATAATGCAGAGGGCACTTGAGCAGGCAAGGAAGGGAAGGCTCTATATCCTTCAGAAGATGCTTGAGGTAATGCCAATGCCAAGAGAAGGTCTTCATCCAAATGCCCCAAGGATATATACGCTGAGGATAAAGACAGACAAGATAAGGGATGTCATAGGAACAGGCGGAAAGGTGATAAGAGGGATAATAGACCAGACGGGTGTAAAGATAGATATAGATGACACCGGACTCATAAACATTGCATCCTCAGATGAGGTCTCTGCCCAGAAGGCCATTGATATTATCCAGGGTATTGTCGCAGAGGCAGAGCTCGGCAAGATATACCTTGGCAAGGTCAAGAGGGTTGTTGACTTCGGCGCCTTTGTAGAGATCCTTCCTGGTACAGAAGGGCTGCTCCACATATCGCAGATATCGGAAAAGCGGATAGCAAAGGTGACAGACGAGATCAATGAAGGCGATGAGGTGCTGGTAAAGGTGATAGAGATAGACAAGATGGGCAGGATTCGCCTCAGCAGAAAAGAGGCAATGAGGGAAAAGCCCTCGGATAAAAGATAGAATGGGTTTTATTCAACCCTTTTATAGCTAATCCCACAAACTCAATGTTCAAAAAAGATTTTCTCAAAAACAGGATACCTGTAGTCATGGAGCCCATTAGAAATGTCCGCTCCGTAAGCATAGGCATATGGGTAAAGGTTGGTTCGAGGGATGAGGGTGAAGCCAAAAATGGCATATCCCATTTCCTTGAGCATATGTTCTTTAAGGGAACAAAGAAAAGAAGTGCAAAGGACCTCGCAGTAGAGATAGATTCTATTGGTGGAGAGCTAAATGCCTTTACATCAAGAGAGGGAACAACCTTTTACTCAAAGGTCAGGGATGAACATCTGCCTGAAGCGGTTGCGCTGTTAAGCGATATATTCCTCAACTCTACACTTAATGAAGAGGATATAGAAAAGGAAAAGGGCATAATCATAGAGGAGATAAAGATGGTAGAGGATTCTCCTGATGAGTATATCCACGATCTCCTCAATCAGAGTATATGGGGTGCAAAAGGTCTTGGCCAATCTGTATTGGGAAGGAGAGAGACAATAAAGGCCGTTACAAGGAAAGATCTCCTTCAACATATAAGAAGGTATTACAACCCGCAGAATATTGTTGTTGCAGCAGCAGGCAACTTTGATATCAAGAGGCTGATAGGACTACTTAATTCTGAACTTGGTAGATTTAAAAGAAATGGGAGGATAAAGACGATAAAGAAGAACAAATGTCATGCCTTCCAGAGCAATGTAACTGTTATGCCCAAGGACCTCTCAGAGGTCCATATATGCCTTGGGATAAAGGCCCTGCCGCAGAATCACGAAAAGAGATATGCACTTTATATCCTCAACAGCATCCTCGGCGCAGGGGTAAGTTCACGGCTTTTCCAGGAGATAAGGGAGCAAAGAGGTCTTGCCTATTCTATATATTCCTATGTCGCACCTTATTTTGACACCGGTATTCTCGGCGTATATGCAGGGACAGGGAAGAGAAACGCAAAAGAGGTAGTGCAATTAACCATCGAGGAACTTTCAAAACTTAAGGGCGGTATAACAGAGGAGGAGTTAAGAAGGGCAAAGGAGCAACTTAAGGGCAGCATCATCCTGGGTCTTGAATCCACAAGCAGCAGGATGTCGCAGATCGCAAGGCAGGAGATATATTTTGGGAGATATTTCAGTCAGGACGACTTGACAAGGGAGATAGAAAAAACCACAATGCAAGAGGTAACATCCCTTTCAAAGGAGATGCTGAAGAAGGAAAACATCTCTCTCGCTGTCATGGGCCGCGTAAGGCAGAGGGATTTTGAGAAAGTTATCGATTTATAGTCATTTTGAGGCAATTCATATAATTGACAAGTATTTAAGATTTCTGTTATAAAAATTAGATTCCTGGGTAGCTCAGCCGGCAGAGCGGGTGGCTGTTAACCACTTGGTCGGGGGTTCGAGTCCCTCCCCAGGAGCCAGGCGTTACTCTCAGCAAAACCGTTTGCTGAGTTTATTTTTAATGGATCTATGGGCGGCAGTTCCCATAGATCCATCTTTATTCTACCTGCCCTTTTACCCCTTCAAGATAAAAGATGCTATAATTCAATCAGGACAAGATACAGAAAGCTGAATATATCCTGAGCATGTGAGAATCAAACAAAGGAGAATCACTGATGGATATTGTGAGGCTTAGCAGACTGCAGTTCGCTGTTACAGCTTCCTTCCATTTTATCTTCGTGCCCCTTACACTGGGACTCTCCATACTGGTGGCATATATGGAAACCCGTTATCTAAGAACAGGCGATGAGATGTATCGCAGGATGACAAGGTTCTGGGGCAGGCTGTTCCTTATCAACTTTGCCCTCGGGGTTGTAACAGGCATTACAATGGAATTTCAGTTTGGCATGAACTGGGCAGAGTTCTCAAGATATGTCGGTGACATATTTGGGACACCGTTAGCCATCGAGGCAACAGTTGCATTTTTCCTGGAATCTACATTTATTGGATTATGGGTGTTTGGCTGGAATAGGGTGTCAAAAAGGCTCCATGCTGCATCCATCTGGTTGGTGGCAATTGCCACCAATCTCTCAGCACTCTGGATTCTCCTTGCCAATGGATGGATGCAGCGGCCTGTTGGTTATGTGTTAAGGAACAACAGGGTTGAAATGGCTGACTTTATGGCAATGCTAACAAATACCTATGGATGGTTAAAGTTCTTTCATACTGTTTTTTCAGGTTATGTATTGGCTGCCTTTTTTGTGATGAGCGTATCAGCCTATCATCTGCTTAAGAAGAATAATCCACAATTCTTCAAGGCCTCATTCAGGATGGCGGCAGCCTTTGGACTCATTAGCTCCCTTCTTGTATTCATTGTTGGGGACTTCCATGCAGCAGAGGTTGCAAAGACGCAGCCAACAAAATTTGCAGCCATGGAATCGGTATGGGATACACAAAAGGCAGCAACCTATTATCTCTTAATAATACCTGACCCGGGAAATGAGCGAAATGCAGTAGAGACAATCGGGATACCCCGACTTCTCAGTCTTCTGGCATTCCATAATGGAGATGCAGAGGTAAAAGGCCTTAAGGAATTTCCAAAGAAGGATAGGCCACCTGTTATTGCCACATTCTTAAGTTTCAGGACAATGATTGCCCTCGGCATGCTGTTTATTCTTCTTACACTCATGGCCTATATAATCTCCAGAAAAGACAGACTTGAATCCAGCACAGCATTTCTGAGAATCATGCTTTATGCACTGCCATTGCCTTATCTTGCGACCCAGCTCGGCTGGATTGTGGCAGAGGTTGGCAGACAGCCTTGGATCGTATACGGGCTGCTGAGAACATCAGATGCTGTATCAAAATCTATTACTCCATTGCAAGTTATGGTCTCATTAATTGGATTTACACTGGTCTATGGCCTGCTTGTAATTATGTATATTTATCTGCTGAGCAGATTTGCAAAGATGGGCCCTGATGATGAGCTTCAGGCAATAATTAAACCGTCAGGGATATAGGAGTATTAGAATGGAATTTCAGATATTATGGTTTATTCTCTGGGGTGTCCTCTGGGCAGTTTATTTTATGCTGGATGGCTTTGATCTTGGCATAGGGATGCTTGAGAGCTTCCTTGGCAGAAATGATGCAGAAAAGAGGGTAATCATAAATACCATTGGCCCTGTCTGGGGTGGAAACGAGGTCTGGCTCATTACCGCTGCTGGTGCGACTTTTGCTGCCTTTCCAACAACATATGCCCTTATGTTCAGCTATCTGTATTCAGTATTGCTGCTGATACTGTTTGCATTGATATTCAGGGGCGTGGCCCTGGAATTCAGGGGAAAGGTTGATAGTGAAACCTGGAAAAGGGGCGGGGATATTGCAATATTTCTTGGCAGCCTTATTCCTGCAATGCTGTTTGGTGTTGCCTTCGCCAATATATTTCAAGGGTTACCCATGGATGCAGGTGGCTATCACGGGACATTGTTGTCTCTATTAAATCCGTACGGGCTGCTCACAGGGGTCTTGTTTGTTTTATTGTTCATCCTGCATGGCGCCCTGTGGCTGACATCGAAGACCGACGGCGAGATCAGTAAAAGGGCTTCCATCGTTGCAGATAAATCGTGGTATCTGCTGCTAATCATTGCTGTATTATTCCTTATCTATACTGCATCTACCACCAATCTTTATGCAAATTTCCTTCAAAGCTATATCTGGCTCATTGTGCCTGTGCTTGCTGTTGTTTCGCTAATAGGTATAAGGTTTTTTGCAGCAAGAGGGCAGTATCTGAAGGCGTTTTATTCCTCCTGTCTGACCATTGTAATGGTTATATTTAGTGCGGTAATAGGACTCTACCCAAACCTCGTTCCTTCAAGAACTGACCCTGATTACAGCCTGACAATTTTTAATTCTTCCTCCAGCATCTACACCTTAAAGATAATGACTGTTGTGGCCGTGATATTCATGCCTATCGTAGTTGCTTATCAGATATGGACATACAGGGTCTTCAGAAACAGATTGTCAATAAATGATGTGCTAAAGGACAAGGAATCCTATTGACCACTGCATTGACAGCAAGGTATTTTTTCTGTTATTTTAGGCTAAATGAAAAGGCTCATCTTTCTCGTGCTAATCCTCCTAATACCGTCCATATCATTTGGAGGGGATATATATGAGGTCAAGGGATACACGCCCATTGCTCCATATGGGGTGTTCTCTACCTTCAGTGCAAAGAGCTTACAACAGGGACAGTTGGCCATAGGCCCGTCGTTTGAACTTCTGAGTGAGTCAGACCTGAAGAGATTGTCGCTTCAGGCAGCCTATGGAATCAAGGACAACATTGAGATTGGGATAAACATCCCATATGTAATAACAGATGCTGAAGAAGGCCTTGAGGATTTAGGGGCAGGTATTAAATACAGATTTATAGATGAAGGCAGATACGGCCCGTCTGTTGCAGCGCTGTTTACCACAACCATACCCTCAGGAAGGCATACATACAGCACAAACTCTACAGATGTGGGTATGGGTATGCTTATAAGCAAGCGTGTCGGTCCATTCAATGGCAATGTAAACCTCATATACACAAGGGTTGGGAAATCAGGCCTTAAGAACGAACTGCTCTACACCATTGGCGTTGAGTTTGCAGCGGCACGTAACCTCCAGTTGCTCGGTGAATTATACGGGAAGAAGAGCAGGTTTAGCTCGGATAACAATTCACTTGAGGCCCGCTTTGGATACAGGATATTGACAGGTAATTCTGTTTATACAACCATTGGCCTTGGTTTTGACCTGAGGAATAAGAACCCTGAATACCGCGCAATGCTTTCCATCTCATTTATCTACCCGCCTGAAAAGAAAAAGGTCATAAGAATAATCGAGGAGGGAAATAGGTGAGAAACAGGACAAGGGTTTTTATCTTAGTCCTTTTCATTCTAATCCCTTATTCAAAGACCTTGTTGGCAGCATATCTGCCAGAGAGTTTTTCAGGGATTGTGAAAGAGAGGACAAGGGTTGTAGTAAACATAAGTGCGATCCAGGTGTTCAAGGAAAGGGTGATGCCGTTTGTCCCGATACCTGATGAATACAAAAAATACTTCGAGGGAATGCCTGAGAGGGAGATAAAAAAACCTACCCTCGGCTCAGGGTTCATTATAAGTGGAGATGGCTATATCCTTACCAACAACCATATGATAGAGAATGCCCAGGCCGTAAAGGTCAGGCTCTGGGATGATACAGAGTACGATGCAAAGGTCGTTGGAAAGGATGCGAAGATGGACATTGCATTGCTGAAGATAGATGCAGCAGGCAGGGTGCTGCCTTCGGCAATCCTTGGGGATTCAGACAGCCTTGAGGTTGGGGATTGGGTAATTGCCATAGGCAACCCATACGGCCTTGGTCATACTGTGACAGCAGGCATAGTCAGTGCAAAGGGAAGGGTTATAGGCGCAGGTCCTTATGATGACTTCATACAGACCGATGCAGCCATAAATCCAGGCAACTCAGGCGGCCCTCTGTTTAATATGAAGGGCGAGGTGGTCGGTATAAACACTGCCATCATCCAGACAGCCCATGGTATAGGATTCGCAATCCCGATAAATATGGCAAAGGAGATTATTCCGTCACTTAAAGAAAAGGGCTTTGTAGAAAGGGGGTGGCTCGGTGTCTCTGTCCAGCCTTTGACGCCAGAGCTTGCCAGGGATTTTAACCTTAAGGACAGAAGAGGTGCAATCGTAACTAATATCGTTAAGGATTCTCCGGCAGATAAGGCAGGACTAAAGAGGGGTGATGTAATAGTGGAGTTTCAGGGCAAAAAGATAAACGATGCATACGACCTGCCGAGGATGGTTGCCAATACCACTGTGGGAACAGTAGTGGAATTTAAGGTAATACGGGATGGACAACCTGTTACAGTTATGGCAAAGGTGGCACTTCTCAGGCAAGGGTCTGAGACAGAAGAGGTATTAATAGCAAAGAGGCTTGGGATAGGCATAAAGACAGTACCTGCAGAGATTGCAAGGCAGCTCGGGATAAAGGATGGCGGGGCTGTCCTGGTTACATCGGTTGATGAAGAGTCGCCTGCGTGGAAAGGCGGCATTCTAAAAGGGGATATCATAATCGAGGTCAACAGGGTAAGGATAAACTCTGTGGAGGAATTAGAAAAGGTCATAGGGGGTCTGTCACCGGGAGAAAATATACTTATATTTTTGAAGAGACAGGACGAGTTTTACTATGCAAGTGTAAAGGCAGGTGGATAGAGGTGTTTGATCTTGGCATTCAGGAACTTATAGTCATATTTATTGTGGCACTTATAGTCTTCGGGCCGAAGAGGCTTCCAGAACTTGGCAAGGCCCTTGGCAAGGGTATTGCAGAGTTAAAGAGGGCAATGCAGGATGTCAAGGAATCCATAGAGCAGGAGACACGGGAGGAAGAGATTACGCATCACATACCAGAGCCTCAGGATCAAGAACCTCAAAAGATAGAGGCAAAGCAGGAAGATACAGAAGCAAAAGGCAAGAAGGAAGAGCTTGGGCTTGCCGAGGCACGGGCACACGAGATAAAGAAAGAGATGGAATCAGGGAGCGGTAAGGTAGAAGGTAAGGAAGATGCCTGATGAAAAGATGCCTCTCACAGAACACCTCGTAGAGTTAAGAAAACGGATTATTGTCTCTGTCATAGCCATCGGCATCGGTTTTGGTATCTGCTTTAATTATTCAGAGGACATCTTCCGCATCCTTATCCTCCCCATGAAAAGCAGCCTCAGCTTCAGTCTCACATATCCATTCATAACGCTTCTCATAAAGCAAACAAGCCCTGCCACACTGATATTTACGGCACCGGCAGAGGCATTCTGGATGCATATGAAGATATCATTTATAGTCGGCTTTGTGTTTGCACTGCCTGTTGTCTTTCATCAGACATGGAGATTTGTCTCGCCAGGATTAGTCCATAAGGAAAAAAAGTATGTAATACCATTTGTCCTCACAACAACAACCCTTTTCCTCGCAGGGGCTGCATTCTGCTATTTCCTTGTCCTTCCCTTTGCCCTTAAATTCCTCCTCGAATACAAAACGGCAAATATGAAACCATTTCTCTCCGTAGGCCATTATGTGGATTTCTGCCTGAAGTTCATCCTTGCATTTGGTGTAATATTTGAACTGCCTGTTGTGATTGTATTTCTTACACGGCTGGGGGTGGTAACACCAAAGTTTCTTGCAAAAAACAGGAAGTATGCCGTACTTATCGCCTTCATCATCGCTGCAATCCTCACCCCTACACCTGATGCATTTAACCAGACCTTGATGGCCCTGCCTATCATCCTCCTATACGAGATAGGGATATGGGTATCAAGGATATTTGTTAGAAAACCTGCTGAAGCTGAAAGGAGGGAAGATGCCGATAGCAAGGGGTAAGAGCTTTGCATCAATATCAAAGGATATTGCTGAGGGTTTCGTGACGGTCAATCCAATCTTTTTAAAGGGCTTTGATGCAGAAGGGCTAAAGGAGCTTCATCAGCAGATACAAAAGGTCCATGCTGCGATAAGGGGGGAGAAGTTTCCATATAACGATGTAGGGGCAATAAGGATGAGAAACATGAAACTTCAGAGGCTCCACACAGCGCTCATGGTAGTTAAAAACTTCGCAAGGGAAAGAAAGATAATTCTATATTAGAAACCTTTCACCCCACAGAACTTCAAGAGATTCTTTGAATCGAATTTTTGGGATAAATGAAATTTATTGATGTAGTAAAAATTCATATAAAGGCCGGCGATGGTGGAAGGGGATGTGTAAGCTTCAGAAGGGAAAAATATGTCCCGAAAGGCGGGCCTGACGGAGGCGATGGTGGAAGGGGCGGCGACATAATCCTTAAGGCAACAGGAGAGTTAAACACCCTGCTTGACCTGAAATACCAGCAGCAATACAGGGCAGAGCACGGCCAGCACGGCATGGGGAAAAATATGCATGGTAAAGACGGTGAGGATACGATAATCCATGTCCCTGTAGGCACTCTTGTAAAATCCGTAGAAACAGATGAGATAATTGCAGACCTTGTGGAAGACGGGCAGCAGGCCGTTATTGCAAAGGGAGGCAGGGGTGGCCTGGGCAATTCACATTTTGCAACCCCCACAAGGCAGGCCCCAAGATTTGCACAGCCAGGTGAGCCTGGAGAGGAAAAGGATATTCTCCTTGAACTCAAACTTCTTGCAGATGTGGGCCTGATCGGGTTGCCAAATGCTGGTAAATCAACCCTTATCTCTGTTATATCATCTGCACGGCCAAAGATTGCAGATTATCCCTTTACAACCCTTGTGCCAAATCTTGGTGTTGTTAAATATGGTGAGTCCAGGAGCTTTGTGGTTGCAGATATACCAGGTCTGATAGAGGGTGCACACAGGGGCACTGGCCTTGGTTTTCAGTTTCTGCGGCATGTGGAAAGGACATCCCTCCTCCTGCATCTCGTTGATATCTCAGAGATGTCAGCAGGCGACCCTGTGGAGAATCTTGAAAAGATAAACAGGGAGCTTGTCCTCTACAGCCATGCCCTATCAGAAAAACCATTATCAGTTGCAGGTACAAAGCTCGATATAAAAGGCGATGGGAAAAGACTTGACAGCCTTTCAAAATACTGTAAAGATAAAGGGTATGATTTCTTTGCCATATCATCTGTTACCGGCGAAGGTATCAGCGGCCTTGTCTTTTATCTTGCAAGTAAGCTTGAGGAGTTGAGAAAACAGCGGTAAGCTAATGGGATAACATGAAACGATTGGTTATAAAGATAGGCAGCAACATCCTGGCCTCTGCTGAAAAGGGGTTGAATATCAGGAGGATACATTGCATTGCAAAGGATGTATCAGAGGCGGTCGATGAGGGCTATGAGATCGTAATGGTATCATCCGGTGCAGTTGCTGCAGGGCTGACAAAGCTCGGGCTCAAGCAGAGGCCGCACGATATAAAACTAAAACAGGCCGCCGCTGCAATAGGGCAGTCAACCCTCATGTGGGCATATGAAAAGAGCTTCCTCGAATTTGGGAAAAAGGTTGCCCAGGTGTTGCTGACAAGGGATGATATCACAAACCGTCTCAGATATATAAATGCAAAGAATACTCTGACAACCCTTCTCGGCTACGGCGTTATTCCCATCATAAATGAAAACGACCCTGTGGCTGTTGATGAGATAAAATTCGGTGACAACGACCTGCTTGCCTCCCTTGTTGCCGGCCTTGTGGAGGCTGATCTGCTTGTTATCCTCTCTGATGTTGATGGGCTCTACACTGCTGATCCAAAGAAGAATCCGGATGCCAGGCTCATCTCTGAGGTTGATGAAATAACAGAGGGGATTGAAAAGATAGCAGGAGGTGCAGGAAGCTGCGTTGGCACAGGTGGGATGTATTCAAAGCTCTTATCAGCAAAAAAAGCCACAGCCCAGGGTATTGCTGTAAATATCATAAGCGGGAGAAAAGAAGGGCTGCTTCAGAACCTTCTGAGAGGTGAAAGGTTAGGTACATCTTTCAAGCCAAAGGAAGAACACCTTTGCTCAAGGAAAAGATGGATCGCATTCGGCCTCAGATCAAAAGGCTCTATATTCCTTGACAGTGGAGCAGTAAGGGCCATTATAGAAAAGGGCAAGAGCCTGTTGCCATCAGGCATAATAGGACTGGACGGGAGTTTTGATGTTGGAGATGCTGTAAATTGCCTTGACCAGAGCAGGATAAGGATTGCAAAGGGCCTGACCAACTATTCTTCCTCTGACATAGAGAGGATCAAAGGAAAAAAGACATCGGAGATAGAGCATATTCTCGGTTACAAGTATTCTGATGAGGTGATACACAGGGACAACATGGTAGTGGAAACATAAAAGAAAGGAACTGTCTATGGAGTTAATCGAGGGCATTGAGGAAATGAGAAGTATCAGGGCATTTAAACCTGCGCTTGTTGCAAGACATGTACTGGAAAGCATTATAAAGACTGCACAGAGGAGTCCTTCGTATAAGAATACACAGCCGTGGGAGGTCATTGTTGTATGTAGCGAAAAGAAAGATAAGCTCAGCATGATCCTTGTTGAACTTGCTGAAAAGGATACACCTGCAAACCCTGATATTCCGCTGCCTCCACCATGGCCAGAGGAGCTGAAAAGGCGCTTAACAGAGTCCATGATCAGGCGGACTGAGCATCTTGGGATTGACATCAGTGGCATTGTCAAGTCTTTTCTGTAAAATTTGATCAGGGCTTTATTCTCAAGGGTTTTCATAGCTTCGATTATGCCGCAATCCTCTGAATCCTTGATGCACGGATACTCGCGAGGATTGCCTTTGCCTCTTTGTTCATAATCACTCCATTCCATCTCAGATCTATCTATCCAATCCCCAGTGCCCTGCTAAGGGATTTTCTGAAAGATTTTCAATAGCTTCAAGAATCTTTGCAATAAACTGCCTGTCAATCTTCCTTAGATCGTGTTCCAATGATCCTTTCGGATCAATTTTAAATAAGCCCATCCGCCTTTAACCTTTTCTTCAGATCTTCAAAAAATTGAGTGTCCATTGCTCACCTCCTTTTAAAATTATATCAAAATGGTGACCTGATTTCCGTTAACGGGGCTGGCACAAAAGAAGCCCGAAGGGTTTGGACTTTAGTTTTTTGTGCCATGTTAGCGGAGGTTGTGGGCAAAATTATAAATCCTCCATAAATTCTTCCACGGTCAGTTTTGCCTGCTTTAAAATGCCACGCAATGTGCCGATTGCTAATTCTTTGTGCAAAGGAACAACACAGCCAATCTCACCTTCAGATGTTTGCTTTTTCAAAACAACATGACTACCACGCTGACGAACTCGTTGAAAGTCAAGTTTTTCTAATCTTCGTATTGCTTCTTCTCCAGAGATTCTCTTTAATTTAGGCATTTACAGACGCCTCAAATGTAGTCATGAGTGGTTTTGTAACTTCTTCTAATGGAAATTCTTCAAGATATAATTCAGTGGCTTCCTTCAGGTTTGCAATTGCTTCCTCAATAGAATATCCTTGACTCACTGTGCCTACCTCTGGGCATTCTGCTACATAAAGGTCGTCTTCCTTATGGAGAACGGCTGTAAAGGTTCGTATAGACATTTTGCACCTCCTACCTGATTTTATAACACTTCAGCGTTTATTTCAAACTTTTTTCACCTCATCTTTTATTTTGAATTCTTATTTTAGTCTGCATTTTAGTCTGCACTCGACGTTATTAACCTTGTTGCAATTACAATAATCCAAAGAACTACATATACAGAAATCGCAAGACAATATGGATTAAAGAATGTTCCTGATACACTCCAAATTTTAATTCCCCAATAAATTTGTGCCAATTGACTGCTTCTTGATAGAACTCAGAAAATCTCTGTTGTAATAGAGATAGCCTTTGACTGTGCTGTGGCTGTATTTTCTTGAGAGGAGTTCTCTACTAAGGTCTTCAAATCCCCCCTCGCCCCCTTTTCCAAAGGGGGAACTGTTTCCCCTCTTTGACAAAGGGGATTAGAGGAGATTTTGTAAATATATTTAATTCGTTTGCATTAAGACAATATCTATCTAATCCTCAGTGCCCTGTAAATGGCCTTCCTCATTATCTCCACAGGCGGTTCAATCCCTGTCCAGAGACGGAAGGACAATACACCCTGCCAGAGGAGCATACCAAGGCCGCTTATTGTCTTAAGCCCCTGCCTTGACGCCTCTATAAGCAGCCCTGTCTTTTGCGGATTATAGATAAGGTCATAGACAATAAGGCCAGGGCAGAGAAATGCCGGGGCTATGGGGAGAGGGTCATTCTTCTTTAGCCCGAGGGATGTTGCATTTATAAGGATATCTATATCTTTAAGCGGAGTAATGGCATAGGCGGTTTTAGCTATTCCTGATTTTACCCTGTTAAGGAAATCGACAATGGTCTCTGCCTTTTCAGGCGTCCTGTTGTATATCTGAATGGATTTTACACCATTCAGCAGTAGGGAGAATGCAACTGCCCTTGCTGCGCCGCCTGCACCAAGGATCATAACCTTCTTGCGCCCTGGCATTATCCCCTCCTCCTTGAGGGATTTTATAAACCCCTTTGCATCTGTGTTATAGCCGTATAGTTTCCCATCCTTATTCACAACTGTATTTACAGCGCCTATAAGGGAGGCCTCCTTATCCAAATGATCCAGAAGCGGTATGATCCTCTCTTTGTGCGGAACAGTTATATTTACACCGCGGATGTTCAGTGCCCGTATCCCACCAACCGCATCCAGGAGCCTCTCAGGTGCTACCTTAAAAGGCAGATAGCAGTAATCAAGTCCTGATGCCCTGAATGCCTCATTGTGCATGACTGGAGAAAGGGTATGACTAACAGGATAGCCCAGGATGCCGAGTATCTTTGTTTTACCTGTTATCATCAGCCGTGACCTCTGAGAGTAGCCCCTCTGGTGTTGGCTCGATGGCCTTAACAGGCACCCCGGCAGCGGATGCCATATCCTTTAGTGTGACATCGTCGAGAAAAATATTGCCGCCATCCCTTAATGCGACCTTCGGGATAAGAAGGCAATCTCCGGATACCTTATCAACTATGGTCGCAAGGATATCCCTTCCTGTAAGCAGGCCTGCAACCGTGACTGTAGGGCCGAAGAATCTGTTTTCTACGCCAATGCACTCGATGGATATGCCAAGGCTGCTGTTAAGCCTTTCTGCAAAATTAAGCAGATAGGGATAAAATGACAGCCCCGTTACAGTAATGAATCTCCTGGGTTTTGCAGGCTTTTTGGGCAGCTTCAGCCTCTTTACAGAGTTGAGGAACATCGGCACGAGGCCAACGCCATTTTCTATCTGATGGAGGTCGCCATAGTCTTTTATGCCGGGCAGAGGCAGGCCTGCCCTTATGTAGATCTCATCAGATGGATATACAAAACATTCCCCATGCCTTTTCTTAAACCTCTTTTGCAGGGGTTCAAGGCTGTAAATAATCCTTTTCGCATCCTCTATGCCAACCGGTTTTATGCCGTGTTTCCTGTATTTGGTAACACCGACAGGCACAACAGCAACGGACATTATATAGGGATAAAACCTGTACAGGTCATTGACTGTCCTTATTAACTCTTCGCCATCGTTTATATCAGGACAGACAATAACCTGGGCATGCATCCGTATCCTGTTTGATGAAAGATCCTTGAGCTCCTTCATTATCGAGGGGGCATCTGGATTGCCGAGGAGTTTTCTTCTTATAGTGTCATCCGTTGTATGCACGGATATATAAAGAGGGCTGAGCCTCTGAGAGAAGATCCGTTTTTTATCTGCATCGGTCAGGTTGGTGAGGGTGATATAATTGCCGTACAGCAATGAAAGTCTGAAATCGTCATCCTTGATATACAGGCTTTTCCTCATTCCTTTTGGAAGCTGCGAAACAAAACAGAATATGCAGTTGTTTCGACATGTCCTGATTCTGAAGGGTTTTAGTTCAATGCCGAGGTTGTCATCGTAATCCTTTTTTACATCAATGCAGTAGCCTTTACCTCCCCGTTCAAATTCAATCCGCAGTTTGTCGGCCTTTACATGGAAGATGTAATCCATGCTGTCGGTCAGGGGTGTTCCATTTATCCTTAGCAGGGTATCGCCTTCAGAAAGACCAATGTTATGTGCAAGGCCGCCCTCAGTAATCTTTGTTATCTTTACCCCTTCATTAGCCACTGGCAGTCCTGAACCCCCTGTATATATAATGCAGCCCTGAAAGGGCAGTGAGCAATACCACAGGCCATACAAGAATACTGGGAACATATGCAGTCCCCCTGATATTTATGGACAGAAGTACAAAGGCAAGCAGAATTACCTGAAATATATTCGATGCCTTGCCAAAGATGCTCGGCTCTACCCTGGCCGTATGGGTTGAAAGGTAGAGTATGAACCATCCAATAGTAATTATTATGTCCCTGCTTATGACCATGATCGTAAGCCATGTTGGCACCCAGTGATAGATAGAGAAAAAGATAAATGAGGTTGCCAGGAGAAACTTATCTGCAACAGGGTCAAGGATGGTTCCAAAAGTGGTCTTCTGATCTTTCAGCCTTGCAAGTAGACCGTCAAGTGTGTCTGTGATTGCAGCCCCTATAAAGAGACACAGGGAATAACGATAATGCCCGTATATTAAGCTTGTCACAAAAAAAGGGATTATCAGAATTCTTGTTATTGTTAGAATATTGGGGAGATTTATAACTCCCAAGACGCCCCCACCCCTGCAACTAAATAAAGCTTTAATTTGAAAACCTGCTCTAAAACTCACCTCTAAGATAGCATATCGAGAAATCTTAGTCAATTGTCATTAATACATTATCCACAGGAATCTTCAGGTCTAAAAGGCTGTGAGCTTCTTAAGCGAACCGAGGAAATTATCAACAAGCAGTGGATTGAAGTCCTTCCCTGCTGCTGCCTTCAGTAGTTCTGCTATGTCAGACACCTCAATCGCTCTCCTGTACGGCCTCTCAGTCCTCAGGGCATCAAAGAAATCCGCTATGGCAACCATCTGGCTTATGATATGCTGTCTTTTTCCGCGTTTCTTAGTGTCAGGGTAGCCGCTGCCGTCGAACCTCATATGATGTTCAAATGCAGCAATCACAGCGAGCCTTGGAACATCCGCAAGTATGCTAAGAGACATTGCTCCGTAGATTGGATGCCTCTTCATATCATTCCATTCAGACTCATCAAGCCGCGCCTGTTTTTCAAGGACAGCCTTTGCGACAAAGACCTTTCCAACATCATGGAGCAGGCCGGCAAGCCCTGCATCACGGAGGTCTTCACCTTTAAGGCCGAGTGACTCTGCCTGGAAGATAGTTATAACAGAAACATTTGCCGCATGAACATAGGTATATTCGCTATAAGACTTTAAAGGACTGACGAGACGAAGCACATGTGCCTCTCTTTTAAGTGCAGCAATGAAACCCATAACCACATCCTCCAGCCCTATCATATCTATGCTCTTAAATCTTGACAGCCCGTCATAGACATCCCTCAGATGGGAGATGTTTTCCTTTATCAGGATTGAGTCTCCTTCAGCCCTAAACCTAACCTGAACCGTTCCAAGCAATATGTTGTCACTGCTGTTCATGGTTTTATCCCTTGAGCCCATCTCAAGTATAAATCTCTTGATCCCCTCTGTGCTGACACCCCTTTTAATGATAATCCTCTCTATGCCTTTCGCCCTGAGTTTTTTCATGAAGTTTTCGATATGAACACCCTTTACGGTAACAGGGGTATCATTGAATATGAGGTCGCCACCGAGAAGGGTAATGCTGACCATGTCCTCGGCATATAGATTATCCAGGAGGTTTACGGCCTTACAGGCAAATTCGGTGAAGGCCGGGAGTTCCTTGGAATAAAGATAATAGTAAGACATTGCGGTCATTACGCATGATATGAATTCTGAAAACTTTTCAGACATCCTCTGTGCTCCCATTAGTATGAGTCCTTTTTAGAAAGTCTTGCGCTGATGTCCCTTATCTCTTCATTCCTGGAGTTGAGGCCAAGCTCAAGCATCTGCCCTATTGCATCAGGGGGATAGCAGTGAAGGTTTCTAAAAATTTCGACCTTAAGCCCCTCAAGGGCATCCCTGTAAAACAATCTCTTTGATCTGTAAAGCCTCTCAAGTGGGGCTATGGCCCTCGGATCCCCTATCTCTGCAAGGGCCTTTACAACCGAAATTTTGTAGTATGTCTCAGTGCCGAGGAAGTCATTCTTGTTAAGCAGCTCAATGAGATGGGGCACTGCAGCCTTGACCCTGTAGGTCCCTGCAAGTTTTATCGCCTGCTGCCTGAACTCAGGGTCCCTGTTTTCAAGGTAGAGTCTCAGGTATGAGAGGGCATCCGGAGTGCCAAAGTGTAGAAGTGTCTTTACTGCCTCCATGCATACCTTTTTGTTTTTATCCCTCGCCAGTTTTCTTACCTGCTCCAGGGAGCGTTTTCCACCGCACTGCCTGATGAGACAGAGCATGTTTCTCAGCACATACCAGCGCTCATCGTTGAGCCTTTTTATAGCCTCAGGAACTACATCACTGCCGAGGGTGCTCAACAGGGAGAGCAGAAATTTTCTTGCCGTTGAGTCAGACTCCTCTGAGAGTGCATCGAGCAACGGGTTTATGAGGGAGAGTTTTAAAACCCTCGCAAGCCTTATGGCGCCTTCCCTGTCGTATCTACCCCAGAGTTTAAGTGCATCTACAAGCTTCTTTATGAACTGCTCTGAGCGGAAGAAGTACTCAATCATGTTTAAGGCCTCGGTCTTAAACTTTCCGGCAAGCCAATGTGAATAGAGGGCATTGAAAATATCGCAGAGTTCCTGAAATCTACCTGTCTCCAGAAATGAATCGGCGAGTTCTGAAAGCCTCGTGAGCAGTCTCAGGCAATCCTCGGTGTTTATAAGGTCAGACTCGAGGATCTCGATAAGAACCTCAGAGAAGGTTCTGTCTATAACCCCCTCGCTGCAGTCTATCCTGGATATCTCTGATATCCTGCCTTCGGCCTCAGGCCTCTCAAGCATCATCCCAAGCTCCCTCTCATACTGTTTATTGACAAATACCCTAAAGTGGTCTTCCTCAAGAAGCCTGATCATGTTTCTGTCCATCTCTATGTCGTCCACCAGGATCATTTCTCCGCCTACCATATCAAAGAAATCCTTACCCACACCCTTTGCCAATGCGAGCTTATCAATAAGATTCTTCAGGCTCTCAGGTATTATCGAGGAGCGATCTTTAAAGACCTCGAACAACCTTCGGAGGTCTTCCTCTGTAAGCTCTGCGAGCATCTTTTCAATATAGGCCATCTCGGAAGGCGGTTGGCTGAACGCCCTGTTAAGGAACTGCGCTTTAAGTTCTGGCCTGAGATTCTCTACAAACGATATAAAGCGATTAAATATCCCCTTGCTTAATTCATGCTCCCCTTTTCTTTTAAGATATGCAGCAATGACCCTGTCATAGGTCTCCTCAGAGGCATCCTCTGAGATACTGCTGTTTATTATAAAAGCGGCCTGTTCAGGAGGGACGGCAAGGACTACACCCTCAGCATCGTTATCTGCAAGCCTCCCCTCCAGCAGACCGTATATATAGTCATCCCAGAGTCTGGTTTCAGAAGCACCCTGTTTAATGCCCCCTTCTACAAAGCCAAAACTATGCAGGTCAAGAGGGCTGAGTCTTATGTGCTTCAGGCCCTTGCCTTCTGCAAGCTCAACAAGGGTTTTCCCTGCAGGGGCATGATGCATGGTTATAACCTCGTGTAGGCAGACAAGCTCCTCGGATTCAAGCCCGGAGTAAAATGTGACGGCGGCTATGCCCTTGCTGTGAAGGCTCAGGGCAAACTCCCTGAAGACAGGGTTTTTCCTGTCAAGGACATACTCATCAATAACCAATGTGTCCTTTGCAATGCCAAGCGTTATGCTGCTTCTGAGATCAAAAAGCCTCTTGAGAAGCTCAAATGCCTTACCAATAGACTCCTTTACAATGGGATGTTCAGGCGGATATAATCCTACACTTCTCCTTGATATATTAAGTTCTATTATCGCATCTGAAAGAAGTCTTGCATCAATAGGGAGTTTTTCCTGCTTCTCTTCTTCCATCACAGAACCCCTTTGTCAATGCATCTAATGCCCATTGCCCGACCTATAATAGACCTATAATACCGCTATTGGGTCAACATCTACCTCAACCTGTATGCCTTTGATTGCCTTAAGCCCTTTCAGGATATTGTGTGCAACATCATGGAGGTGCTTCCTGCTGGTGCCTTTTAAGAGCACATGCCATCGGGTAAATCCCCTCAATCTTTCTACAGGCGCTGGAGATGGGCCAAGAATCTCTACCCCGTCATACTTGATGCCCCTGAGTACGGCCATGGTCTCATCTATTGGCATATCCCTGCGGGACTTTATGACAAATCTTATAAAACGGCTCAGCGGAGGATAACCCAATTGCCTTCTGAAGGCCATCTCTTCGTTATAAAAACCAAGGTAGTTGTGGTTAAGGATATGCCTGAATATATAGTGTTCTGGGTAATAGGTCTGGATATAGACCGTGCCTGGTTTCCCCCCCCTTCCTGTCCTTCCTGCAAGCTGTGAGAGGAGCTGGAATGCCTTTTCCCCTGAACGAAAATCCGGAAGGTTCAGGGATATATCAGCAAGTATAACACCTGCAAATGTAATATCAGGCAGGTCATGGCCTTTGGCAATCATCTGGGTGCCAATAAGCAGCCTTGTGCTGCCGTCCTCCATATCCTTTATAATTTCCTGATGTGCCCTCCTCTTTCTTGTTGTATCCCTGTCCATCCTCTTCAGTGATATACCCGGCAGGCTCTGGGATATATATTCCTCAAGCCGCTGTGTCCCAATCCCTGCATATCTCAGCCTGTTTCCACCGCATTTTTTACATGCATCAGGAGGCGCTGTGATAAAACCGCAATAGTGACATCTAAGCCGCGGCTGACTTGCTCCCTGTTTGTGATATGTAAGGGAGATACTGCAGTTAGGGCACTTCTCTATATAACCGCAATCCCGGCAGAACAGGAATGAGGAATACCCCCTCCTGTTAATAAGAAGCATTGCCTGGTTATCGGCATCAATATGTTCTTTTAACCCATTCATTATAGCATCTGTTATAAATGCCTTTACCTGCGGTTGCTTTCTGAGGTCTATGAGATGGACCTCAGGCATCGGCTTGTTATCAATCCTCCTTGTCATGGAAAGGTAATGGTATTTCCGTATCTGTGTATTATAGAACGATTCAAGGGAAGGCGTTGCTGAACCGAGGACAACCACTGCACCCTCAAGCTTTGCCCGCATGACCGCCACATCCCTTGCATTGTACCTGACACCCTCTGCCTGCTTGTATGAGCCTTCATGCTCCTCATCAACAACGATCAATTGCAGATTCCTTACAGGTGCAAACACAGCAGACCTGACACCGAGTGCAATATCAGCAATGCCCTCCTTTAGCCTCTGCCATTCGTGGAGTCTCTCTCCCTGGGAAAGCCCGCTGTGAAGGATCGAAACCCTACTGCCAAACCTTCTCCTGAATCTGTCAATAATCTGGACTGTCAGGGCTATCTCAGGGACAAGGACAATTGCACCGCCTTTAATCCCATCTATTGCCCTCATGTAGACCTCTGTCTTACCGCTTCCTGTTATGCCGTGCAGAAGGAAGGCATCAAACACCCCCTTATCAATTGCTGAGGCGATTTTCTTCAGGCATAACTCCTGTTCATCGGTAAGCCTTGGAATCTCTTCGTGGGTCATGGCCTTTTCATTGGCAACCTCTATGCAGCCCTTTTTGATCAATGATTTAATTGCCCGAATAGAAAAGCCCATAGATATAACCTCTGTTACATATGCCCATCCCCTCTGAGAGATTACATCCACAAGCCTCTTTTGTGTAGATGAAAACCTGTCATCAGGCTGCCTCGATGTAGAAGCAGATGGTATAAGGACGCCAGATATTACATCTATAGTTTTCTCCATAATCCCAGGGGTGATTGCAGTCTTGAGGCATAGGCCCTGGGTGGAGATGTAATATTCAGACATCCACTGAATGAGCCTGAGAAGATGCTCCGGGATAAAGGGTTTATCATCCATAACATCCAATATCGCCTTTACCCCTTTAAATTCCTCTGGTTCTCTAAAAAGGCCCATTGCTATTCCGATGAGCCTTCTATTCCTGAATGGGGCTAAGACCCTGTAACCTGTTTTAACAGTTTCCCTAAGCCCCTGGGGGCAGATGTAGTAGAGGCTGTTCAAATCAAGGGGAAAGAGGACATTAAGATATTCAGGCATAGTCTTTTATATATCGAAAACTATTTCTTTGATTACTGCTGAAACTTCTTCACTGCGTTAAAGATTATCTGGCTCGTATCAAGCCTTATAGGGCCGTTTGTTACGGTATCAGGCAGGGAGTCTATAAACTCAAAATTCCCTGCCCCCCAGTTCAGGGAATTGATAATCATCACCTCCGAGAGGGAGAATATCATATTCCTCAGCGATGCCTTATCAAGGATTCCCCTTTCAATAAGGATCTGCGTAAATGGCACAGCCTTGAGCCTTGATTCCTTTAGCAGTTCTATGGTAGTGTCCCATGAGATATTCTTTTCATTGCTCAGGAATTCACCAAGCCTTTCGCCGTCCTTATCAGATGAGCAGAAGATGATGTTTCCCCTATCAAAATATATCCTTTTCTCTACATCATTATTCCGCAGGAAGAGAGAGCCGCTCTTTTTGCTGTGCTCAAGCCATGTGAGCAGATCGATGAGCGGCATTACAGATAAGTCGCCTTTTATAAAGCCCATATCTATTTCTTTTTGATTCCTTCCCTTGCTATAGCGACCTTTCCTGTGCGGACAAACTCCTTTATCCCCATAGGCTTCATCAGCTCAACAAACGCCGCTATCTTTTTTTCATCACCTGTAATCTCAATGGTATATGTCTTCTGGCTCGAATCAACAACCCTGCCTCGGAATATCTCTGCAAGCCTTAATACCTCAGCCTTATCATCCTGCCTCGGTGCTACCTTAACCATAACCATTTCGCGCTCTACATGGTCAAGCTCGGTCATGTCAGTGACCTTGATAACATCTATGAGTTTATTGAGCTGTTTTGTAATCTGCTCAATAACCCAGTCATCACCGGTTGTGACTATTGTCATAACAGAGATTTGAGGGTCTATTGTCTCGCCCACAGAAAGGCTCTCAATGTTATACCCTCTGCCGCTGAAAAGCCCTGATATTCTCGACAATACTCCGAATTTGTTTTCAACCAGAACAGAGATAGTGTGTCTCATTAACTCCTCTTCCTCATTTCAGTATAAATATTTTTTTAGGGCTAAGGGGCTGCCTTTATTTTACTGCCCTTAACTTCTTCTCTGCCTTCTTTTCCTCTTCTTCAAAGAGCATCTGATCTATTGGTGCGCCGGCAGGCACCATCGGATAAACCTTTTCCTTCCAGTCAACGATGAAGTCCATGAATACAGGCTTTTTTATCCTTAATGCCTCCTCTATCAGGGGCTCTACCTCGCCCGCCTTTGTTGCCCTTAATCCAACAGCGCCGTATGCCTCAGCAACCTTAACAAAATCAGGCACCATGTTGAGGTGGCTGTAAGAATACCTCTCATGGAAGAACAGCTCCTGCCATTGTCTCACCATCCCAAGATACCGGTTGTTCAGTATTGCAACCTTGACGGGGAGTTTTTCTAATACCGCTGTTGCCAGCTCCTGTATGTTCATCTGGATACTTCCATCCCCTGCAATATCTATAACCAGTTTGTCCGGGAAGGCTATCTGTGCGCCGATCGCAGCAGGGAAGCCGTAGCCCATTGTCCCAAGGCCGCCTGATGTCACAAGTCTCCGCGGTTTATCAAATTTATAGAACTGGGCAGTCCACATCTGGTTCTGGCCGACCTCTGTTGTTATTATCGCATCCCCTTTTGTTATCTCATATATCTTTTCCACTACAAACTGCGGCTTTATGACATCATCAATACTGTGGTATGTGAGCGGCCTTGCCTTTTTCCACTGCCCTATCTGTGAAAGCCATGCCTTTCTTATCTCTGTCCACTGCCCCTTTGACTCTTCCTTTAAAATACTTAACATCTCCCTCAGGATGAATTTCACATCACCGACAATCGGTATATCAACCCTGACATTCTTCCTTATGGAGGTTGGGTCTATATCTATGTGCACTATCTTTGCCTGTGGTGCAAAGCCATCCACATTCCCTGTAACCCTGTCATCAAATCTCATGCCTACAGCGACAATGAGGTCAGAGTTCTGTGTGGCCATGTTTGCATAGTATGTCCCATGCATCCCGAGCATCCCCAATGACAGCTTATGTGTCCCCGGAAAACCGCCAAGCCCCATAAGGGTCATTGCAACCGGGATCTGTGTAATCTCAGCAAGCTCCTTTAGCTCCTTATGGCCGCCTGAGATAATAACACCGCCACCTGCTATGATTATGGGCCTTTTTGCCTTTGTAATCTCGTGTGCTGCCTGCTTTATCATCCACTTGTTGCCCTCATAGGTCGGATTATAGCTCCTTATCTTTACATCTTCTGGCCAGATGAAATCCGTTTTCCCTGAGGTGACATCCTTTGGAAGGTCTATAAGCACAGGGCCTGGCCTGCCTGTTGTAGCTATGTAAAATGCCTCCCTTATTATCTCTGCAAGGTCATTTACATCCTTTGCAAGGAAATTATACTTTGTGCATGGTCTTGTTATCCCAACGATGTCTGCCTCCTGAAATGCATCGTTTCCAATGAGCATTGTTGGAACCTGGCCTGAGAATACAACCAGAGGGACAGAATCCATAGATGCAGTGGCTATGCCTGTTACCGTGTTTGTTGCTCCAGGGCCTGATGTTACAAGCACAACGCCAGGCCTTCCCGATACCCTTGCATAGCCGTCTGCTGCATGAACAGCGCCTTGCTCATGGCGTGTCAGGATGAGTTTTACATCCTTGTTGTCGTAGAGGAGGTCAAAGATATTTAAGACAACACCGCCTGGATAGCCAAAGATATGTTTAACACCTTCTTTCTTCAGACACTCTATAAAGATCTCTGCTCCGCTGAGTTTCATTAATCCTCCAGATCCTTCATTACTGCCCCTGCTGCAGCAGAGGTAACAAACTGCGCATACCTTGCAAGATAGCCCTTCTTTATCTTTGGCTCAGGCGCCTTCCATGCTTTAAATCTCCCTGTTAGCTCTCTGTCAGTAAGCAGCACATCTATCCTTCTTTTTGGTATGTCAATCCTTATTCTGTCTCCGTTTTTAAGGATTGCGATAGGCCCTCCCTCCATTGCCTCAGGGGATATATGGCCTATACACGGTCCCCTTGTCCCACCCGAGAACCTGCCGTCTGTTATTAAGGCAACAGAGTCGGATAGACCCATCCCTGCAATGGTTGCGGTTGGCGAAAGCATCTCCCTCATGCCAGGTCCGCCCTTGGGGCCTTCATAGCGGATGATAACAACATCCCCTTTTTTTACCCTTCCAGCAAGTATGGCCTTCATCCCTTCCTCTTCTGAATCAAAGACCTTTGCCCTGCCCTCAAAACGCATCACTGTCTTACTCACAGCGCTCTGTTTTACAACAGCGCCCTCAGGTGCAATGTTGCCTCTGAGTATGGCAATACCGCCTTCTTTATGATATGCCTTATTAATGGGCCTTATGACATCGGCATCGGCAATGAAGGCATCATCTGCAATCTCATGGATAAGCCTTCCAGAGACCGTAAGGGTATTGTTTAATCTGTCCTTCAGTCTGTTAAGAACACCAGGGATACCGCCTGCAAATTCAAGGTCCTCTAAGTAATCCTTGCCCCCTGGGAGCATATTGCAGATATGTGGGGTATCTTTACTGAGTTTATCAAACAGCTCAAGGGGGAGTTTTACACCTGTCTCATGTGCAATGGCCGGGATATGTAACACTGTATTCGTAGAACCGCCAAGGGCCATATCAACCCTTATGGCATTTTCAAATGCCTTCCTTGTCATTATCTTTCTCGGCGTTATACCTTTTTTTATAAGCTCTACAACCCTCTGGCCGCTGTAAAAGGCAATGCGCCTCTTCTTTGCTGATACAGCAAGGGCAGTTGCACACCCTGGAAGGCTCATCCCAAGGGATTCTGTAACGCAGGCCATGGTGTTTGCAGTATACATGCCCTGACAGCTTCCTGCTCCTGGGCAGGCGCAGAGCTCAAGTTCAGCAAGGTCTTCATCGCCTATCTCACCCTGTTTATATCTGCCAACCGCCTCAAATGTATCATTGACAAGGGAAAGCCGTTTCCCCCTTAGACGGCCTGACAGCATCGGCCCTGCAGTAACAACAATCGAGGGGATATTTACCCTTGCAGAGGCCATGAGCATGCCAGGCGTAATCTTGTCACAGTTCGTAAGAAGGACAAGGCCGTCGAATTGATGGGCCTCGGCAATGGTCTCAACCATATCTGCAATGAGCTCCCTTGATGGCAGTGAATAATGCATGCCGCGATGTCCCATTGCAATGCCGTCGCAGATGCCAGGGATGCCAAAGAAAAATGGGTAGCCGCCTGCTGAGTGTATCCCTTTTTCAATAAACCTTTCGAGGTCTCTCATGCCGATGTGCCCCGGGATTATATCTGTAAAGCTTGTGGCAACGCCAATGAATGGTTTATTTATCTCTGTTTCTGGCATGCCTGTTGCGTAAAGCAATGCCCTGTGCGGGACCCGTTCAGGTCCCTTCTTGATGATGTCGCTTCTCATGTTTTTCAGTTAGCCTGAAGGACCCTCTGCCTATACTGCCTTATAAGTTCAGCCATCTGGTCTTTTTTATGCAGCTTCTGTTTCTGTATCTGCTTTCTCTCTACTTCTTCCTCGGTTGTCAGATACCTCTTCTGCTCAAGTTCGGAAAGCTTATCCTCAAGCCTCCTGTGCTCCTCATACAGCCTTCTGAACTCGTCATTGTCATTTTTGAGGGCATCTATAATCTCTTGTTCCTTCAAGGACATGCCTCCTTTCGTTTCTATGAAAATTATCATATTTCTTTAAAAAAAACAACCCTTGTCGTTGCGAGCAATCCCATCTTCCCAGGAGATTGCCACGCACTGTTCCTTCACTTCGTTCAGGATGTGCTCGCAATGACAGATACAGCACGATTTTGATTTCTCCATGTCTATTTTGTCTATTTTTTGAGAAGCAGTCTCCCACGAGGGATCCATGATTTTATGTTATATTAAAAGATGCTTATAGATACACACTGCCACCTCGATATGGATGCCTTTGACACTGACAGGGAGGATGTAATAAAAAGGGCAAGGGCATCAGGTGTCGAGTATATGATCACCATAGGCTCTGATATGAAAGGAAGCCTCGGCGCTGTTGAACTTGCAGGGAGGTATGACTCTATATTTGCCTCCATCGGGATACACCCCCATGATGCATCATCATTTAACCAGGGTTCTGTACAGGCAATCAAGGAGCTTGCACAAAGACCGAGGGTTGTTGCAATAGGTGAGACAGGCCTTGATTATCACTATATGCACTCGCCAGGGGATATACAGATTCAGGTATTCAAACAGCACATCTGCATAGCGAGGGAATTATCCCTGCCCTTGATTGTGCACAGCAGAGATGCAGCAGCAGATACATTGGATATTCTAAGGTCAGAGGCAAAGGGAACAAGAGGTGTGCTTCACTGTTTTTCAGGCGACAGTGATATGGCAAAGAAGGTGATGGAGATGGGCTTCTTTATATCCATTGCCGGAACCGTGACATTCAAGAATGCTAAAATGATAAAAGAGGTAGCGGCGATTATCCCTGACGAATACCTTATGCTTGAAACAGATGCGCCGTATCTCAGCCCTGAACCCATGAGGGGGAAGAGAAACGAGCCGTCTTTTGTCCTCCACACAGCAAGGGCTATTGCGGATATAAGGGGGGTAACTGTTGAGGATATAGCGAGGATTACAACAGTAAATGCAATAAGGCTTTTTCATATAGGAGAACTCCCGGAACAAGGAGAAATAGCCTATAAGATAAGACAGTCTCTGTATCTCAATGTCACTAACAGGTGCACAAATAGATGCGGATTCTGCGTCAGGTTTCATACCGATTATGTAAAGGGCCATAATCTCAGGCTGGGGCATGAACCTGCAGCAGAGGAGTTAATCCATGCCATCGGTAATCCTTGCGAATACAGGGAGATTGTATTTTGCGGGTATGGAGAACCGTTTCTGAGGCTTGATGTTATAAAAGAGGTTGCAGCATGGATCAAGCAGAATGGCGGAAGGGTAAGGATAAATACCAATGGTCATGGTAACATGATTCATGGAAGGAATATACTCCCTGAGCTTAGCGGCCTTGTTGACTCTTTATCCATAAGCCTTGATGCGGATGACAGGGAAAAATATGAGAGGATATGTGCGCCTTCCTTCAAGGATGCATTTGAAGGCGTATTGGATTTTATAAAGGAGGCAAAGAGGTATGTGCCTCAGATCGTGGTTACTGTCGTGGACCTGCCTGATGTAGATATACAGAAATGCCGCAGGATTGCAGATGAACTTGGCGTAAGTCTCAGGGTGAGACACCTTGATGCAGTAGGCTAAACTGTATAACTGTCTTAATGAATGTATCAACAACCTGTGGGTCAAACTGGCTGCCTGATGAGTTTCTTAACTCCTCTACTGCCTCTTGCATGGTTCTTTTTTTCCGATACGGCCTGTCTGAGAGCATGGCATCAAAGGCATCTGCAACAGCAATTATCCTTGCCATCAGTGGTATGTCATTTCCCTTTAATCCGTGCGGTATACCGTTGCCATCCCACCTTTCATGATGATGTCTTATGCCTGCTACAATATCCTTAAATGCCCTTATGCCCTCAAGCATCCGGGCGCCATTCAGGGGATGCTGAAGCACAGCCCTGGATTCATTTTCATCGAGTGTTCCGTGTTTATCAAGAATCATCACAGGGATGCCTATCTTCCCTATATCGTGCAGAAGGCAGCATATCCTCAATCTCTCAATAAATTCACTGTCCTCAGCCATTCCCTCGGCTATGGCAGTAGCATAATCTGTTACACGCTCTGAATGGCCGACTGTCCATGACGAATTCGCCTCAAGCGCCCTGACAAGGGCCTTTACAGAGCCTATGAAAAACTCCTCAAGTTCCTCATATAGTGTTGCGTTTTCTATTAACAGTGCAGCCTGCGTGCTTATGGCCATTATCAGCTTTGTGTCATAGGAGTAAAACTCCTCTTTAGATTTTTTGTCTGCTGCAATGATTGCCCCAAGGGGTCTTTTTTTACCGAGAAGCGGACATATAAGGATGGAGCTGATCCCCGGAAAATCATCCCTGAATTCAGTGGTCATCAGGTCGCAGACTGCAATATCTTTTTTCTCATTAATTGCATTCCATACGATATTCCCACCTCTATCAATACTCATTATATTCCATGAGCCCTTGAAGCTCTTTGTATAAAGCCTTTGTCCGCCTTCTTCTATGAGCATTACCACAGCAGTCTTTACCTCAAGCTGTTCGGTAACCTCTGCGACTATCCTGTTACAGATGTCCTCTACGCTGAGATTTCCAGAAAGCTCAGATGACAGGCGATATAGCAGGGACAGTTCCTCATAGCAATCGGCCAACTCCCTTATCGTTGCCTTTAGGTCGTTATCTATTAACCTGTCTTCCAAAAAATTCCTCTATCTCTGCGATAAGGCCTTTGGGACTGAACGGTTTCGTTATATACCTTGCAATCCCGCATTGAAGACCAATTCTTTCATCTGCTGCCTGGCCCTTTGCAGTAAGCATGAAGACCGGGATATATGCCGTATCAATATCCTCCTTTAATCTCTTGCACACATCTATACCGCTAATCCTTGGCATCATCCAATCAAGTATTATGAGGTCGGGCTGTTCTTTTTTTACCACCTCAATTGCATCTGTTCCATCCCTTCTTGTTATGACCTGATAGCCTGCAGCAGTTAATTTATCCTCGAGCATCATGAGGATGAACGGCTCGTCATCTATAACCATTATCTTTTTCATTATCGCTCCTCTGGTATAATGACAGTGAATTCACTGCCCTTGCCAACGGTGCTGACAACCCTGATATCCCCGCCGTGCAGCTTCACAATCTCATGGCATAAAGAGAGGCCAAGGCCTGTGCCTTTTATCCTCTCTTTAACCCTTCCCCTGTAGAAGCGTTTAAAGATGTGCGGGAGCTCATCCTCTGGAATGCCCCAGCCTGTGTCCTTCACGCTGATCTCGACCGTGTTGTCCACGGGCTTTATATTAATCCATACCTTTGCCCCGCTGTCCGAGTATATCATGGCATTTGAAATCAGGTTTATAATGACCTGCTTCAGGAAATCAGCATCGCCCTTCAGCTCTGGCGTACCATCCTCTACATTATACGATAACTCGATATTCTTTTCCTTAGCCATGGAGATAAATGGTTGAACCGAGGCTTCTATAAGTTTCACAGGGTCTATATCTACCTCCTTCAGGGCTATCTTCCCGCGCTCTATCTTTGCTATATCAAGCAGGTCAGAGACCATATGCGACAATCTCTGGCCCTCCTGATAAATAGTTTTCAGGTATTCCTTTGACCTTTCCCCTTTGACCTCCTCTCCAAGGAGCATCTCCGTCATACCTACAATTGCAGACAGGGGTGTTCTGAATTCGTGGGAGACAGCCCGGACAAAGTCTGTCTTCATCCTGTCTATCTCCTTCTCTTTAGTTATATCCCTGAAGACATGTACAGCTCCGATGGGTTCACCCTTCGGGTCAAGAAGTGGAGAGCAGCTTACCAGTAACGGTATTTCCTTATCTCCCCTGCGGAGGATGAGTTCTGCCCTGGATGGCACCTCATTCAATAAGGTGCTCCCTATTGGACATTCACCGCCGCACAATATCATGAACTCCTCATCACTGTGGCTGATTACCTCACGACATGGCCTTCCAATGGCCTGTTGCGGGGATACGCCCAAGATATTTGAGGCAGCCATGTTTATTGAAGTTACACAACCATCCTTATCAAGTGTATATACGCCGTCGGTGATGCTCTGCAGGATTATCTCTGCCATCCCCTTTTCAATGAGCATCCTCTCATAGAGATCTGAGCGTTCGAGGGTAAGGGCCAGAACCCCTGTTATAAGCTGTATAAAATGGAGCTCCTCTTCCTCGAAATCCCTCCGGCTGTAGAAGTAAATGGAAAGCACCCCAAGGGCGCGCTGCCCGACTATTAAGGGGATAGCAAGGACAGATTTAAATCCCTTTTCTTTTACCGCTGGGCAGATATAAAATCTTGTCTCTTCATCAATAGCCATCCCTATCGGGCTGCCGTGCTCAATCGCATATGCCTCAAATGAGCTTGTTTCCTTTGGATAGATAATGGTATGAATACCACCCATGATGGTATCGTCCCTTACAGAGCCGAGTATGAGGTTGCCTGCTGCATCAAGCATAAGGAGCCATGCAAAATCCGCCTTTATAGAATCCTTTGCCAGGGATACGGAGGAGTCCATCATCTCCTGCATATTCAATGCACTCACAAGGCGGTCAGAAAGCCTCATGAGAAGCCCCTGTTCTAACTCTCTCCTTGTTTTCAGGAATTCGTATAATCCCCGCATCCTGTCATAGAGCTTTATGTTCTCAAGGGAAACCCCTGTCATATCTCCTATGGAGTTGAGAATCCGCTCCTCTTCAGGAGTAAAGATATGGGTTTTATAGCTAAAAAGGCAGAATACACCAATGATCCTCTCTTTACCTTTAACAGGGGTGCAGCAATAACCCTTAATCCCTGAGTGCTTGAGCACGCCCCTTTCAACCCTTGGGTCTTTTGAGAGGTCAAGAGTTGTAATTGGCTGTCCTGTAGCAGCAACCCTCCCGGGGATGTCAGCCCCGTACTTTACCCTTCCAATCTGTTTTACAAAATCATCGGATATGCCCTTATGATGAACACAGAACAGTTCTTTCCTCGACTCATCAAATAAAAATACGCCTCCACCATCCATCTTGAAGAGATCGATGAGCCTGTTCAGAACCTCTCCGATAATCTCATCCTGATTAAGGGATCTGTTTAATACCGTTGCAATGGAGTTAATCGCAGATAACTCTTTATTCCTTTGTATGATATCATCCTCAAGCATCTTCCTGTCTGTGACATCCCGCATGAGCTCAATCACCTGATATACCTCACCTCTTTCGTCCTTTATGGGGCAGGCAAGTATCTCATAAAACCTCTTGCCTGAAGGTGTTAGATGCTCGTGGATTGTGCGGAAGGTTCTGCCTGCCTCAAAGACCATCTTTACAGGACATTCCTCTTCATCAGGCCAGCAGGGTCTGGGTAGGCCGTGAGTCAGGTTATAACAGCGCTGTCCTACAGCCTTATCCTTTCCACCTGCTTGATGGTAAATAGCCTGGTTTGCTGCAACAACCCTGAAGTCCCTGTCTATGACGATGAGAGTGTCCTCTATGCTATCCATAATTGTCTCAAGGTATTCGTTGGCCTCCCTTAGTTCGTCCCTTAGCTTCTTCTGCTCCCTGAAGTCCTTTAGAACGCCAATCTTCCCTATTACCCTTTCACCCTCAAGAATAGGTGAGCCGCTCATGAGTATTGGTATCCCACTGCCATCCTTTGCCCTTATGGTTATCTCGTATATATCAGAGATCCCCTTTTCCCTCTTTTCCTCTATCTGATGCCTCATGATCGCCTGGTTCTCTACATCAAAGAAGTCATATATTGGTCTTCCGACTGCCTCAGCCCTTTCATAACCTAAGAGTCTTGTAAAGGCAGGGTTTATATCTGTGACAATATTATCTTCATCGACAACCCAGAGGGGGTCGAGCATATAGCTTATATACAGGTCTTTTTTCTTCAGGTCTTCTGTATAGCTTTTGAGGGTGGCTGTCATGTCATTGAAGGTATTGGTGATTTCGCCAAACTCATCTACTGTCAGGATTGGCAATTCGATGTCAAGGTCTCCATCTTTTATCCTTTTTACGCCTGTTGAGAGGTTTTTCAGCGGCCTTAGTATCCCCCTTGCAAAAAACAGCGAGAGTATAAATGAGAGGAAAAACCCGTAGAAGGCAAATATGCCTATATTTTCCGTTGTATCGCCTATTATCTTTTTATGAGCCTCAGATTTTGAAAGGACATCCTCAGCCTTTTCCTCTTTCTCTATGCCCTTTTCCAATGTATGTTGTATTGTCAGGCTGAATGGGACAAACAAGGTTATTGCAAAAAAAAGGAATGATAAAAACACCTTATGGAATACACTTCTAAGCATTATATATTTGGCAGTATATATTGAAAGGCTGTTAATACCAGGAAGACCACAATAATCCATGAAATCAGGTGAACTATTAATGGTTTTGGCCCTATTTCCATTATGCTCTCGAGATTTACTGATAACCCAATCGCTGCAATACCAGCAGACAGGGAGAATCTGCTTATGGGTTCTATATAGCCCCTAATACTGTGGAGATACCCTATAAGATTAAAGGCTATTGCTGAGACCACAAATACTATTATATACCATGGAAGATAGAGTTTTTTACCGTCTTCCTTTCTATAGAGGTAAAAGATAATCGGGATGAATATCCCCAGGGTGGCTATCCTCAGGAGCTTAATCTGTGTAGCGAGCATGAACGCTGCCTTGCCTGCAGTAGCTGAGACAAGCTCTACCTGGCCAAGCATCGGAAGCGTTGCGCCTGTAAGAAAGGCAAATACCCTTTCAGGTATCTTAAACCAGTCCATAATCATTGGATAAAAGAGAACGCCTATAAGCCCTACAGCAGTAATGGATATGACAGCTATGGATGTCTCCTCATCCTTTGCCTTTATGAGCGGTGAGACTATAGCGATGGCAGATGCTCCGCATATAGAAAGCCCTGAGGCAAGAAGTAGTCTCAGGTTTTGGGTTAATCCGAATATCCTCGAAAATACTATCGTCAGAGAAAACAATAGGAGAAGGGGTATTAATGCCTGAAGCCAAAAGATGAATGTACCGCCTTTAAAGGTGAGCTGTGTTCCATAGGATGCAATACCAATGGGTATAGCATATCTTATGACGAGTGAAATCCCCCTTTCAAGGCCGAGCCTGTTGTCAAAGATATTCCTGAAAAGGATGCCGATGATGATGGACACTACTAAAGAGTCAAGTGCCCTGTGGAGGTTGGAAAGCAAGAAGGCTATCATGGCAATAACAACAGAAACAAGGACCCCTGTTATTGCATTGTCCCTTTCCTCTATTGCATTGCCCATAGAATCAATGTTAGCAGAAGGTATATAAAAAATCTACTTAACTGCTCTTTTATCTGTGGTAGAACCAGTGATCGAAAAAGGGGGTATAGCCTTCTATGAGCACATCTTCCGCTATCCTTCTTATCTTCAGATCTGACAATGTTACTACATCCCTGAGCGTCTCTGGCCCAATGCCGCCAACTGATGCGATAGAGTGTTTTCCTCCGATTATCTTTGACGAGATGAAAAACATTGCCTTATCAACTATACCTTCTCTTAAGGCAGAGGCATTTATTGAAGAGCCGCCCTCTATCATCAGGGTTAAGATCTCCCTTTTGGCCAATTCCCGCATGAGGCTCTTCAAAGGAACCTCGCCGTCTTCATGTTTCAGAATTATTATATCTACTCCCATTTCCTTCAGCACATCCCTTTTATCCTGAGGTGCGCGCTCTGTTACAGCTATAATCACCTTTGAGGGCTCAATAAGTGCCTTTGCCGATAGAGGTATCCTCAAAGAGCTGTCAACAATTACCCTGTATGGGTCTCTGCCATCCGGGATCCTTGTGGTGAGTGCTGGATCATCCTTAAGCACTGTGCCTATACCAACCATTACAGCATCGACCTCATTCCTTAACCTGTGCGCCATAAGCCTTGATTTTTCCCCTGTTATCCATCTTGATTCCCCCGATGCTGTTGCAATCTTTCCATCAAGGCTCTGGGCTACCTTCATTATTACAAATGGCATGGACTGCGTTATGTATTTTATAAATGCCATATTCAGTCTTTTTGCCTCCTCTTCCATAACGCCAACATCAACCCTGATGCCGCTATGCCTTAGCTCATCAATGCCCTTTCCAGAGACCTTTGGATTTGGGTCCAGTGTTCCAACAACTACCCTTTTTATCCTGCTTTCTATGATGGCCTTTGTGCACGGCGGGGTTCTCTTTTCGATGTGACAGCAGGGTTCAAGGTTTACATAGAGTGTTGCACCCCTTGCTGAGCTGGCTGCCTTATTCAATGCAATGACCTCTGCATGGGGTGTACCTGCCTTTTTGTGATACCCTGATGCAATGACCTTCTCGTCCTTTACAACAAGGGCGCCGACCATCGGATTAGGGCTTGTCCTTCCCTTTGCCTTCAGGGCAAGTTCAATGGTCTTCTTCATATACAGGCTGTCATCCATATGGTTTATTTTTCTTAAAATATGGGGCTTTGTCAACTTCCCTTGCTTTTACTATCTCTGCTGTCTCTTAATATCAGATAACCTGATGCAATAATCATGAGTCCGCCAAACAGGGCCTTTAGTGATGGGACCTCAGAGAAGAAGACTGCACCAAGGGTTATGGCGCCGAGCGGCTCAAAATAGCCGAGCACTGCTGCCTCATTAGCCCTTACTGTCTTTAACCCTTCAAGATAAAGAAATGGGGCAATGGTTGAATGCACTATGCCGAGGACCAAAAGAAAAGGTATGGCATCCCACGGCATACGGAAGTTTATTATTACAGGTAAAAGCACAGTAATGACAACCACATTCTGGAGGAAGACTATGAGGAGAGAATCGTACTTCTGCGCTAAAGTGCGCATTATAAGTATTATCATTGCATAAACAACGCCTGATGCCAGCCCTGCCCATACGCCGGGTATCTCTCTGTCAGATAGAGACACTGTCCCGAACATCAGGTAAAGACCAATGGATGCAATGACTATGGAATAAAGGACAGCAATAGATGTCTTTTCGCTTAGAAAGACAGGTGCAAACACTGCAACAAAGACAGGTGCTGTGTAATGTGTTAATACTGCATTGGCAATGGATGTGTGGGTAAGGGAGTAGTAATAGAGAAATGAATTTACTATATAGCAAATTCCTATAGATATGAGTAGATAACGGTTATTACTATCCATCAGCCGCAAACCCTTAAATTTACCGTATCCAAGCAGTATGAGGCTCTGCGGGATAATTGCTATGAGTGAGGAATAGAATATTATCTCTATAACGGGGATACCTGCCCATCTGACTATGATCCCAAGGGAGCTCCATATGAGGATAGCAGCAACAACCTTGAAGTTTCCCATTAAGAGAGAGCAAGCCTCGAGGTCTGTGTCTGCACATAGCCTCTAAGTTCAACAGGCCTTGCAGGTTCATGGAGGACCTTACCCTTATCGTAAAGGGGTATAAGGATGTCTTCATATGTATCTCCACATTCGCATCTATAATCCATTGCCCTGTTCGGGACTATTTTTCTGCTATTGCATGAAGGGCAGCGTAATACCCTCTTAGAGCCTGACCATTTACCTCTCTTGGCAAGGGGCATGCCTTCTACCTCCATTATATCCATGGCAAAATCAACAACAGGGGCATTGCTTATGGAGGTGCCGATGCCATAGGCATCAACAAAGGGGTTTAATACAGAGATATCTGCCTCTTTTATCCCGCCGCTTACAAAGAGCTTGACATGGTTAAAGCCCCTGAGATCAAGCTCCCATCTGACCTCCTCAAGTATCCTGAAGAAATCCCCTCTCCTCGATGAGGGTGTATCGAGCCTTATGCCAAAGAGTTTTTCTCCCATGGCCTCTGCTACATTTAATGCCTCAAACTTTTCGTCGAGGAATGTATCTATGAGTGCAACCCTCTTGAACCTGGGGTCAAGCACCTCATCATATGCCTTTATAGCATCAACGGTATTGCCAATGCATATTATAAGGGCATGCGGCATTGTCCCCATCGGGTCTTCCCCTATAAGCTCGCCGCTCTTTACAACGGCAACGCCATCGCATCCTCCTATATATGCATTCCTTTCTATCATCGGTGCAAGGATTGGATGCATCCTTCGAGCACCAAAACTTATAACGAGTTTTTCGCCTGCCAACCGCTTAAACCTCGCTGCCTGGGTGGCAATGCCCGACGCCTGGCAGATAAGGCCGAGGAGCGCTGTTTCATAGACACAGAAATCAAGATATCTGCCCTCTATCTCCATAACAGGCTCATATGGATAAAACACCGTCCCCTCTTTCATTGTCCTTACCTTTATGTTGAGATTTTTCATCAGGTATGAGACCTCCTCTATCCCTGCAAGCACTGCCCATGGCCAGCCATCTGGCAGGGACTTGGCAATGAACTCTGCTTTGACCGTCTTATCTATACCCCTTGCCTTTAGGATCTTTACCGTTCTTTCAAAATATACATCTGTGATCCTTCCATTGATTATATCCTCTGGGTCTGCTGTATGAAACATGCTTGAATGCCCTCCTGGTAACAGCCGATTTTAATCACATTTTAACATAAGGCTGGACATATTCCATAAGAAAGGGTAAATTCTTATATGGAGCTTTTTAAAGATAATGCCTCAAGTCAACCCCTTGAACCTCTCGCATATCGCATGTGTCCTGTAGCAATTGATGAATATATAGGGCAGGAACACATCCTTGGTAAAGGCAAGCTCCTCAGGAGGGCCATCGATGCCGATAGGGTTACATCTTTAATCCTATACGGGCCTCCAGGCACAGGTAAGACTGCGCTGGCAAGGGTGATTGCTGCAAAGACAATGGCCCACTTTGAATGGCTCAATGCCGCCACTGCAGGGCTTGATGAGCTGAGGAAGGTGATTCAGGCTGCGAGGATGAGAAAGGCAAAAGGTATCCGCACCATCTTATTCCTCGATGAGATACACAGATTTAACAAACTCCAGCAGGATGCACTGCTGCCGGATGTGGAAGAGGGCAATATCACATTGATAGCAGCAACAGTTGAAAACCCATTCTTTTATGTAAACAGCGCCCTGCTTTCAAGAAGCCAGGTGTTTGAATTAAAGCCGCTTACGCAGGAAGAAATTTTGAATATCCTGAATAATGCAATTCAGGATAAAGAGCGGGGGCTCGGCAATCTAAAGATAATTACAGAAGAAGATGCATTAAGACATATTGCAAAGATGTCAGATGGAGATGCAAGAAAGGCCCTATCAGCGCTGGAGATAGCTGTCCTTACAACCGCCCCTGATGAAAATGGCAGCATACATATAACAGTCCGGACAGCGGAAGAGTCTATACAGAAAAAGGTCATAGTCTATGATAAAAAGGGCGACCAGCACTATGATACCATATCAGCCTTTATAAAGAGCATGCGGGGTTCTGACCCTGATGCAGCAATCTACTATCTCGCAAAGATGCTCTATGCAGGGGAAGACCCGCGGTTCATAGCAAGGCGTATTGTGATATGTGCATCTGAGGATGTTGGAGATGCAGACCCCATGGCCCTTGTGATTGCCACATCCGCACTAAGGGCAGCGGAGTTCATAGGGATGCCTGAGGCAAGAATACCCCTTGCACAGGCTGCCATCTACATTGCCAGGGCACCTAAAAGCAATGCCTGTTATAGGGCAATAGAGGCAGCGATGGAGGATATTGAAAATGAACAGACCATGGAGGTTCCTGACCATTTAAAGGACAGCCATTACCCTGGTGCTGAGAAATTAGGCCATGGAAAAGGCTATAAGTACCCTCATGATTATGGCGGATATGTGGAGCAGAACTATATGCAAAAAAAGAAGAAATACTATACCCCTTAAGTGATGCCCTTTCTATCTCCTTTCGCCTTAAGTCTCTTTATAAGCCTATTATGGGGCAGGGTGTTCAGGACATCTGTCTTTTCAAGCCATCCCCTTCTTGCGATGGAGACCCCATATGCCATGTAGTCAAACTGGTTCGTTATATGTGTATCTGTGCTTATGACAAGGGGTATCCCCATCTGCTTTGCCCTCTTTGAGTATGTGTCATTAAGGTCAAGTCTTAGCGGGTAGGCGTTTATCTCTATGGCTGTTCCTGTTTCCTTAGCAACCCTCAGAAACTCATCCATGTCCACCTCGTATGCATCCCTCTCACCAATGAGCCTTCCTGTTGGATGCGCGATGATAGAGACGCAGGGGTTTTTCATTGCAGAGATAAGCCTCTTTGTAAGCTGCTGCCTTGATTGTCTGAAGCCCGAATGTATGGATGCAACAACTATATCAAGCCTTGATAAGACCTCATCGTCAATATCCATATGCCCATCGCTCCTTATATCTACCTCAACACCCATAATAAGACTGAAGCCTTTTAGCTTTTTGTTTAAGGCCTCTACCTCTTTTTTTTCATCCAATAACCTCTCTTCATTTAATCCCCTTGCAATACCAAGACCCTTGGAGTGGTCTGTTATGGCAATATATTCGTATCCCCGCTGAATTGCAGCCTCTACCAGGGTCTCTATGCTGTGACTCCCATCGCTATGGTTACTGTGGACATGGAGGTCGCCCTTTATGTTCTTAAGCTCAATTAGATCTGGCAGCCTTCCCTCAATTGCGGCCTCTACCTCACCTGTGTCTTCCCTTAACTCAGGCGGTATATATGGAAGACCGAGGACCCTGTATATGTCCTCCTCGTGTTTACCGCCGACCTTCTTATCGTCTCCTCTGAAGATGCCATACTCATTTATCTTTAGCCCCTGTCTTACTGCCATCTCCCTCAGCCTTATGTTGTGTGCCTTGCTGCCTGTAAAATATGCAAGTGCGGCGCCAAAGCTGTCGTCCTCAACAACCCTCAGGTCTACCTGAATGTCTTCCTTAATGATCACGCTCGATTTTGTCGGCCCCTGCATCAGGATATCCTTTACATGCGGAAGATGGACAAATGATCTCATGACCTCCTTTGGGTTGTCAGAGGTTGCGAGGATGTCTATGTCCTTGATGGTGTCCTTCCATCTCCTCAGGCTCCCTGCAAGGCTCAACTGTTTTATCGGCGCCTTCTTCAGGTGCCTCAGGATATCCTCTGCAATGGGGAGAACCCTGCCGAGGGGCTGGCGTTCCCTGCCCCTCTTTATCATCTCGATGCCCTTGAGGATATTCTCCTCTGTCTTTGCCTGTATGCCTGGAAGACCCCTTAGCCTGTGCTCCCTGGCCAGATGTTCAAGCTCATCAATGTCCTTAACCTTGAGTTTGTCATATAATAGTTTTGCTGTCTTTGGGCCGAGGCTTGGCACAGTCAGCATTACTGCAAGGCCATCTGGAACCTCTTTCTTCAGGTCTTCATAGAATCTCAACTGCCCTGTCCTGACATACTCCTGTATCTTGCCTGCAAGGTCATCACCTATACCAGGGACATTTGTAAGTTCATCTCTTGATGCCTCTGCTACATCTTTTGTCAGTGCCTCTATATTCTGGGCGGCCTTTCGATATGCCCTTATCCTGAAAGGATTTTCTCCCTTTATCTCAAGCAGGTCGGCGATGTCATTAAAGAGCTTTGCAATCTCCTGGTTCTTCATGGCAAGCCTATCTACGATACATCTTTATTGTTTCTTACGGCTCGGCCGAAGGTCTTTTAAGAGTTCCCTGAGTTCACTTGCATTCTTGGGGGCATATCCAAAGGCGTCGTTATTGAAATACATATAGACATCTTTACCCTGGCGCATGTATGCCTTGATCCGCTTCGCATCCTTTTTCAACGCCTCTGTGCTGTATGATGACGCATAATTGCCTGCTTCACCGTGTCTCCTGCTATATACAAAATCTGCTGTTACAGGAAGGTCGTCTAAAAAGCCTGGCCAATCTGCCATACATACCGCAGCATTTTCCTTTTCAAGAATGGAAAGTATCTTCTTATTTAACCAGCCCTCATTCCTGAATTCAAATGTGTTTCTTACAGAGTAGGGTCTTATAAGCTCCAGAAATTCTTTGAGCCTGCCTGCATCTGCCTTGAATGCAGGCGGCAGTTGCCAGAGGACAACCTCGAGTTTTTCTCCCAAGGCAGTCGCCCTTGAAAAAAAGGCATCTATCGGCTCCTGTATATCCTTTAGTTTTTTTATGTGTGTTATGAATCTGCTGCCTTTTATGGAAAAGGCAAAGTTCTCAGGGCTATCCTTACACCACTTCATAAAGGTCTCTTTTTGGGGAAGCCTGTAGAAGGTAACATTAAGCTCCACCGTGGAGAACCGTCCTACATAGAAATTAAACCATTGCTGTTGAGGCATGTCTTCTGGATAGAAGACATGCCTCCAGCTATCATAGGCGAATCCACTGCATCCTATTCTCAGTTTAGGCATACTTAAATTTAGTATACACTCTATTGAGAATATTGAAAAGGGGAATCCACAGGAAAGTTGATTTGCATGCACCCCATCGGTTAAAATTCAGAAAGTATTAATTATGGAGAGATGTCCGAGCGGCCGAAGGAGCACGACTGGAAATCGTGTAGGGGCCCTAATAATGTCCCTCGTGGGTTCAAATCCCACTCTCTCCGCCAGAAAAGGCAGCGGTATAGGGATTGGTTCTCAGGGATAGGTTAAAATTTTTTCTAATCCCAGATCCCTGTTTTTTTGCAGCCAGGGGCCTTGGGCCCTGCGCGGCAGGAGGCTGTGAACCCCGTCAGGTCCGGAAGGAAGCAGCGGTAAACAGATTCCCTGGGTGCCGCAGGCAATCCTGAGCCCCCTGGTTGCAAAGAGGCGATTTAACTAAATATGAGCTACTTAGTCCTTGCAAGAAAATGGAGACCACAGGGCCTTGATGACCTCATAGGACAGGAGGCTGTCGTAAGAACCCTGAAGAATGCCCTTAAACAGGGAAGGGTTGCACACGCCTATCTTTTTTCAGGCCCGAGGGGTGTTGGAAAGACCTCCACAGCGAGGATACTTGCAAAGGCGATGAACTGCACAAACGGCCCAACATCAGTACCCTGCAATGTATGCCCACAGTGTCAAGGCATAACCGATGGTTCATCTGTGGATGTCCTTGAGATAGACGGCGCCTCAAACACAGGCGTTGATGATGTGAGGGAGCTGAGAGATACGGTCAAATATGCGCCTGCAAGCTCCAGATACAAGGTCTATATTATAGATGAGGTACACATGCTCTCAGGGGCTGCATTCAATGCCCTTCTAAAGACCCTCGAGGAGCCGCCTCCGCATGTGGTATTTATCTTTGCCACCACATCGCCAAAGAAGATACCAGCAACAATCCTTTCAAGGTGCCAGCACCTGACATTTAAAAAGATTCCAAGGCATATGATAAAAGAGAGGCTTTCAGGAATCATGCAGAAGGAGGGTTTCAGGGCAACCCCTGGCGCTATCGAGGCCATTGCACAGGCTGCTGATGGGAGCATGAGGGATTCCCTGACAATCCTCGACCAGGCCCTTGCCTTCTCAGAGGAGATAAAGGAGGAGGATATTGCCACCCTGCTTGGACTTCCTGAAAAGGCGCTGCTTTATGAGCTTACCATCTCTATAATCGCTGCAGACAGGATAAGGTCGCTTGACCTTGTAAAAGGCCTTGTTGAAAAGGGCTATGACCTGAGGGTATTTTCAAGGGAGCTTACAGAGTATTTCCGCAATATCCTCATTATAAAGGTAGCCTCTGGTGCATCTGGCATTCTTGACCTCACAGAAGAGGAGATAAGCAGACTTCAGCGATTGTCAGAAAAGACTACCCTTGAGGAACTGACCCTGATGTTTTCTGAACTTGTAAGGCTTGAAAACGAGATGAGGACAACGCCAAATCCCCGCTATCTCTTAGAGCTGTCGCTTATCAGACTCTCGTTCTTAAAGGGAATGATCCCGATAAGTGAGGCATTGAAGAGGATAGAGGGCATAACAACAGCGGATATACAGGACAAGAAAATAGAAAGGCCCCAGGCGCAGTCAGAATTGCCTGAGCCTCAAATGCCTTCTCAGGCAGACAGGCAGGCTGCAGAAAAAACTGCATCTGCAACCGAGGATGCACCGCCAGCCTCGGCAGCAATAGAGGACTCTCTCTGGGATGCACTTATTAAGAAACTTGAGGAGAAGGAACATCATTTTGTCTATCAACTGGCAAAGGGCAAGGTTGTAAATATTACAGATAAGGAATTGGTCATAGGCTTTAACGGCGATATGCCGCTTTTCATGAACACTGTAAAGAAGTATAGGCCAGCTATTGAGGATGCCCTAAAGGAGATCAAGGGCAGCAGGATTAGAATAAAGGTAGTGCCTTTAGTAAAAAGGCACGAGGAGACTAAAAGCCTTATGGATAAGGTCAAATCAGAACCCATAGTTATGGATGTCCTTAACCTATTCAATGGTAAAATCCTTGAGGTCAAGTCCATTGAGGGTCATATAAATAATGGAGGCAAAGATGATGAATAAAAAGATGCTTGGCGACCTAATGCGTCAGGCACAGAAGCTCCAGGAAGAGATGCAGAAGATTCAGGAAGAGGCCAAGAAAAAGACTGTTGAGGCCACATCAGGCGGCGGCATGGTTACGGTTGTTGCCAGTGGTTCAGGCGAGATAGTCTCCATCAGGATTGAAAAGGATGTTGTCAATCCTGATGATACAGAGATGCTTCAAGACCTTATTGTCGCAGCATGCAATGAGGCCATAAGAAGGGCGCAGCAGATGGTTCAGGAAGAGATGGCCAAGGTAACAGGCGGTATGCAGTTACCAGGCCTCGGCGGGCTGTTTGGGGCATGAGTCAGGGTATTGTAGAAAACCTCATAAATGAACTAATGAGGCTCCCTGGCATAGGAAGAAAGACAGCACAGCGTCTATGTTTTTTCATCCTCTCCATGCCAGAGGAAGATGCCAGGGATATTGCAAAGGCAATAATAGAACTAAAGGAAAAGGCCAGGTTTTGCCAGGTATGCTTCAATATCGCTGAGGACGATGAATGTGAGATATGCAGGGATAAAAAAAGGGACAGCAAAAAGATATGCGTTGTCGAGGAACCCAGCAACTTAGCTGTGATTGAGAGGACAGGCTACAGGGGGCTTTATCATGTGCTGCTCGGCGCACTGTCGCCATTGGATGGCATAACCCCTGAAAGACTAAAGATAGGGGAGCTTATTGAGAGGGTAAAGGATAACAATAACAATGTCGAAGAGGTCATCATTGCCACAAACCCAAACACAAAGGGCGAGGTTACTGCCAGATACATAGGGGGGATACTCAAACCTCTTGGCCTGAGGGTCACAAGGATTGCCTACGGCCTTCCAATCGGGGGCGATATAGAATTTGCCGATGAGGTGACAATGGCAAAGGCAATGGAAGGAAGAAGAGAGCTATAATACCTTATATTCCTTAACATCTATACAATATTTGAACTCCCCTGATGCCGGCAGTTTCTCTCCCTTTATCTCTACCCTTTGATATTGAAACCTCCTCAATTCCTTCTCAAATCTCCCTTTTATAAGGTAGTCCCTGCCGTCGTCTGTTGTAAGGACAAGATGCGTAAACGGCACATTCCCAACAAGCCTTATTGTGCCTGTTAATGTCATCTCCATATCATTCTTTGAATCCACAGCAGAAACAGCACATGCTGAGACAAGGATAATTAAATAAGTAAGAAGTAAAAAGTAAAAAGTAAAAAGTAAAATCTTGCTTTTTACCTCTATTCTCTTATTATTCACGCCTTCTGCCTTTCGCCTCACGCCTTCCTACTTAATCATCCACAGTCCCTGCCTTAATATCTTTTCCCTTTCCCTGAAGAAGCTGTCAACATATACAGGAATTGGCCTGCCTGTCCTGGCTGCGATGGCCTTTGCCACAGGGTCAGACGCAATACGAGATAGTATGTCTTTTGGAGTTAGAACCACAGAGGACACCTTGGCAAGCTCAGGATTTATGTAGGACTTGCCAAAATACTGGGTGATACCTGTTTTATCCCCTGCCACTATGGATGTATATGTCATTGTCCCGCCGCCGTTTGATGTCCACTTTTCATTATAACTCGGATTCCTCGCAATCAATATGCCCGTGTTTGTATAGGTATATGGTGTTCCGCTTGTCATGCTGAATGTAACATTATTATTGTTTGTATCTATAAATGCTGCCTCATCTGTCGGGTCTGTCTGTGTCCATGTTACAGTGCCCTGACCTGTCTTTGTGTATTCAAAGTAATCCAGACCCCAGTTGTGAAGGCCTCCAACAGTTGTTGCATTCAGGTGGTCAGGATTATCCGTAAGGTCTGGAAGGCCTGGAAGTGGACCAAAGTCTGTAGAATAGCCTGTCTCCGTGTGTAAGTATGTGTATGACCATTCTGGATGGCCTGATATGGTAATAGTTGAACCAAGATAATTTGCAATGCTCCAGTCCCTGAAAACACCTGCAAAGTCCTTCGCATAACCAACAGCGCTCAATGCGTAATTGACAGCGTTTATGCCAGTATTGGCTGTATGGTCTATATCCCAGAATACATCGTGGCCATTGCTATCCAGATTTGTCACCCTGTCCTTCATATACTGCCCCCACATATATACTGTAGCATAATCAAAAATAGTATCATACCAGTCTACAAGGGAATCCCAGGGCATATATTCATACTCGTAGACACGGTCATAGTCAGGTCCATAACCACATATGACAGGCGCTACCTCGGACATCGCCTCGTTAAGCCATGTATCCTCATTAACATCAAGGAGGTTTGTCTTTTGCTGCCAGTTAATCATGTGCTGGAACTCATGCGCCAGGGTTCTGAGGAATTGTGGGTCACCTGGCGTCCCTGGATATATATCCATATAGAACATCTCCTTCTGATTGCTATAAGGCGCAACGCTTATATCGTGTTCATTCATAGGGTCAAAGTATCCAGCGATATAACCCTGAGAGGGATTGCTGCTGTAGCCATCCTGTATGTCAAGAAGGAGGATAAATATCTTTGGATTTCCGTCAATTCCCGGGTTTGGCTCTGAGCCAAATGTTGATGTGTCATTGGGATAGATTGCAGTGTCAAACTGGCTTATAATGGAATTTATTGTTTTTGTGTCCACAGACTGTCCCTGCTCAAGATATATAATGCAGTGGTTCCCCTCGCCAACCTTTGTTGCTGAGACAAGGTAATCAACATTCTTGACAAAGTCATATGCCCAGAATGCTGTTATTGTCGTAAAGCTCCAGGAATAACTGCTCATGGCATTGCCTTTGCTATCCTTTGCACCTGTAATGGTCGCGGTATAGACTGTCAGAGGGGCAAGGCTTATGGAAGGGGTGAATGCAACTGTCTTTGTAGGGGCATCATAAGAGACCGTGCCGCTCACATTGACTCCTGACGGGCTGGCAAGGGTAAAGGTGTTTGTGTTTATCGTGGATGAGTCCATATCAGCGCTGAAGGTGGCCTGGATCTGGGGAGGAGGATTGATCGCTACCTCTGTAGTGCCTTTGGCAGGGCTTACTGTTGTTACTGTAGGCCCTGAGGGTGTCGAACTGCCGCCTCCGCTGCCTCCGCCACAGGCAGTAAGTACTGCTATAAAAAAGATGGACAATACGATTAACCTGATATGCCTTTTATTAAACCAATTTATTCCCATAAATAACTCCCTCTAAAAGATTTTAGCTATCTATTTATACTCCTCTGGATGCTGTATGTCAAGGTTTTAATCAAAGAATTCCTCGCATCTCTGCTGCGGGGTGGTTCATTACAGTCTGTGCCTGGATTTAAATTCATCAATCATCTTTAAGGCGCCTTCTTCGTCGTGAAGCACCGCACCTTTCATCTCTTTATATCTCCTCATCGTCTTCTTGTCAAAACCCTTTGACAGGGCATCAAGACGGGCCAGTTGTTTTTCGACCTCCCTTGAAAGACTGAGAAACCTCTTGTATTTCTCTCTATCTGCCATAATCGAAAAATCCCCTGGCGCCTTCCACCTGTCCTTTAGATATATCCATGATGCAAAGTCAGCAAGTTTTGCACCGCCTATAAGTTTAATCGGAGTAGTGTTTCTCATGCCCACTATACGCAGTGCATCTTTATCAGCTACAATCCTGTATGTGCCTGAGAAGGGCTCTGCCCCCTGGTCGTCCTCAAATCTCCATGTGGATACAGAAACCTGTGTTCCACTTTCATGACAGCTTTCGCAGCTCCTTGCCTTTCCAAATGGATGTGCTGCCTGCTCTATCTCAAGCCACAGCAGTTGTCTATTATCTGCTGGAAGGCCGTCAACTGTTCCGATGATATAGTATGCGTCCCTTGTCTCACCATTTGGCCATCTGAACATAATCCTGGGTGATGGTTTTACATCCTCCTTTATATTTCCAACACTGTGCGGCCAGACCTTTACGGGCATCCATATCCCCTTCTGGTCCTTCATAAGGATGGGCGGCTTCTGAATCCCGTAATAGAGGGAAAACTTGTTAAACGGGTTCGGCCTACCTGCAACTATACCCGGACCCCAGATGGTTATCTGATAGCCCCTCAATTCATTTACATGGCATGTTGAGCAGTCAAGGTTTTTATGGATGCCCTTTGCATGAGTATCCTCTATCCCAACATGGCAGTCCTGGCATATTGCCTTCCTCTGTATATGACCCATACCGCCATCTCCCGTTGGATGGCAGTCAACACACTGGATATTCTTTTTATAGTGGACATCAGGTTCCTCGCCTGTTGGTATGGAATAATCACCGCCTATATATGTTTCCCCTCTTCTGCTCTGCATGGCGCCTGGATGGCATATGCTCGTGCCCCTGCCATATCCATCGCAGCTTTCTGCCGGAGGTTTTCTTGTAAAGGAATGGACACCATCTTTATTGCTCGGTGTATAGTGGCAGTCAAGACATCCTGCATGACATACATTACAGAATCTCTGTTTTGCAATAGCCTGTTTTTTTGTGAAAGGCACATCGAGTTCCTCTGCTATTGCCCCTGTGTTTTTAAAGGAAAACCCTGCACTATTCAAGACCTCCGGCGGCAGCAGATCAGCAAAGGATGGTCCGCAGTTGTGCGGGCCGTACGGCTCAAGCCATGTCCTCATGGTTCTCTGCCTGTAGTTTCTTGCCATTATGGATGTCCTAAACTGCTTGAGCTGGTCAGAATGACATCCTGACTTTCCGCATGTCTTCTCTGCAATCTTCGGGTCAAAATTTAGCGTCCCAGGGTCTCTGTCATGCCAGAGTACATTTCTTACATCTGAGAGGAGATAAAATCTACCGTTCTTCTCAACCTTTGGCAATAATTCCATTATCTTATCATTCCCTGTTGGTAGAAGCGCCTCTGGATAGACCTTCTTTCTATCAAGGATCGTGCCCTCCTCGCTTACAAGAAGCACCTTCAACATCCCTTTATGAGCGGAATCTGCGTCTTTTGCCCTTCCATTGCCGAGGTGGCAGTCACGACACTGGATATCTGAATGGCGGCTCTGTTTTTCAACCATCTCCCGGGTAACATAAAACTGGGGATAGCCAAGCCTCTTCATCTGCTCCTTATTTGCGTGGCATGATATGCATCCTGCACTGCTGTCCTGCCACCTGTGATAGCCTAAAAATGCAAGGATGAGGATGAACGGGATGGAAAAGATAATCATCGCCTTGACGCCAAATGCGCTGCTCAGCCAGCCGACCCTGAAGGATTTCATATGATAATTTAGGATAAATGGGATATAAGTGTCAAACTGTTTATGTATTGCCAACCATCATCTGCCGTTGGGTTGCAGATGCCTTTTAGTGCCATTAGCCATATCAGGGGTTATTTGCGTTATAATAACCCTGTTGTGAGATTTGAGATAATCAGGAAGGATAATTCTGCAAGGCTCGGCAGGCTCTATACAAAAAGGGGTGTCATAAATACCCCTGCCTTTATGCCTGTCGGCACACATGCCGCTGTCAAGGCAATGTCCCCTAATGAGCTCAAGGAGATAGGCGCTGAGGTCATCCTCGGAAATACCTATCACCTGTATCTGAGACCCGGGCATGAGATTATAGCCAAACTCGGCGGCCTGCACAGGTTTATGAATTGGGAATGGCCAATCCTTACAGACAGTGGAGGTTTCCAGGTATTCAGCCTCTCATCGCTGAGAAAGATAAATGAGGAAGGCGTAATCTTCAGGTCGCACCTCGACGGCTCAGTGCACTTCCTCAGCCCTGAGCTTGCAATTGAGATACAGACAGCTCTTGGCTCTGACATTGCCATGACCCTTGATGAATGCACCCCGTATCCTGCCTCAAGGCAGTATGCAGAAGACTCTTTAAGACTCACATTGAACTGGGCAAGGAGATGTAAGGAAGCATTGGAGCATTGGAGCATTGGAGCATTGGAAAATAACAAAAGGGCTTTGTTTGATACAGATACCCTTTACTCCAGCACTCCAGCACTCCATTCATCCATGGCTTTATTCGGGATTATCCAGGGCGGGATGTATCACGACCTTAGGAGACAAGGGCTTGAAGGTCTAATGGAGATCGCGTTTGACGGCTATGCTATTGGCGGTCTCAGTGTTGGCGAGCCAAAGGAGATTATGTATGACATGGTAACATTTATTGCCCCGCTCATGCCCGAGGAAAAACCAAGGTATCTCATGGGTGTTGGAGACCTGCAGGATGTCATAGCCGCAGTGGAAAACGGTATAGATATGTTTGACTGCGTTATGCCAACAAGGAATGCAAGGAACGGAACGCTCTTTACAAGCCTTGGAAGGCTGAGTATAAAGAGAGAGGAATTTAAGGAAGACCCTGATCCCCTTGACCCAAACTGCGGATGCTACACATGCAAAAACTATTCAAGGGCATATCTAAGACACCTGTTTATGGCAAAGGAAATACTCTCTATGAGGCTTAATACAATCCACAACCTCTATTTCTATCTGAACTTCTTCAGGCAGATGAGGGATGCCATAGATAAGGGTGAGTTCCAATCATTCAAGAAATCATACCATGAAGTTTTAGTCTATGACAGGCTCAATCAATAATTACTACCGCTGTATCTCTATATTTCATAGAGTATCTAATCCCGTACATGAAAACTTGACAATATCTGAGAACATTGTTCTATTATAACAATAACTTTATTTTTATTAAGGCAGGGGGGGCCTTGCGGGAGGTGATACATTATAGAGGATACAACGCTTCAAGGAAGATGGGATGCTGCTGACAAAGGCTGACTGGCGGCTAAGGCGACGAAAAGATTTAACCGTAAGAGATTTGTTGAAAAGATGTCACAACAGCTTTTTCACTAAGGAGGAAGAGATGACCATGCAAGGACTTAGAAAAGTTGTTCTTGTGTTAAGTGCAGTTGGGTTATTGCTGGTTTTGCCATTAAATAAAACCTATGCAGTGCCGAGTTTTGCACGGCAGACAGGGATGTCCTGCAGCGAATGCCATACCGTGTTCCCCGAGTTGACGCCGGAGGGACGGGCATTTAAGCTCGGCGGTTATGTGCAGAGCACAAGCAGTAAGCCTGAGTTTTTCGTCCCGGTGGCTGCTATGGTACAATTATCTTATACAGGTGCTAAAGGGTTGACCAACGGGATAGCCCCTTTTGATTCTGATCCAAATAATGCAACGGATAAGACGATTTTACCGCAGCAGTTTAGCCTGTTCTATGGAGGCAAAATCTATGACCATATAGGTGCACTTGTGCAGGTTACCTACGATGGTTCAGCAAACGCCATTGCCTTGGACAATACAGATATTCGTTATGCAAACAGCACCACTTTGGGAGGCAGGGACCTGGTTTACGGCCTTACGCTTAATAACAATCCAACAGTGTCGGATGTTTATAATACTACCCCTGCATGGGGTTTCCCATATGCTTCATCGAGTGTTGCCCTGACCCCTGCTGCCAGTACGATAATCGATGGGGCCTTGGGCCAGCAGGTAGGCGGCATTGGTGCATATGTCTTCTGGAATAACCTGCTATATATGGAAGGAGCTGTCTATCGCACCACACTGAATGGTATTACAAGACCATTGGGTGCTGGCAGTACGCCTCCTGGTATGGTGGTACATGGCGCTGCTCCATATTGGCGGGTTGCCCTGCAGCAACAGTGGAAAGAACAGTCCATATCTGTGGGTACCTATGGCATCGTAGCTGATATTTTCCCTGGAGGAGGTAGCAGCGGGCCTACCGACAGGTTTACGGATACAGCCTTAGATGCTCAGTATCAATATATCAGTAAAAAGCATATCGTTTCATTACAGACCACCTATATTCATGAAAAGCAGAACTGGAATGCCAGTTATGCCCTGGGGAATACAGCTAACCCGTCTGACTCCCTGAATACATTCAGGACGAACTTAAATTACTACTACAGGAGTAATTTCGGTGATATTGGTGGGACGGTGGGTTATTTTTCCACGACTGGAGATACAGATGCCGTACTTTACGCCCCGAGCCAGTATACTGGAAGCGGCAGCGGCAGCCCCAACAGCAATGGTTTCATGCTCGAGGCAGATTATCTGCCATGGAAGACTGCCAAGTTTTCTCTGCAGTACACATTCTATAATAAGTTCAATGGTGCCCGCACAGACTATGACGGCTCTGGAACGAATGCCTCTCACAACAACACGCTCTATCTGGTTGCCTGGCTCATGTTCTGAGGTTTTCTATAAGGGGATGATAGGGCCAAAGCCCTATCATCCCCTTATGCCTCTTACTACCCTTTTGGGCTGTCTTTATAGAACTTCAGTCGCATTAATCTCCACATCTATCTATTTTAACCTTTAACATTGAGATTGCTGCGAGGTCTTGCCGATGAAAAATGTTGCAAAAATTAGAAATTGGAGGTATATTTACCTTTAAAATTACATAAAATTGCCATTTTATGTAAGGTGTGGTCATAAAAAACTATAGGAGGGGGACTATGGTAAGGAAAGAGGGGGAGACCTACATTTGTGAGACCTGCGGTGCTGTCACCACAGAAAAGGGGCATCTGTGCAAACCTGTAAGTGTCAGCGAGGTGGTCATATGTGAATTTTGTGGGGAGTTCACATCTGACCCAAGGCATGTCTGCTATCCCATGCTTGCAGAGATAGGATATGTATGTGACCTCTGCGGAAGGGTAGCTGTCACTGCTGAGGCCCTGTGCGAGCCTTTACCTATACCAGGGGTGAGAAGGGGAGGGGGAAAACCGTCAACAAAAAAGAAGGCTTCATCAAAACCTGCCAGGAAGACGGTCAAAAAGACATCAAAAAAAACCATTAAAAAGCTAAAGCCCGAGAAAAAAACTAAAAGGCCTGTGAAGAAAACTATTACAAAGGCTCCGAAAAGCTCCAAACCGAAAAGCTCCAAAAAGGTATCGAAGAAAAAATAGGATGAGGATAGCATATCTCGATTGCCCCTCAGGTATAAGCGGTGATATGCTTATAGCCGCATTTGTATCTTCAGGGATTAAGATTGAGACCCTTAAAAGGGAACTGTCGCGATTAAAACTCAATGGTTATGAGATAAGACAGAGGACGGTAAAGAGGGCAGGGCTTAAAGCCACTAAGATAGATGTAAAGATAAGAAAAGGACAGACAGAAAGAAGATGGGCTGATGTCAGGAATATAATAGAGAAAAGCTCCCTGTCAAATGGTGTAAAACAGAGGGCCATAAATATCTTCAGGCTTATCTTTAAGGCCGAGGCAAAGGTGCACGGCGGTGATTTTAACAGGATCCACCTCCATGAACTTGGTGCTGTTGACTGCATTATAGACATAGTTGGAACCCTCGTATGCCTTGAATATCTCAGGATCGACAGGCTCTATTGCTCACCCATAAACCTCGGCAGCGGTGCGGTAAGAACAGATCACGGCCTTCTTCCTGTGCCTGCACCTGTTACATGTGAATTGCTAAGGGGTGTTACAGTCTATTCAAGCAGCATCCCATCAGAACTGACAACCCCTACTGGCAGTGCTATTGTAGCAGCGCTTGTGCAGGATTTTACGCCCCTGCCCAGGATGGAGATAGAGGCTATCGGCTATGGTGCAGGAGAAAAAGACTTCAAGGAGCAGCCGAATATATTGCGGGTATTTATTGGGAGGTCAGAGCAACATGTTGTGGACAGAGGAATCAAGGTTATAGAGACAAACATCGACGACATGAATCCGCAGATATACGAATATGTAATAGATAAGCTTTTAGAGAAAGGGGCATTAGATGCCTTCATCACACCAATCCTTATGAAAAAAACAAGGCCTGCCTCAAAGCTTACAGTGCTTTCGGATTCAAGCAATGTAGAACAGCTTACAGATATTATATTTAAAGAGACAACAACATTCGGTCTCAGGGTCTTTGAGGCAGAAAGAAGGATATTAGAAAGGGAATTTATCGGGGTAGAGACAGCTTTTGGCAGGGTCAATGTAAAGATAGGCAGGATGGGGAAACAGACCTATAAGGTTCAGCCAGAGTATGAGGAATGTAAGACTATTGCCTTGGAAAAAGGGATTCCAATAAAAGAGATAATGGATGAGGCAAAGGCATTGGCCATAGCGAGGATCTCTTCGGCCTAAATTGAAATTCTTTTAATATAATCTTTCACAATTTTTTGGTTTTATCGAGTATATCGACTATAAGGGGGATGAATTGAAAAAGGGAATCAATATTGAACTTGCAAAAAGGGTAAAGGACCTTCCACCCTATCTCTTTGCATCCATAGACAGGATGAAACAGGATGCCGTAAGCAAAGGGGTTGACCTCATTGACCTGAGTGTCGGAGACCCTGATATACCTACCCTTGAACACATCGTAAGGCGGATGAAGATTGCGGTGGATAACCCGAGAAACCACAGATACCCATCTTATGAGGGCATGCTGCCATTCAGGCAGGCGGTTGCTGATTGGTATAAGAGAAGGTTTGATGTGGGACTTGACCCGGAGAAAGAGGTTCTTTCACTCATCGGCTCGAAAGAGGGTATAGGGCATATCCCCCTGGCATTTATAAATCCAGGTGATGTTGTCCTTGTCCCATCGCCTGGTTATCCTGTATATCCAGTGGCGGCCATCTTTGCCGGCGGTGAAGGCTATTCTATGCCCCTGCTCAAGGGAAATAGGTTCCTTCCAGATTTAAAGGCAGTTCCTCAAGATGTCCTGCAGAGGGCAAGGCTGATGTTCATAAACTATCCGAATAATCCCACATCTGCCACAGCACCCGTGGAATTTTATGAGGATGCTGTAGAGTTTGCCCTTAGATACAATATAATTGTATGCCATGATGCAGCCTATTCAGAGATCTATTATGATAATAAACAGCCATTGAGTTTTTTACAGATCCCAGGTGCAAAAGAGGTAGGGATAGAGTTCCATTCCCTGTCAAAGACCTACAATATGACAGGCTGGAGGATAGGGTTTGCAGTTGGCAATGCAAGGGTCATTGCAGGGCTTGGGAAGATAAAGACCAACCTCGATTCAGGGATATTTCAGGCAATACAGGAGGCAGGCATAGAGGCACTTGAAACAGGGGACAGACTTTTGTCTGAGATAAGACATACATATCAGGAAAGAAGGGATGCCCTCTATCATGGTTTGAAGGCGCTCGGTCTTGATATCGAGCTTCCAGAGGCAACATTTTACCTGTGGTCAAGCGTGCCAAAGGGATTTGATTCATCATCATTTGTCGCATATATGCTTGATAAGGCAGGGGTTCTTGCAACACCTGGCAATGGCTTTGGCGCGGCAGGTGAAGGGTATGTGAGGTTTGCCATGACGGTTTCAGTTAAAAGGATAAAAGAGGCAGTAGAAAGGCTGAAAAAGGTGATCTGATGCCTGTGGCATACCTTGGCCTCGGCTGCAATCTTGGCGATAGAAGGGCCAACTGCCTCAATGCCATAAGACTCCTGAAGGATAAGGGGATAACCGTTACAAAGGAGTCATCGCTTTATGAGACAGAACCCTGGGGCTATAAGGAGCAGTTAGCTTTTATAAATATGGCTGTAGAGATTAAAACAGATATGAGTCCAAGGGAGCTTCTGGTAAACTTAAAGGATATAGAAAGAAAGATGGGAAGAATAGAAACCGTGAGGTGGGGGCCAAGACTCATAGATATTGACATCCTTCTTTATGACGATCTGATATTAGATGAGCCTGATTTAGAAATCCCGCATCCCTTAATGCATAAGCGGGATTTTATCCTTCAACCCCTCTCAGAGATCGCACCAGATGTAATCCACCCTGTCCTGAACAAGAGGATAAGGGATTTACTCTGATACTAATCCCCTGATTAAAAAATCAAAAACTGCTTATTTAAGGCCTATAATTCGGTGGACTTATATATAACTCTAAGGTTCAGCTTTAAGGATTTTTTATAACCCCTAAAAAATAATGAAAAATTTCTCTTGACAAAGTGGGGAAAATCTGATATTTATATGGCATGCTGGGAGCAAAGGGTTTAGCAGGCATAGACATCGGCTCAAAGAACATAAAGGCCGTCCAGTTAAAAGAGGTAAGGGGGGGCTATCAGTTAGAGAGGTTCGGCTATCTCCCTATTCCGCCAGAGCTTATCGTAGACGGCTCTATACTGGATTCCTTGAGGGTTGTGGATGTATTGAAGGAGCTTGTCAAAAAAGCAAGATTAAAGGTTAAAGATGTGGTTATCTCTGTATCAGGGCATTCCTCTGTGATAGTGAAAAGGATTTCCCTGCCCGAGATGTCAGAAGAGGAATTGTCAGAGTCTATAAAATTTGAGGCAGAACAGTATGTCCCATTCGATATTGAAGATGTCAACCTTGATTTTCAGATCTTAGGGCCAAGGGAAGAGCCTGGCCAGATGGATGTCCTTCTTGTGGCGGTCAAGAAAGACAAGATAAATGAATATGTCTCGGTTGTAAGGGAAGCAGGCCTGAACCCTGTTATTGTAGATGCGGATGTCTTTGCGCTCGAAAATATGTATGAGATTAATTATGAGATAGAGCCAGGAAAGAATGTTGCACTTGTAAATATTGGGGCAAGCGCTATCAATATGAATATTCTAAAGGGTGGGGTCTCTGCCTTTACCCGTGACAGCTCTATAGGGGGGAATCTACACATCGAGGCGTTCCAGAAGGAACTCAATATACCTTATGAAAGTGCAGAAAGGCTTGTTAGAGGGGAAACAGTTGAAGGTGTATCCCAAAAGGCCGCAGCCCCTATTATTACTGTTGCCTCGGATGATATTATCGCTGAGATTATGAGGTCATTTGATTACTTCAAGGGTACCACTACACATGAAGACATCCATGAGATAATTATAAGCGGTGGATGTGCATTGCTTGAAGGCTTCCCTTCACAATTATCAACTAAGACAGGGATAGATGTGAAGGTGGCAGAGCCGTTCAGGAATATCCAGATCCCAAAGGACTTTGACAGGGAATCTATCATGGAGATTGCCCCAATGGCAGCAGTTGCAGTTGGCCTTGCCATCAGGAGGGTTGGCGATAGATGATCAGGATAAACCTTCTACCTGTTAAGCGGAAGCGGAAACCAAAACCACTGCCGAGTTTTGTTATTACCACAACATTTATTACATTGTTTGCAGTAATAGTAATAGGCTATTTCTATTTATTCCTTAACAGCAAGGTGTCAGACCTCAAAGACAAGAAGGCAACAGATGAGAAGAGATTGGCTGAGTTAAAGCAGAAGATAAAGGATGTAGAGAATTATGAAAAGGATAACAAGGCATACGCAGCAAAAAAGGATATTATAGAGGATCTCAGGAAAAAACAGAATGTGCCTTTAAGGTTGCTGGATGAGGTGAGTGCTGCAATACCAAATGGTGTCTGGCTTACTGCACTTACAGAGGCCGGGGACAACATTAATCTGGAGGGTTATGGCTTTACAAACGATGATATAGTATCTTATGTTGATAATCTCAAAGGCTCAAAGTATCTTTCAGATGTTAATCTTACTGAATCCCATCAGGCCGCTGTAGGGGATATTGTGGTTTATCAGTTCAGGATAAGTATGAAGGTCAAGATATAATGGCATTAAAATTTGACATAAAGACCATGCCGCAGTCAACAAAGAGGATTATTGCCTTTGTGCCAACTATAATTATTGCCGCACTTTTTATAGTCCTTGTCTATATGCCCAGGAATAAGGAAATAAAGGCCCTCGACTCGCAGATTGGAGGGCTTGAGGATGAGATATCGAAAAGCCAGTTTAAGGCAAGCAAGCTTCAAATATTGAAGGATGAGAATGCAAAACTCAAGGCAAGACTCAAGGAGTTAAGCGAGCAGCTTCCAGAGGAAAAAGAGGTATCAGGCCTGCTCAGACAGCTTTCAGACCTCGGGCTTAAATCAGGTCTGACAATAATATCATGGAGGCCGGAGGCAAAGAAAGAAAATCCAAATGGGATATATTACGAGATCCCGGTCAGGGTAGAAATGTCAGGCAGTTACCACAATCTCGGCGTCTTCTTCAGCCAGATAAGCAGACTGAAGAGGATTGTGAACATGTCAGATATAAGGCTTGGCGGTGCAAAGGCAGAGAGGGGCGCTACCATTGTAAGTATCAGCTTTACCGCTACGACATTCTCGGCCGTAACAGAAGGTGAAAAGAAGGCAGGGAAAGGATAGTCAATGAGACTGCTGTTTGCTATACTAATGGGATTTCTAATGCTTTTGCCAACCTACAGTTGCAGCAAGGCAAAGAAACCCCCTGAGTCGCAGGCTAAAAAAGTTGCACCAAAAGAGGTTAAAAAGGAAGAGGAAAAGCCCCTGCCAAAGCCCGAGGAAGAGGGCTATGTATATGAACCAAAAGGCAGGAGGGATCCATTTGTGTCCCTTATAGTGCCGAAACAGCCTGAGATAAAAAAGAGATTGTTGTTGAAAGGTGCGCATCCACTTGAGTTTTATGATGTTACAGACTTCAGGCTGATTGCTGTAGTCTGGAATAATACACGCTATGCAATGGTCACTGCCCCGGATGGTAAGGCATACACAATAACGGTTGGGACAAGGATAGGTTCAAATAACGGCAGGGTAATCAAGATAACAAAAAACAGTGTAACAGTTGAGGAATATATCAGGGATTTTAAGGGTAGACAAAAACCAAGAGAGGTAATCTTGGAGCTCCGAAAGGAGGAGGGAGAATAAAACTATGAAAAGATTTTGGTTATTATTACTGACATTTGTCTTTTTAATGGGCTGTGCTACAACAGGACAGGTCAAGGAAGGTGAAAATACCAAGGGCCCAACCCTCCTGAGTTTGGATGTCAAGGAATCAGACGGTATAACAGAAGTCATGATACAGAGCAGTTCGCCATTGACATATACTGTATATAAACCCGATGACCCATTTAAGGTTTATGTGGATCTATCTGGCGCCTCCCTCGGAAGGATTAATGATAAGATGCTTATTGATAAGGGAGGGATTGTCGAGATAGTCCCTAAAGAGGTGGAAGGCCATCCCGGGACATCACGGTTAGAGATAACCCTGTCAAATCCGATGGACTTTACGCCACAACAGGAAGGTAATACCCTTATCCTTCAGGCAAAGGCAACCCCTGGGCAAGCCATGAGCGGACAACAGGACACAGATGTAAAAGCAAAAAATGCAATAGAGGAAGATAAGACATCATCTGAGACAGAGGCAAAACCCGAGGTTGTCACAGCAACAGAGGTAAAGGAGACATCTTCGGCAGACTCAATGGTTAAAGAGTCTCCTGAGGAGCCAAAGACTGACGCTGCTGCTACAGTAAAGGCAGAGGAAAAACCTCAAGCCGAGCAAAAGGCCGCTTCGGCCACTTCAGTAGATTCAGCAGAAAAGGCAGTCGCACAGGCAACAGAGATAAACGCCATAGATGTCTCAAGACAGCAAGGCAATGTTACTGTAACAATTGTCGGTAATGGAATGATGAGTCCAAGGGTCTTCCCGCTCAAGGGAAACAGGGTAGTTATTGATGTGCCTGATGTGAGATATATGGCAAAGACCCCGTCTGTTTACGAAGAGCCTATCAAGGCTATAAGGATTGGGAGATACCCCGATAAGGTCAGGATAGTCCTTGACCTCACAAAGCAGAGCAGCTTTGTAACAAAGAGCAATGATGATAAGATTGCCATTGCCATACAAACAGCTCCTTTATATGAAGCGAAGAAGGCTGCTGAACCAGAAAAGGAGGTGGCTGTAGCCGAGAAACCAGAGACAGAAGCGGCTGCCCCTGTTAAGGAAGAGCCTGTAAAACAACCTGAGTCAGGCCTGAGCGAGAGGATTATGGCAGGCAAATATACAGGGAAGAAGATTTCCCTTGATTTTCAGGATGCAGATATTGTCCACATATTCAGACTCATAGCTGATGTCAGCGGATATAATATAATCGTGAATCCTGATGTTAAGGGCAAGGCAACAATGAAGCTTTTAAATGTCCCGTGGGATCAGGCCCTTGACATACTGTTAAAGACCTATAACCTTGGTATGAATGTGGAAGGCAATGTTATAAGGATTGCCCCGACTGCTACATTTGCCAAAGAGCAGGAGGAGCTGGCCAAGATGAAGGCATCCCAGGTAAAGGCAGGGGAGCTGATTACAAGGATAATCCCTGTAAATTACAGCGATTTAGGGATGGTTGAGAAGGCCATAAAGGATGCGAAGGTACTGACCGCAAGGGGCAATGTAAGCACTGATACAAGGATGAGTTCTATAATTGTGAAGGATATAGAGCCGAGTGTTGCTGCCGTAGAGAAGCTGGTAAAAGAGCTCGATCAGCCTACAAGGCAGGTGATGATAGAGGCGAGGATAGTTGAGGCAAATACAAGTTTTGTCAGGGAATTTGGCGTCCAGTGGGGTACTTTCTTTAAATCCCCGCAATACCGCTCAAATCTTGGAGGGACACCCCTTTCAGCCGGCACAGGCTCATCGGGAAACCCGTTTATTGTTAATCTCCCTGCTGCAGTAGGTCAGGGCGCTGGCGGCGCTGTTGGCTTCGGCTACATGAACGCAGCCCAGACCTTTGCCCTTGATCTCCAGCTCTCTGCAATGGAGAACAACGGTCAGGGCAAGGTTATCTCAAGTCCGAAGGTTATGACTATGGACAACCAGGAGGCTACAATAAAACAGGGCAAGCAGTTTAATGTTGTGACAGTAACAGCGGACCGTATTGCAACCCAGTCCATAGAGGCGCTCCTTGAGCTTACTGTAAAACCACACATAGCCCCTGACAACTCTATCCAGATGAAGATAACGGCTAAGAAGGACGAGCCTGATATGACTTCTCCGCTTGTGGGCGGGACGCCGCCAATAGACAGAAAGAATATCTCCACACAGGTCTTTGTAAAGGACGGCGAGACCATTGTTATTGGCGGCATCTTCAGGTCTGCGAAAAGCACAAGCGAGGCCGGCATCCCTGGTTTGATGAGGATTCCAATCTTAAGGTGGCTGTTCGGAAAACAAAAGGTTTCCACAGACACAAGCGAGCTCCTTATATTCATTACGCCCCGTGTAGTGAAGACTGTGGGGCAGGAGGCAAAACCAGTAGTACTGGATTGACCGTTTAAACTGTTAAAACATTTTTGAGATAAAAAGGAGGTTGTTTATGAAGAGGGTTTTAATGATCTTGGCATTGGCTATATTCCTTGTCTCATGCGGAAGCAGCAGCTCTGTGCCGCCAGGAAGCACTATAACTATAAACCCAAGCAGCACTGCGATTACATTAGATATGGGAGATCTGGCCTGCACATCGGGATATATTAGTGGATCTGCTATGTATGAAAATCAGTTCATAGTGTATGTTGCTGATCCAAAGGGCAACCCTGTCCCGAGGGCGAATCTGAACATATCATATCCGTTTAACTATATAGCATTTTATAGTGACCCGTCTGGTGCCAACCTAATTAACCCTTCTCTACCTAGCTATATCTCGGTTACAACAGACGACTATGGGAGCTATAAGTTCTATGTCGGCTATGATTATTGGGCATCAGCTTCAAAAACAGGCTCAAATCAGCTCTATACAGGCAGTATCCAGGCAAACTCAAGCGATGCAGGAAGTGCCTATGGAACATCAACCCTTACTGTGACAGTCACATCTAAACTGACGCCAGTAGCTATTTTCCCTACAGCAGTAACCGTGCCCACAGACCCAATAACAAAGAAGACGACAGCAGATACAGTAGTAAGCTTTAATGTCTATACTGGGATTCCGCCTTATTCGGTAACCTCAAGTCCTTATTCTGCATCGACATCCTCTGTCTCGTCATGCAAGGGAGGCTTTAGCGTAACTATACCTGCAGGCACAGCATCTGGCGCTACAGATTCAGTGACAGTTGTGGATCAAACAGGGACCTCTGCAACTGCGACCATAACAATAAGTTAAACCTCTATGTGCAGGATTTAGGATGTATTAGAACCACAGAAGTGGGGCGGGCAAAGCCCGCCCCACATTTTTTCTTTTGAAAGAATGATTGAACTTCATATACCCTGCTGCAAGCAGCGGCGGGGAAACCTTTTTTTGTTTTGTCATTCCCGCTTGTCGGGAATCCTTCCTTGTTTGCTAATAAGAATGATGCCGAAACAAGTTCGGAATGACAGTCCGTTGTTTGTCACCCTGAACTCGTTTCAGGGTCTCATCGGACATTATTTATGCGTGAGTCAATAGTAATTAGAATCAAGAGAAGGAGGGACTATCTTTTTTTGCCAGCTATAATGCGGTTTTTATCGTCCAGCCGTATTATCGTTGGCTTGAAGCCCTTAAGCTCCCTGTCAGAAAAGAGGCTGTAGCAGAAGACTATTACCTTATCTCCGACTGCCCCCTTGCGCGCGGTTGGTCCATTAAGACAGATTACCCCTGAGCCTTTTTCCCCAGGCATCACATAGGTCTCAAACCTCTCGCCGTTGTTGAGATTGCTGACCATTACCTGTTCATACGGGAGGATCTGTGCGGCCTCAAGCAGGCTGCCATCTATGGTTATGCTGCCCTCATATGCGAGGTTTGCATCAGTGACAGTGGCCATGTGTATCTTTGCCCTGAGGATTATCCTTTGCATTATTCTATTATCCTCGGCACCCTGTAGAATCCATCTGCCATGTCAGGTGCATTTCTTATGGCATCTTCTCTCGGCAGGGACGGCCTGACATCATCCTCCCTCATTACATTCTTCATAGGCAGGATGTGGGATGTAGGCTCAACATCTGCGGTATCAAGCTCATTGAGCTTCTCTACATAGTTCAGTATGCTGCCTAATTGCTTTGTAAAAACCCCTATCTCATCTTTTGTCAGTTGCAGCCTTGCAAGCTGTACAATATGTTCAACATCCTGTCTTGTAATCATCCTTGCCCCTGAAGTTTTTCCAGGTTGGCGAATTTAAGGGCGAGTTTCTTTGCGCCGACATCAGGGAAATTTACCATAACCTTCAATTCATCATCCTTACCAGAGTATTCCCTGATAACACCGATACCCCACTTGGGGTGTTTTACCCTTGTCCCGATGGAGAAAGGCCCTATGCTTGGACATTTGACCTTTGCTGTGGAAAGCCTTGGTATCTTCATAGCCCTGTCTATCCTGCAGCACAGACTTTCAGGTATCTCCTTTATAAACCGTGATGGCTCTTGCTCCTGGACATTGGCATAGAACCTTCTCTTTTTTGCACTTGTGAACACGAGCATGTCCTTTGCCCTTGTCATACCAACATACAGGAGCCTTCTTTCCTCCTGAAGCTCCTCATGATCTTCCACAGAACGGACATGGGGGATAAGTCCCTCTTCTGTGCCGGAGATGAAGACTACAGGGAATTCAAGACCCTTTGCACAGTGTAGTGTCATAAGGGCAATAGAATCATTTTTATGCGTCTCATCCATGCCTGTAAAGAGAGATGTCCTGTCCAGGAATTCACCAAGGTCTGTTCCCTTTGCTGCGGCAATAAGCTCATTCAGGTTTTCAAGCCGCTCCTTCTCTATGTTATTTATATAACCTGTTTTCCTCAATATCTCCTCTATAATGAGGTCTGTCTTCTTTAACCTCTCTGAGATGGACAGCAGAGAATTGAGCATACCAACAAAGTCTTTCAGCCTTTCCTTCCTGCCTGTGGCAAGGACATCGCCCTTTGCCATAGCCTTCATTGCCTCAAACAGACTTATATCTCTACGCTTTGCCTCTTGTTCTACCCTTACTATGGTTGTCTCTCCTATACCCCTCGGAGGACAGTTTATAATCCTCTTGAGGCTTATAGAATCGCCTGAATTAGCTATAACCCTCAGATAAGCGAGTATATCCTTTATCTCCCTTCTGCTGTAGAAACCAACCCCTCCAATTATATGGTAAGGCAGTCTCTCCTGCCTCATGGCCTCTTCTATAGCCCTGGACTGCTGGTTAACCCTGTAAAGGACTGCAAAGTCGCTGTAAGAATACTTGCCTTTGAGATATATCTCTTTGATGGACTTGGCGATATACCTTGCCTCTTCCTCTTCGGTCTGAGTGCAGCAGAACTGTATTCTCTCGCCGCAGCCCTTGTCCGTCCACAGCTTCTTTGCTTTACGCTCAGGGTTCTTTGATATAAGTGTCCAGGCAGCGTCAAGTATATTCTGGGTTGAACGATAGTTCTGCTCAAGCTTTACTACCTTTGCATCAGGGAAGTCTTTTTCGAACTCAAGTATGTTCTTCAGGTTTGCGCCCCTGAACTTATATATGCTCTGGTCGTCGTCTCCGACAGCACATATGTTTCTGTGTCTTGCTGCAAGGAGTTTTGCCAGTTTGTACTGGGCTGTGTTTGTATCCTGAAATTCATCTACCATGATATGTGTAAAATCCTTCTGGTATTTCTTTGCTATGTGGGGGTGCTTTTCAAAAAGCCTTACGCTGTGCATAATGAGGTCGTCAAAATCAAGGGCATTATTCCTCCTGAGCTCGTCCTGATACCTCAGATATATCTTTGCAAGCTTCTCGTCAAAGCCAAAGCCATCTCCGCTTGAGAGAAGCTCCTCAGGACCAATAAGGGACGCCTTGAGAGTGCTAATCCTTGCTGCAATGTTCTTGTAGAGTGCCTCATGGATCTTAAAATCCTTGAGTATTGAACGAAGGAGGTTGCCCTGGTCAGCTTCGTCATAGATTGCAAAATTGCTCCTAAAACCAATTGCCCCTATCTCATGCCTCAGGATCCTGGAGCAGGTGGCATGAAATGTCCCTATCCAGAGCCTCTTAAGGGATTTGCCGATGAGTGCCTCTATCCTCTGCCTCATCTCATCAGCCGCCTTGTTGGTAAAGGTCATGGCAAGGATACAGGAGGGTGGGACGTCTAACTTTTTTGCCAGATAGGCAAATCTGTAAGTTATTACCCTTGTCTTCCCGCTGCCAGCCCCTGCAAGCACTAAAACTGGACCATCAGTGTGCAGCAGGGCCTCTTGCTGTTGTGGATTCAATGCCTTTAACATGTCTTTTATTATCATAACATCTTTATAGGTTTTAAATCTTCCCCTCTATTCTACTGTTACACTCTTTGCAAGATTTCTCGGCTGATCAACATCGCATCCCCTTAAGACAGCCATGTGATAGGCAAGGAGTTGCAGCGGTATGGTAAAGAGGATCGGAGACAAATAGTGGTTGGATTCCGGGACAAAAATAGCAAAGGGTGTCCTATCCTTTATCGGATCCCCTGTGTTTGCAAGGGCTATAACCCTTCCACCCCTGCTCTTTACCTCTTCAATATTAGACAATATCTTTTCGTATACATTGTCCCTTGGCGCTATAACAACAACAGGTATCTCCTCGTCAATCAGGGCTATAGGGCCGTGTTTCATCTCTCCTGCCGGATAGCCTTCTGCATGGATGTATGAGATCTCCTTCAGCTTTAAGGCGCCCTCAAGCGCAATGGGATAGTTTATACCCCTGCCTATGTATAGAAAATCCCTGGCCTTAAACAGCTCCCTTGCAATGTTTGTGTAAGTATTGTCCATCTCAAGCAGCCATTCGACCTTCTCAGGTATCTCCATGAGATCTGTAAGCAGGCTCCTGGCCATATCTGCATCAATATTATTCCTATACCTGCCGAGGGCTATGGCAATAAGATAAAGGGCAACGAGCTGTGATACAAACGCCTTTGTGGATGCAACGCCTATCTCTAGACCTGAATGCGTATAGAATACACCATCTGCCTCCCTCGAGGATGTGCTTCCAACGACATTGCATATGCTCAAGACCTTTGCTCCAAGCCTCTTTGCCTCTCTCTGGGCAGCAATTGTGTCTGCTGTCTCGCCTGACTGGGTTATTGCAATAAACAGGGTATTATCGCGGATTATGGGCTGCCTGTAGCGGAACTCAGAGGCGATGTCCACCTCTGCCTGAAGCCTTGCTATGCCCTCTATCATGTTTTTGCCGCACAGGGCAGCATGCCAGGATGTGCCGCATGCAACAATAAAGACCTTTTCGGTATTCCTCAGTATTTCCTCTCCTATGCCGAACTCCTCTATATTCACCTCACCTGATTCAAGTGAGAACCTTCCTCTTAATGTATCCATTATTGCCCTTGGTTGCTCGTATATCTCCTTTAACATGAAGTGTTTATAGCCGCCCCTTTCTGCCATAGCAGGGTTCCATGAGATGGTCTCAACAGCCCTTTCTATTGGATTTCCATCAAAGTCTTTAAGAAATATACCATCCCCTGTGAGGACAGCCATCTCAGCATTGCCGAGAATAATCGTATCCCTCGTGGAGCTGAGAAAGGCTGGTATATCCGAGGCGAGGAAGAATTCACCATCGCCAAGGCCGAGCACAAGAGGGCTGTCCTTCCTGACGGCAATAACCTTGTCAGGCTCATCCTCGCTCAGTATACCGAGGGCATATGCCCCGCGTATCTCCTTCAATACTGCCCTTACAGCCTCTTCTAATTCCATCCCCTTCTTTGTATAGCTATTGATAAGGTGGCATATAACCTCTGTATCTGTATCGGATCTGAATGTATGTCCTTCCCTTTTCAGCCGCTCCTTCAACGGTAGATAGTTCTCTATTATTCCATTATGCACGACCACGATACCGTCTGCCCTGTGCGGGTGGGCATTCTCCTCTGACGGCCTGCCGTGTGTTGCCCATCGGGTATGGCCTATCCCGATTTTTGTGTTAATGAGCTCTCCCTGTATCTCAGCCTCCAGATCCCTTATCTTTCCTGTGCATCGCCTGACCTCTATCTTTCCGTCTTTAACAAAGGCAATGCCTGCTGAGTCATAGCCGCGGTATTCAAGCCGTTTCAATCCCTCAATGAGAAGGGGTATTGCATTGTTCCGGCCTATATAACCGATTATTCCACACATATTAAAACCTTCCGTTTTAGAACACAGAGCACAGATAACAGAGCCCAGAGCTTCGATTTTATTATCTGTTTTTTGTTTTCTGTTTTTTGTTTTCTGTTTTTTGTTTTCTGTGTTCTGTTTTTTTCCTGAGCGCCCATTTCTCTATATGTCTCTGTTCTGCCCTGCTTATGGCAAGCGATCCTGCTGGAACATCCCTTGTAATGGTTGAACCTGCAGCAATATATGCACCCTTTCCAACCCTGACAGGTGCAACGAGCTGTGAGTCGCTCCCTATAAAGACCATATCCTCAATAACGGTCTTATGTTTCATCCTGCCGTCATAATTACATGTAATAGCGCCTGCCCCTATATTTACGCCATCCCCTATGGAGGCATCGCCAAGGTAGCTCAGGTGCATTGCCTTTGAGCCACTGCCTATAGTGGATTTCTTTACCTCCACAAAGTTTCCTATCTTTGCTCCCCTTCCAATAATGCTTCTGGGCCTGATGTGGGCGAATGGGCCAATACTTGATGAACCTTCGATCCTGCTTTCCTCTATGAGGGTTGAGTCTTTTATAACAGCATCATCGCCGATGCTGCTGTCTATAATCCTTACATTTGGATAAATGGTGCATCCCTGTCCAATGGCAGTATTACCCTCTAAGTATACATTGGGATAGATTATCGTGTCTCTTCCAATCAAGACCGCTGGCTCTACAAATACCCTTCCTGCATCTATGAAGGTGACGCCTTCATCCATCCATTTAGATATGATCCTTGCCCTCATCATGTCAATCGCTCTTGAGAGGTCAGCCCTTGTATTTATCCCCTGGGCCTCGATGCTGTCTTTTATAGGATATGTTCCAACCTTCCCATTTTCCCTATAGATGATTTCTACCATGTCTGTCAGATAGTATTCACCTGATACCAGGCTTGGCTGTATCTTCTTGATACAGCTTAATGCCTCTGCCTCCATGGCATATATACCGCTGTTTACCTCATTTATCTCCTTCTGCCTTTTTGTTGCGTCCTTGTCCTCTACTATGCCGCATACCCTGCCGCTTTCGTCTCTTATAACCCTTCCATACTGAGACGGCGAATCAGTATTAAAGGATATAAAGGAAAGAGTGTTTCTCTTAACCCTGTGATGGTTGAGAAATTTCTTCAAGGTATAATGGGTTATTAAAGGCGTATCTGCATTGCAGAGGAGGATGGTTCCATCGAGATCACCGAGATACCTTTTTGCCTTTAAAAGGGCATCTGCTGTGCCCATGGGTTTTTTCTGTATGGCATAGGTTATAGCGTCATCCTTCAGTGCCTTCTTTATCTCATCCATCCATTTGCCGGCAACAATCACGATCCTTTCAGGATGGACTGCCTTGAGTGCATCTACAGGATAGCTTATCATCGGCCTTCCAAGTATTTTATGCAGAACCTTTGGAAAGGCTGAGTTCATCCTCTTTCCAACCCCGGCAGCAAGGACAATACCAGTGACCTTCATTGCCTTGTCTCTTTCATGTGTGACGGCGTTGCAATGCCGCCTGATAGGATTATCTTTATCCCATCCTGTATGCTCAGATCCGTATAAAGGACATCATCCTTCTTAAAGAGTATTATCTCGCCAAGATAGAGGTTGTTTGTTGGGATGTAGACAACCCTGTAACATTTTTCATTTTCCTCTGTATCAGTGCGTATGGAGCACTCCTTTGTAAGAAAACCGAATGCAAAGCAGCCAGCTCTGGGGTATTCGACAATGACAAACCTCTTGAATGAAGTCTTGTTCTCAGGGGAGAATGCATCAACGAGCTGTTTTGCCGCTGTATATATCCCTTTAAACACAGGTATCCTGAGAAAGAGCCTGTCAGCAAGTTCGAGTATCTTTTTGCCAAAGACATTTGTGGATATAATGCCTATAAGAAATATAAGTATAATGGCAGATATAAAACCAAGCCCGGTTGTATGTTCGCCGAGGAGCCTGTCATAGAAAGGCCCGAGCAGACCATCAACAAACCGGAAAAACCACATTATCACAAGGAGTGTGATTATAGCAGGGATGGACACAAAGAGACCTGCTATGAATTTACGCTTAAAGGTGGTCCTCAGGGAATAAGCCATACTTTTATGATAAGGCTTTTACCTAAGTTATTTCAAGGGTTAGGTAAGGGTTATGTAAGGGTTATGCAGCCCGCCTGTTTATTTTTAGATAAGAAATCTGTTAAACTTTTCAGTAAAATTCAGATACGAGGCTCAGTATGCTTGATTTAAGATTTGTTAGAGAAAATCCTGGGAAAGTAGTCGAAGCCCTTGAAAAAAGGAACTATGATATCTCTGTGTTCGATGATTTTCTGAAAAACGAGGAAAACCGTAAAAAGATGAGTGAAGCGGTGGAAAACGGCCACATGAGATTGAATGAGATTTCTGAAAAGATTGGAGTGATGAGGAAACAGGGGCAAGATATATCATTACTATTATCTGATGCAAAAAGCCTTTCAGACACAATAAAGGTTCAAGAAGCTTCCTTAAATGAGTATAAAGAAAAGGTCAGAAATACATTATTGCTCATACCCAATATCCCCCATGAAACCGTACCTGTTGGAAGGGATGAGACAGAAAATGTAGAGATAAGAAGATGGGGTGACCCACCCATATTTGATTTTTCTCCGCTTAATCACTGGGACATTGCAGAGATGCTCGGAATCATTGACTTTGAAAGGGCATCGAAGATTGCAGGCGCAAGGTTTGCACTCATGAAGGGTGCAGGTGCAAGGCTTGAAAGGGCTTTGATGAACTTCATGCTGGATTTAAATACATCGAAGGGTTATACAGAAGTATTCCCGCCTATACTGGTAAATCGTGAGAGCATGACAGGAACAGGCCAGCTTCCAAAATTTGATGCAGAGCTTTTCAGGATAGCCGACCCTGAGTTTTATCTCATCCCTACAGCAGAGGTGCCTGTCACCAACATCCACAGGGATGAGATATTAGAGGAGGCGGCTCTGCCTCTATACTATACAGCTTATACGCCATGCTTCAGGCGAGAGGCAGGCTCTTATGGAAAGGACACGCGGGGGCTTATACGGCAGCACCAGTTTAACAAGGTAGAGCTTGTGAAATTTGTAAAACCGGAGGATTCATATGATGAGCTGGAAAAACTCACGATGGACGCTGAGGATATACTCAAGAGGCTTGGTTTACCGTATAGAGTTATTGCCCTCTGCACAGGCGACCTCGGTTTCTCAGCGGCAAAGACCTACGACCTCGAGGTATGGCTTCCAGGCCAGCAGAGATACCGTGAGATATCTTCGTGTTCAAATTTTGAGGACTTTCAGGCAAGGAGGGCGAACATAAGGTTTAAGCGGGATGGCAAAAAAGGCACAGAGCTCGTCCACACACTGAACGGTTCCGGCCTTGCCATCGGCCGCACCGTTGTCGCAATCCTCGAAAACTACCAGCAGAAGGATGGAACCGTTGTAATCCCTGCGGCATTAAGGCCGTATATGGGAGCAGAGAGGATAGTATAGAGCTATGGATAAATATCTTTGTCATCAGAACTATCTCCCTTTGTTGTTTTCAGTATAATATGATGGAAGTAATGTAATCCCCTCTTTCTCAATGATAGTGCCTGTAACCTTTTGCAGATTAGCGATGGCGTTATTGTAATCGATTATCGCCTTATTCTCATTATTTATGGCCCTGGCAAGTTCTTCCTGATAGGTGAGGATATCATGGCTTGTTGCCATGCCCGCATCAAATCTGTCCTTTTCAGCATCAAGCTGTTTTTCAGCTAACAGCCTTGCAGTCCTTGCTGCATCAATAGTCTTGAGGGTAGTATTTACCTGCCTGACTGCCGTTCTTACATCCAGGGTTATCTGTTCTTTGAGGTTGTTCAGATTTACCTTTGCCTTTTCCTCAGCGAGCCTTGCCTTCAAGAGGTTGCTTTTTGATGTCCTGTTTCCAATCGGTATTGTCAATGCCAACCCTGCTGCCCATGAATAATACTCTCCTGACTTGAGCCTTGCAATGTCAGAGCCATAGGTTGTATCAAGGCCGTTAAGTCCAACGCTGCCAACAAAGGAGAGGTCAGGCAGGGTCTGGTTGCCTGCAAGGTCTCTGGTAATCTCCTTGTTTTTCATATCTATCCTGGCCTGAATATAGTCAGGTCTATTTTCAAGTGCTGTCTTTATCTCGTCTTGTTCTGAAAACTTAACAGGGACTACAGATGGTTTATCCGTTGGCCTTATATGGATGCCCCAGTCTGTGGTAAGTCCTGTAATCTTTTTTAATGTGTCCTCTGCATCTTCCACAGCCTTCTCTGCTGCTATGACATCTGTCTTTCTGGATGCGACACCTGCCTCAGCCACGATTACCTCGATTGGAGCCAGGACTCCAATCTCGAGCCTGGCCTTGTTCTGTTCAAGCAGGTCTTCTGCAAGTTTTAAAGACAGCCTTGCAACATCAAGCTGTTCCCTTGCAAGGACGACTGACCAGTAGGCATTCTGAACTCCAGCAATAGTATTTATAACCGTCGCCCTCAATTGATGTTGAGACATATCCTCATTGTTTCTGGCAATAAGTATCTTAGAGGCATTCACCTCTTTCCAGCCGTTCTTTAAAAGGGGTTGTGTAACGGTAAGGGCAAGGCCAGATGTGTAATAGGGGTTTAATAGCTGAAAAGAGGAGTTTGTCTGAAGCCGTTCGTTTGTTATCTGCAGTTGATATGTTGCCCCTGTAGTGATTTTCTGTGTAAAGGTCGCATTAAGGTCAGTGGTTCTCTGTTCAAGCCTTTCAGCACCGGAGAGTATTGAAGGTCCACCTGTTACGGACTGGCTCTGGTTTGCGCTCAGGCTGAATAAAGGGTCAAAGACAGCCTTTTCAATAACCACATCAGCCTTTCTCATCTCAGGGTCATATCTTGCAGCAACTATGTCAGGATTATTCTTCAGGGCTAACCCTACTGCCTCCCTCAGGGAAAGTGCTATTACATCTGCTGCAAGAACCGTAGGGCTATAGATTAAAAGGAATAAAAATATGAGCAAGTATCTTATCATGCCACCTCGATAATGGGGACAACGGGCAGGTATATATCTATTCCACCTCTTCCTGTTTCTCTACCTCCTCTATCTTTTCCTTCTTTTCCTGACAGTCCTTACAGTATATGGCAAATGGCAGAACCTTTAACCTCTTTTCGCTTATCTCCTGACCGCATTCCTCACAGATGCCGTAGGTCCCGTCATCGAGTTTCCTCAGGGCCTCGTCTATCTTTACAAGGGTCTCTCTGTGGTTGCTCAGGCGTTTAAGATTGACATCTTCAGCAAGGTCAACAACTGACCAGTCTCCGTCGTCAAGGGCAGTTTCAACAATGGCCTTGTCCTCCCCGCGGATAAACTTTTCTATCTCCCTCTTTGCCTCTTTTACTATAGCCTCGCGTTTTTCTATCAGATGTTTTCTAAGGGTAGTCCTGCTTTTTGTGTTCATTATGCCCCCTCTGCCGTTTCTTCTTCCTTATAGACCTCAAGTATACTTTTTACCTTTATGCCTGCCTGCTCAAGGGCCTTTTGAATATCTATTCCCTTTGCGTCCTTTACCTTCAACACATAGTTGATGTTCATCTCATACCTCCATTATTTCTTTCTCTTTATGGCTGAGCACCTCATCTATCTTTGCTATGAAAGCGTCTGTTATCTTCTGCACCTCTGTATGGGCCTTGTTGTAGTCATCCTCGGTGAGCACCTTATCCTTTTCCATCTTCTTCAGTTCCTCGTTTATGTCCCGCCGGATGTTTCTTATGGCAACCCGTGCCTCTTCTGCCCTTTTCTTTACGACCTTAACAAGCTGCCTCCTCCTCTCCTCGGTCAGGGAAGGGATTATAATCCTTATTATCTTACCGTCGTTTGTAGGGGTCAGGCCGAGGTCAGAGCGAAGGATTGATTTTTCGATCTCTGTGATGAGCCTTTGTTCCCATGGCTGGATTGTTATCATACGGCTTTCCGGAATTCCAAGGGTTGCAACCTGGTTCAATGGGGTCATAGTGCCATAGTAGTCTACCATGATGCCGTCAAGAAGGGCTAACGACGCCCTTCCAGTTCTTATAGATGCGAGGTCCTTTTTTAACGCATCAAGGGCCCCTGACATCCTATCGTTTAATCTCTTTTTTACCCCCTCTATCACCTATATCTCCCTTGACTAAGGTTCCTATTTTTTTGCCTTCAAGTATCTTTCTTATATTGCCTTTGCCCTTCAGGTTAAAAACAACAATCGGCAGTGCATTGTCCATGCACAGCGAAATAGCCGTGGAGTCCATGACCCCGAGGCCTCTTTTAAGCACATCCATATATGTAAGCTCGCTGAATCTCTTTGCCCCGGGATGTCTTACAGGATCCTCTGAATATACGCCGTCAACCTTTGTGGCCTTGAGTATGATCTCTGCACCTATTTCCATTGCCCTGAGGGCAGCGGCAGTATCTGTTGTGAAATAGGGATTCCCTGTACCTGCTGCAAAGATGACGACCCTGCCTTTTTCCAGGTGCCTTATGGCCCTCCTTCTTATGTATGGCTCAGCGAGTTCCTTCAGCTCAATGGCTGACTGAACCCTTGTCGGGATGGAGAGTTTCTCCAGAGAGTTCTGCAGGGCCAGCGCATTGAGCACAGTAGCGAGCATGCCCATGTAATCTGCAGATGCCCTTGCCATTCCCCTGGCACCTGCCTCAATGCCTCTGAAGATATTGCCGCCGCCAATAACGACTGCGATCTCTATCCCTGAGCCTTTGAGTCCCTTTATTTCCCTTGCTATGAAATCTACCACATCCTGGTCAATACCATAACCCTTGTCCCCCATTAATGCCTCACCGCTTAATTTAAGGAGGACCCTCTTGTATTTATACACATGCCTCTCCTAATTGGTATCGCACAAATCTTTTGATCACTATGTTCTCACCGAATCTTGCTATCATCTCTGCAACATAGTCCTTTATCCTCTTTTTCTGCTCAATGTCCTTTATAAAAACCTGCTCCATAAGACAATTTTCCATATAGAACTTTTCAAGCTTACCCTCGACGATCTTTTCCATGACCTCTTTTGGTTTGCCTGTGATCTGCGACCTGTATATCTCTCTTTCTTTTTCCAGGACATCCTGCGGCACATCATCCCTGTTTATGTATGATGGATTTGCAGCAGCTACCTGCATTGCCAGATCCTTCACAAACCCCTTAAAGTCATCTGTCCTTGCGACAAAATCTGTTTCGCAGTTTGCCTCTATAAGCACGCCTAACCTATCCATATGGATGTAAGAGCTGATAATCCCCTCACTGGTTGTCCTGCCTGCCTTCTTAGAGGCAGTTGCAAGTCCCTTCTTCCTTAATACTTCAAATGCCTTATCAAAATCGCCATTACTTTCTATAATGGCCTTCTTACAGTCCATGAGTCCGGCCCCTGTTTGTTCCCTCAATCTCTTGAGGCTCTCCATTTCAGACATTATTCAGCAACCTCCTGCTTTTCCTCTTCCATAATCTTTTCTTCTATCGCCTGCTTTTCTGCAGCCTCAGTCGCAGCCTTCTCGATATCCTCTTTGCCCTCGATAACTGCATCTGCGATCTTTGAGGTTATAAGTTTTATGGCCCTTATGGCATCGTCATTGCCGGGGATAATATAGTCGATCTCATCAGGGTCGCAATTTGTATCAACTATCCCGACTATTGGTATAGACAGACGTCTTGCCTCTGTAACCGCTATCCTTTCCTTTTTAGAGTCTACTATGAAGACGGCACCAGGAAGTTTCGTCATATCCTTAATGCCGCCAAGGTTTTTCTCAAGCTTCATCCGCTCTTTTTCAAGCCCTACCACCTCTTTCTTTGGGAGCAGTTCATAGGTTCCGTCGTCCTTCATCTTCTCAATGGACTTTAACCTTTCAATACTCTTCCGTATGGTTGAAAAGTTTGTCAGCATACCGCCGAGCCATCGCTGATTTACAAAAAAGGCACCTGCCCTCCGGGCCTCTTCCTGGATGGCGTCCTGCGCCTGTTTTTTTGTCCCAACGAGGAGTATTGGTTCACCCTTTGCAGACACCCCCCTCACAAAGTTGCAGGCATCCTCAAGCATCCGCAGGGTTTTTTGAAGGTCGATGATGTAGATGCCGTTACGGTCGCCGAAGATATACTTCTTCATCTTCGGGTTCCACCTTTTTACCTGATGTCCGAAATGGACGCCTGACTCGAGAAGCTCCTTCATTGTTACAACCATAAGATCCTCCTTAGTTATTTCCTCCGCCCTTTTCTTCTGGACCCTGTGGGCACTAACAGAAGAAAGTTGTCGGGCGTGTGTTTTCGAGTCAAAAAGATAACATAAAACTAAAGGGTTTTGCAAGAGGAATAAAAGCGGTCTGTCAAATAAAGATACTTGACAAGGATAGACTAAATTTGTATTATATGAATATATAAACATGGAGGAACGATGCCTACTGGAATAAAGGATTATTATGAAACCCTTGGGGTTAAGAAGGATGCGACTCAGGAAGAGATAAAGAAGGCATACCGCCGTCTTGCAAGGAAATACCACCCTGACCTTAACCCCGGGGATAAGGTGGCTGAGCAGAGGTTTAAGGATGTCAATGAGGCATACGAGGTCCTTGGCGACCCCAAAAAGAGGGATGACTATGACAGACTCGGCAAGAGCCCGTTTGAGGCCGGTGGTCCTGGCTTTGAGGGCTTTAGAACCTATGATTTTACAGGCACGGGTTTTGATTTCGGTGGTGGTTTTGAGAATGTATTTTCCGACCTCTTCAGGACAGGCAGGATGGGGCCTTCTCGTGGAGGCGATACAGTTATGTCCATGGAGATCAGCCTGGAGGATGCCGCATTCGGTGCAACAAAGCCTGTAACAGTAACAAGGGAGGTCAATTGTAAGGCATGTGGTGGGACAGGTGCAGAGGCCTTTCAGACATGCCCTGCATGCAAGGGTACAGGGAAACTAAAGGCAAGCAGGGGGTTTTTCAGCCTCAGCCAGACATGTCCTGATTGTGGCGGCACAGGCAGAAAGGTCTCAAAGGCGTGCAAGACCTGTGGCGGCAAAGGCACGGTTAGCACAAGAGAAACGATTAATGTAAAGATTCCAGCAGGCGTTGACAATGGCTCAAGGGTTCGGCTCAGTGGTTTTGGAGAACCAGGTGAGGCAGGTGGTCCATCAGGTGCTCTGTATATTGAGATCAAGGTAATCCCGCATTATATATTCAGGCGAGAAGGGGATGATATATTTGTAGATGTCCCTGTGACGATGCCAGAGGCTGTACTTGGGGCAAAGATAGAGGTACCAACTATAGATGGCATGGCCTCTGTTAACCTTCCAGCAGGGACAAACAGCGGCCAGAAACTGAGGCTCAAGGCCAAGGGTATCGCCCATTTAAAAGGCGGTGGCCGTGGAGACCAGTATGCGATTATAAAGATTGTATCTCCGCCTCCGCAGAGGCTTGCTGAGAGGCAGAAAGAGGCTATAAGGGAGATAGGCGATGCATATATAGAGAATCCACGCAAGGGACTTGTCTATAGGGGGAGGGGATAATGGTAGATAAAAGAAAGCCGCTTTTTATGATAAGTATTGTCTCTGAGATGCTGCAGGTCCACCCGCAGACCCTGAGACTTTATGAGAGGGAAGGGCTTATAAGTCCTTCAAGGGGGAAAAGGGCGAGGCTTTATTCGCAGGAGGACATCGAAAGGATAGGTCTTATCCTTAGATTAACGAGGGAGCTTGGAGTAAACAGGGCAGGGGTAGATATTATCCTGAGGATGAGGGACAGGATAGAGATGTTAGAGCACGAGATGGACGATATGATGCAGCATCTCGACAGGCACCTGAAAAGGGAATTTGAACGCCGATTAAAAAGATTCTTTGAGGAGGAATAGTATGAGGTTTGATAAACTTACAATAAAAAGCCAGGAGGCGTTTCAGGAGGCACAGGCATTAGCAGAGAAAAAAGGCAACCAGCAGGTAGATGTGGAACATCTCCTCTATGCCCTCCTTTCTGATGATGAAGGAACTGTAGTGCAGATTTTAAAGAGGATAGGCATTGATTATAACAGCCTGAGAAAAGATATAGAGGATGAGATAGAGAGGTTTCCAAAGGTGACAGGTTCAACGCCTGCCCTCCAGATATATATTACACAGAGGCTTAAGGATGTCTTTGACAGGGCATTATCTGAGGCAGAACACCTGAAGGATGAATATATAAGCACAGAGCATATCCTTATTGGGGCAATAGATGATAAGGGAAATGCTGGAAGGCTTTTAAGACAGTACGCAATCACAAAGGACAACATCCTCTCAGCACTCAGGGATATAAGGGGTGGACAGAGGGTTACAGATCCAACCCCAGAGGACAAATACCAGGCGCTTGAACGCTATGGAAGAGACCTGACTGCACTTGCAAAAAAAGGGAAACTCGACCCTGTAATAGGAAGGGATGAGGAGATAAGGAGGGTGATACAGGTACTCTCCAGGAGGACAAAGAATAACCCTGTGCTCATAGGCGAACCAGGGGTTGGAAAGACTGCCATTGCTGAGGGTCTTAGCCAGAGGGTTGTTGCAGGGGATGTGCCTGAAGGGCTTAAGGACAAGAGGGTGGTTGCCCTTGATATGGGCGCACTTGTTGCTGGAAGCAAATACAGGGGAGAGTTTGAGGAGAGGCTCAAGGCAGTTTTAAAAGAGATTGAAGAGGCGCAGGGCAAGGTCATCCTCTTTATAGACGAACTTCATACGCTTGTTGGCGCCGGTGCAGCAGAGGGCGCAATAGATGCCTCAAATATGCTAAAGCCTGCCCTTGCAAGGGGAGAGCTGAGGTGCATTGGTGCAACCACACTAGATGAATACAGAAGGCACATAGAAAAAGACCCTGCACTTGAGAGGAGATTTCAGCCTGTGATTGTAAGGGAGCCGAATGTGGAGGATACCATATCCATCCTGAGGGGGCTTAAGGAACGTTATGAGGTCCACCACGGTGTGAAGATAAAGGACTCTGCCCTTGTTGCAGCAGCAGTCCTGAGCAATAGATACATATCTGACAGATTCCTTCCTGACAAGGCCATTGACCTTATTGACGAGGCTGCATCAAGGCTGAGGATGGAGATAGATTCCATGCCCTCTGAGCTTGATGAGATAGAGAGAAAATTGAGGCAGCTTGAGATAGAAAGGCAGGCTGTCACAAAGGATAAGGACAGGACATCTATTGAACGCCTTTCAAGGATAGAAAAGGAGATGGCAGAGCTCAATGAAAAACGGGATGGCTTAAGGGCACAGTGGCTTATGGAAAAGGAGGTTATCGGCAGGATAAGGCAGCTTAAGGCAGATATAGAGTCCACAAAGATAGAGTCTGAAAAGGCAGAGAGGGAAGGCGACCTTGGGAGGGCAGCAGAACTTAGATATGGCAGGCTTATTGAATTACAAAAACATCTCGATGAAGAAAGCAGTCGGCTCCAGGAGATTCAGGCACATGGGAAGATGCTTAAGGAAGAGGTTGATGACGAGGATGTGGCAGAGATTGTATCAAAGTGGACAGGTATACCTGTAAGCAGGATGCTTGAGGGAGAGGTTCAAAAACTCATCCACATGGAAGAGAGATTAAGAAGGAGGGTTGTTGGCCAGGATGAGGCTATAGAGGCTGTCTCAAATGCCGTAAGAAGGGCAAGGGCAGGGGTGCAGGACCCGAACAGGCCCATCGGCTCCTTTATATTCCTTGGGCCGACAGGCGTTGGAAAGACCGAGCTTGCGAGGGCACTCGCAGAGTTTCTGTTTGACGATGAATCTGCAATGGTGAGGATAGACATGTCTGAATACATGGAGAGACACACAGTATCAAGGCTGATTGGCGCACCCCCTGGATATGTTGGATATGAAGAAGGCGGGCAGCTTACAGAGGCGGTGAGGAGAAGGCCTTACTCTGTCGTGCTATTTGATGAGATAGAGAAGGCCCATACAGAGGTCTTTAATCTCCTCTTACAGCTTCTCGATGACGGAAGGCTGACAGACGGTCATGGAAGAACGGTTGATTTCAGGAACACTGTTGTCATCATGACATCAAACCTCGGCAGCCAGTATATCTACGATATAAGGGATGAGGAAGGGATGAGGGGGAAGGTGATGGATGTTCTTAAGGGAAGCTTCAGGCCGGAGTTTCTTAACAGGGTAGATGAGATTATCATATTCCATCAGCTTACAAAGCAGCTCCTTAAACAGGTGGTAGATATACAGCTTGCGAGGATGAAGAAGTACCTTATGGGAAAGAGGATTGATATAAAACTGACTGAGGAAGCGAGGGATTATCTGGCTGACACAGGTTATGACCCTGCATTTGGCGCAAGGCCGCTTAAACGGCTCTTGCAGCGGGAGATCCTGAATCCCCTTTCTATGAAGATACTTGATGGGAGCATAAAGGAAGGGGATATAGTGGAGGTGGGAGTTGAGGGAGAAAAACTTGTATTCAGGAAAGAGGTTTTGGCAGAGGTAGTTTCTTAAAAAGGAAAGGATGTTTAAAAGGGTCTTTGACCCTGTGGACAAGAGGAGGTGTTTAAGATGTCAATTGTAAAATGGAGTCCAATGAAGGAGCTTGAAGAGATGAGAAAGGACATGGAGAGGTTCTTTGGGGATATATTCGAGCCGTTTCCAAGGAGGAGACGCTGGTGGCTGAGGCCAACAGAACCAGGTGTTGTTGTGCCGAATATAGATATGTATGACAAGAAGGATGAGATAGTTGTTAAGGCAGAACTCCCAGGGGTTGAGAAGGACAATGTCGAGCTGACAATCTCAAAGGATTCCCTGACAATAAAGGGAGAGACAAAAAAGGAGCAGGAGATAAAAGAGGAGGATTACTACTGCTCTGAACGCAGCTACGGGAGCTTCCTCCGCACCATTGCACTGCCAGTAGGTATAGATGCAGATAAGGCCAAGGCCACATTTAAAAACGGTGTCATTGAGATAAGGCTCCCAAAGATAGAAGAGGTAAAACCAAAAGAGATAAAGGTCCAGGTCGAGTAAATCATTAATAGGCAGTGGCCGCATGCGGCCACTGCCTATCTCATCAGGTATGTCTCTACCTCAAGCAGGCTGTTTATATAGCCATCGGCAGTAAATCCATTGTATGGCTTTTCTTCTGACCTGAACAGCAGCATCTTCATCCCGATACCCTTTGCACCAACGAGATCTTTTGCCGGGTTATCGCCTATATACAGTGATTCCTCAGGGCTCACACCGAGGCTGTCCATTGCCTTCTTGAATATCTTTGGATTTGGTTTTTTTACTCCAATATCGGATGAAAGAACAACAGTATCGAAGAACCTGTCAAGGTTCAACATCCGTAACTCTGGCAATGTAAATGGCCTTTGTGCATCTGATATAATGCCCAGACTATAGTCTCCACTGATGCTTTCAAGTATAGTATGTGCATGGGCGGATGTGCCAAAGGACTTTCTGCTTAGAGAGCGGAAGAGCCTCGCAATGAACTCAATAGTCATCTTCCCCGGCCTTTTTATGCCGTGGGCATACAGCAATTCCCTGAAGACCTCCAGCACATCCACCTCCGGGTATTCCTCAGGGTTTCTCTTTAGAAGTTCAGCAATCTTCCCAAACCAGAAATCCTTTAACTCTTCATGCCCTATATAAACTCCCATATATGAGAGGAACTGGCTGAATGTATTATAGAGTAATGGGTCATACTCATCTGTTTTTATGTCAATGAGTGTGCCGTATATGTCAAAAAATATGGCCTTTATCTTAGCTTGAGTCCCCAGTAAAGGCACTGCCTTGCCTCCCATATCAGGCGTTTTCTATAATCCCAATCAAGCCAATTATTTCTTGCAATCCTTAACTCTGTCAGGGCCATATAAAATGGATTCCTCCTTGTTATCTCGTAGAATGCCTTATCACCAAGATAGTCGGAGTAGTTCTTAAGGAAATATCTGATGAAAGACTCTGATGCATAAGGGTCTCCTCTTCTCCAGAGAAAGGAATGTTTTATCTCCCCGCACACCATACCAATATCGTAGAGTCTGTCTGACATCCTCATCCTCTCAAGGTCTATGGCAACTACCTCGTTGTCATGGGTAAAGATAAAGTTGGTTGGTGTTGCATCCCCGTGGACTATCACTTCTTTGGCCTCCTGCATGAATGGAAGGCTTAGCCATTTATTCATTAATCTGAGGAGATCACTGTAGTCCTCGCGGGACAGAAGCATCTGTGATTTCAACTTGTTTATAATCCTTCCAAAATACCCGGAGATAGGTTCGAGGTCTACGGATCTGTCGTTATGGGTCTTTTCGTGGAATACAGCAAGGAAGGATGCAAGGTCCTTTAGTTTTGCCTTCAGGGCATCAGTGTCATTATTAAAAATGGCCTTCCTTAGATAATAATCCAGGTCCTTACCGCGTATGTATTCCTCAAGCAGGGCAAGGCCTATCTGCTCCTCCCTGCCAATGGGTTTTACAACATAATTTGGGTAGTGGATAAAACCATAGCTTCTTATCTTAAGGAGATTGTCGTATTCGGCCATTATCCTCTCTACCTTTTCTCTCCTTGGTTCGCTTAACCTGTAGAACTTGCCAATAACAGCGATCCTTGTCTTTTCCTCAGTATATTTGTAGACGAGGTGGTTTGCAGAGAGGTGGTCGACATGGAAAGTCGGCTCTTTAACAGTACTGTATACCTCTTCCCTGAGAAAGCTATAGAGCGGGTCATAAAAATCTAATTTGCCGAGATAGTTTTTTGCCATAGTTTATTTAAGGGTAGCATATACATGGCCTTAAAGCAAATGTGAGGCTTGACATCGTCTCCCTGATCCCTTTAATTTAGATTATATGCTTATCCTTGGTATAGATAGTTCCTGCGATGATACATCTGCTTCTATTGTTGAGGATGGGACAACGATCCTCTCCAACATCGTTTCAAATCAGGCCGAGATTCACAAAAAATACGGCGGCATAGTGCCTGAGCTTGCATCGAGAAGGCATACAGAGATGATATGGCCTGTGGTTGATGAGGCATTGACCGTGGCAGGGGTGAGGCTTGAAGGTATATCCGCAATAGCCGTGTGCCACGGCCCTGGACTCATAGGCTCCCTTCTTGTAGGAATCTCCTTTGCAAAGGCAATGGCATATTCAAGCGGTATTCCGATTGTAGCTGTAAACCACCTCGAGGCCCATATATTCTCATCCTTTCTTGAAGAGCCCCGGCCCAAGTTTCCATTCCTTGCGCTTATTGTATCAGGAGGCCATACGAGTCTTTATAAGGTTGCGGCCTTTGGAAGCTATGAAGAGCTTGGAAGAACGAGAGACGACGCTGTAGGCGAGGCATATGACAAGGTAGCAAAGCTCCTTGGCCTTGGGTATCCAGGCGGGCCGATAATAGACAGGCTTGCTGAAAAAGGTAATGCAGAGGCGATTAATTTCCCAAGGCCGTATCTTCACGGAAGCCATGATTTCAGTTTCAGTGGTTTGAAGACCGCTGTGCTTCTATATCTGAGGGAACATCCTGATGTACCAGTTGAGGATGTGGCAGCAGGCTTTCAGACCGCTGTGGTAGATGTCCTTGTAAAAAAGACTATTGAGGCGGCGAAGGCAAATGGTCTGAGTCGGATAGTATTATCAGGCGGCGTCTCTGCAAACAGGCACCTGAGGCATAGGATTATGGGTGCAGATAGGGATATAGAGGTATTCCTGCCAAGTCCGTTTCTATGCACAGATAATGCCGCTATGGTTGCCTCTGCAGGTTATTATCATTTCCTTGATAACCACATAGCATCCCTCAAACTAAATCCAGAGGCGTATCTTCCCCTGTAACAGGTTTGACCTGTCTACTGCTCCCATTCCCGTTAGTTTTTGATATGGCGTTAGTACCAGCAATATGTGGCATTTTTATTTATAGAGGTGGTTGACATTTATAGAAAATTAGGATAAATTTATCCTATGGCGGGTAAACTCGGACAGATGCTTGTGCTGTCAAGCATCATTACAGAGGAGCAGCTAAAAAATGCCCTTGAGATGCAAAGGACATCAGGCGGCCGTCTGGGCTCTAACCTTGTAAAGCTCGGGTTTGTAACAGAGGACAAACTGGTGACCTTTTTAAGCAAGCAATATGGTGTCCCTGCAATAAACCTTTCAGAATACAAGATAGACCCTGCGGTTGTAAAACTGATACCCCTTAATATAGCCCAGAAATACCAGATAATGCCTGTTGCAAGGGTTGGTGCAACCATTACAATAGGTATGGTAGATCCGTCCAATGTCTTTGCCATTGACGATATAAAGTTTATGACAGGCTATAATGTAGAACCTGTTATAGCGGCAGAGTCAAGCATCCAGGAGGCAATAAATACATACTATAAACACAGCAGGGAACTTGTATCTGCAAAGAGCCCTGTTATCCAGGCAAGGGACTATACCCTCTCAGAGGATGAATCTGAGTCAGAGATAGAGATAGATGATACATCCACGGTTGATATGGATTTTGATAAGATTGTCGGAAGTGCCCTGGACGGAATTGAGGTAGCAGAGGAAACAGAGGACGTAGATGTTATTCGTGATGTTGAGGCGCCAATAATAAAACTCGTTAATGGCGTCCTTATCAATGCCATCAAATCAGGTGCCAGCGATATACACATAGAGCCTTACGAAAAATCGCTCCGTGTCAGGATCAGGATAGATGGTGTCATGCATAATATAATGAACCTTCCTATAAAGATAAAGAATTCCATAGCTGCAAGGATAAAGATAATGTCAAAGCTGGATATCGCAGAGAAGAGACTGCCTCAGGATGGGAGGATAAAGCTGAGGCTGGGCAAGAAGGAGATAGACTTCAGGGTGTCTACCCTGCCGTGTCTTTTCGGTGAAAAGGCTGTCCTGAGGATACTTGATAAGTCAAACCTTCAGCTTGACCTTACAAAACTTGGTTTTGAAGAAAAGGCGCTGAAGGATTTTATGGAGGCTATCTCAAAGCCCTATGGCATGGTTCTTGTGACAGGACCAACTGGCAGCGGTAAGACAACAACCCTTTATTCTGCCCTCACACAACTGAACAAGACAGAGGCCAATATAATAACTGTTGAGGACCCTATAGAGTATAATCTGATGGGTATTAATCAGGTTCAGGTAAAGGAGGATATAGGGCTTACCTTTGCCGCAGCACTGAGGTCTTTTTTAAGACAGGACCCTGATATCATAATGGTAGGTGAGATCAGGGATTTTGAGACCGCTGAGATAGCTGTCAAGGCAGCCCTTACAGGACATCTCGTATTGAGCACTCTTCATACAAACGATGCGCCGAGCACAATAAGCAGGCTGCTGAATATGGGTATTGAGCCGTTCCTCGTCTCCTCATCTGTGATTATTATCCTTGCACAGAGGCTTGCCAGAAAGATATGCCAGAGCTGTAAAGAGGTAGAGAAGCTTCCTGCAAAGACGCTTGTGGATGTAGGTTTTTCAGAGGATGAGGCAAAGACAGTTGTCTGTTACAGAGGCAAGGGTTGCAGCCAGTGCAACAATACAGGATATAAGGGCCGTGTTGCACTCTATGAGGTCATGCCCATATCTGATGAGATAAGGGAATTAATCCTCGAGGGTGCATCTCCGCTTGAGATTAAGAGGACAGCGGCAAAGTTGGGGATGAATACCCTCAGGCGTGCGGGATTGAACAAGGTAAAGGGAAAGGTAACCTCTGTGGAAGAGGTATTAAGGGTAACATTCGGTGATTAAGGAGGACAATGGCAACACTCTATGACTTGTTAAAGACGATGATAGAAAAGGGGGCATCAGACCTCCATATTACAACAGGGAGCCCGCCCAGATTGAGGATTGACGGAAAGCTGGTTCCCCTTAACGAGCCGCAGCTTACACCTACCGACACAAAGTCGCTCTGCTACAGCATCCTCACAGATGCGCAGAAGCACAAGTTTGAGGAAAACAACGAGCTTGATCTTTCATTCGGGCTAAAAGGCCTCAGCCGTTTCAGGGCAAATATCTTTATGCAGAGGGGTGCAGTGGCAGGTGCATTCAGGACGATCCCGTTTCACATAATGACCTTCCAGGAGCTTGGACTTCCTGAGATAGTCAATGAGCTTGTGAAAAAGCCGAGGGGTCTCATCCTTGTTACCGGGCCGACAGGTTGTGGTAAGTCCACCACCTTGGCTGCGATGATAGACAGGATAAACGCAGAAAGGCAGGAGCATATAATAACCGTTGAGGATCCCATAGAGTACCTTCACGGTCATAAAAAGTGTGTTGTCAACCAAAGGGAGGTAAATGCAGATACAGCCTCTTTCAAGGCTGCACTCAGATATATCTTAAGGCAGGACCCCAATGTTGTGCTCATAGGCGAGATGAGAGACATTGAGACAATAGAGGCGGCATTGACTGTGTCGGAGACAGGGCACCTTACATTAGCCACGCTTCATACAAATTCTGCAATACAGTCAATAAACAGGATAATAGATGTCTTTCCACCGAACCAGCAGGAGCAGGTCAGGGTGCAGCTTTCCTTTGTGCTTGAAGCAATTATGGCACAGCAGCTTATCCCTAAGAAGACCGGGCAGGGCAGGGTCCTGGCAATAGAGATACTTGTGCCCAACCCTGCCATAAGAAACCTTATAAGAGAGGATAAGGTTCATCAGATATATTCCATGATGCAGACAGGTCAGGCCCGCTATGGCATGCAGACTATGAATCAGTCCCTGTTTGATCTTTATAGTAAAGGGCTTATATCCTACGAGGACGCCTTGGGTCGTTCTCCTATACCGGATGAGCTTCTGCCAATGATGCAGAAGGCTCCTGCAACAAGTAGGAGGGGATAATGGCAATGGTATTTCAGTGGTCAGGGAAGAATGTCAGGGGAATTATCCAATCAGGCGAGATGACTGCCAATACAAAAGAAGAAGTCATCTCAATGTTAAGAAGGCAGAATATTACGCCTACAATTGTTACCCAGAAGGTGAAAAAGAAGATGGCCATATCCTTCGGTGCTAAGATAAAGGACAAGGATATTGTCATATTCACAAGGCAGTTTGCCACTATGATAGATGCAGGGCTGCCTCTTGTACAGGCACTTGATATCCTTGCGAAACAGACAGACAACAAGGCGCTCGCAAAGATAATCGGCGATGTTAAAACCGATGTAGAGGGCGGTTCAACCTATGCCGATGCCCTTAAAAAATATCCAAAGGCATTTAATGAGCTCTATGTCAACATGGTGGCTGCCGGTGAGACAGGCGGCATCCTTGATACAATCCTTGCCCGTCTTGGCCAATATATAGAAAAGGCCATGAACCTAAAGAGGAAGATAAAAAGTGCCATGGTATATCCAGCGATTGTTACATCGGTTGCTGCCATAGTTCTTACCATTATTATGGTCTGGGTTATCCCAACATTTGCAAAGATATTCTCATCCTTTGGCGGCGTCCTTCCAGGACCGACGAGATTGGTGATAGCCGTAAGCCATTTTATTGCAGGCAAGGGAGGACTCGTTATACTTATAGGCCTTATAGCACTGGCTGTTTTCCTTGTCCAGTTCCGCAGGAGTAAAAAGGGCAGAAAGATTACCGATGCCATATTTCTCAAACTGCCTATAGCAGGCATTCTTATTAGAAAGGTTGCTGTGGCAAAATTTACAAGGACCCTCGGGACATTGGTAAGCAGTGGTGTTCCGATCCTCGATGGACTTGATATTACAGCCAAGACAGCAGGGAACAAGGTAATCGAGGATGCCGTATATGCTGTGAGGCAGGCAGTTTCAGAGGGTAAGACCCTGGCGGAGCCCCTTACGAAGGCAAAGGTATTCCCGTCCATGGTTACACAGATGATCGCTGTTGGCGAGTCTACAGGCGCCCTTGATGCAATGCTCAGCAAGATCGCAGATTTTTATGACGAGGAGGTTGATGTGGCGGTTGCCAACCTTACTGCCATGTTGGAGCCTATGCTGATGATATTCCTCGGAACGGCAATCGGCTTTATAGTCGTTGCCATGTATCTACCAATATTCAAGTTTGGAGCCCTTGTAGGCAAATGAATGGAGGAGACAAGAAGAAAACTTAAATTTCTTATAATCCTCAGGTTTATCCTCGTTACCTTCCTTTTGGGCTCTCTGTATGCCTTACAGATAAGAGAAGAAAAATCCGTATACCCCGTTTCTATCGCCTACCTCGTAGCCATCATCTATATGCTGACAATAATCTATGCCCTGATTCTCAGCAGGGTGAAGGCCGTGACGGCCTTTGCATATCTCCAGCACGGAATAGATGTTGTTACGGAGACCATTCTTATATATATGACAGGAGGAATCGGCAGTATCTTTTCCTTTACCTTTCTACTGACAATCATCTCTGCAAGTATAATCCTGAGAAGGCGTGGCGGCTATATAACCGCCACCTTGAGCACTCTGTTTTACGGCATACTTATAAACCTGCAGGTCTTTGGGATACTATCTTCCGGCAGTGTAATAATGGAGGGACAATACTTCTATTACCTTCTTGTAAATACATCTGCCTTCTACCTTACCGCATACCTCAGCGGTTATCTTTCAGAGAGGGAAAAAAAGGTTGAGGCCAGGCTCAAGGAGATGGACATCAGCCTTATGGACCTCAAGGCATTCAGTGAGGAGGTCGTAGAAAATATACCGAGCGGGCTTTTCACTACCGACCTTAACGGAAGGATACTTACCTTTAACAGAACAGCAGAGGATATAACAGGGATAGGCTATCATGAGACAAAGGGTAAGATGGTAGATGAGGTATTCCCCTTTGCCACTGCCTCTGTAGAGGGGAGGATAGAGGGTATTATAGAGACCAGCAGGGGTGAGAGGATAATAGGCATGACCCTTTGTCCCTTTAAAGATGGAAGAGGCAATCTCCTTGGAAAGATAGGCACATTCCAGGACCTTACAAAATTAAGGCATATAGAAGCAGAGATGAAGCAGAAAGAAAAATGGGCAACTATTGGAGAGCTCTCAGCCTGGATTGCACACGAATTGAGAAATCCCATAGCATCCCTTAGGGGTTCTATCGAGATGCTCAGAGAGGGCCGTATCGATAATGAACATAATCGTAGGCTTATGGATATTGCCCTGAGGGAGATGGACAGGCTCAATAATATAATAACGGATTTCCTTATATACGCAAGGCCGAGGCCGTTAAACAGCAGGGAGGTTGATGTGCATAGCATCCTGAAAGAGACCCTCACGCTTCTGAGAAATTCAGCAGGAGAATCTGTTAAGATTACGCATGACTTCAATGGAGATCTCCGTATAAAGGGCGATGAGGAGCAGCTTAGACAGGTCTTCTGGAATCTTGGGATTAATGCCATAGATGCAATGACCGATGGTGATGAGCTTATGGTTTCTACCCGATCTGACGGCAGCGAGACTGAGGTCATATTCAAAGACTCTGGCATAGGAATCCCTAAGGGGGATATTGGTAAGATATTCCTACCGTTTTTTACCACAAAGGAAAAAGGCACAGGCCTTGGTCTTGCAATCGCCTACAGGATTGTCGAGGAGCATGGAGGAAGGATTTCGGTCAAGAGCATGCCTGGTGCAGGAACAACATTTAAGGTTTTTTTGAAGAGAGATGGAAAGACCCAAGGATAAGATACTTGTAGTGGATGATGAGAGAAGCATGAGGGAGCTTCTCTCTATCTTTCTTGAAACCGAGGGCTACCAGGTCGATGTTGCTGATGGTGGAAAATCAGGGCTTGATGCCATAAAGAAAGAGATCTATGACCTTATTATAACTGACCTGAAGATGCCGAAGGTAAGCGGTATTGATATACTCAAGGCAGCAAAGGAGATATCGCCTGATACTGGGGTGATAATTATAACCGCCTTTGGAACCATGGAATCTGCCATAGAGGCAATGAAGCTTGGCGCCTCTGACTACATACAGAAACCATTCAAGATGGATGAGATGCGGATAGTTGTCGTGAATGCCTTAGAAAGGCACAAACTCAGGAAAGAGGTAGCCCTCTTGAGGGGGGAGGTTAAAAAGAGATATTCCCTCGAAAATATTATAGGCAAAAGTCCCCAGATGCAGAACATTTTTTCAGCCATACCAAAGATTGCCGCAAGCAATGCTATAGTACTCATAATGGGCGAAAGCGGTTCTGGGAAGGAAGTTGTTGCGAGGGCTATACACAACCTTAGCGACAGAAAAGACAAGCCCTTTGTGGCTATAAACTGTGCAGCGATCCCTGAAGGACTGCTTGAATCAGAGCTTTTTGGTCATATGCGGGGCTCCTTTACAGGTGCTGTATCCAACAAACAAGGGCTTTTTGAGCTCGCAAGTGGTGGAACATTATTCCTCGATGAGATAGCTGATATGCCGCAAGGGCTTCAGCCAAAACTGTTGAGGGTTATAGAAGACGGGGTCATGAGGAGGGTTGGGGGCATCTCGGATATAAAAACAGATGTACGGATAATCTCGGCAACAAACAGGAATATCAAGACGGCGGTGAGCGATGGTTCCTTCAGGGAAGACCTTTTCTACAGACTCAATGTTATACCGCTTACAATCCCTCCGCTCAGGGAGCGGAAGGAGGATATCCCGCTGCTTATTGAGCATTTCCTGAGGAAACTCAATACAAACAAGACTATTACCGGAAGGGCGATGGATATACTGATGGATTATCCGTGGTGGGGCAATGTGAGAGAACTTGAAAATACCGTAGAGCGTATGGTAGTCATGAGCGACAGCGAAAATATTGATATCGATGACATACCTGATGAGATAAAGATACCGAGGATACTGGCAATACCTACAGACATACCCCAGGAAGGTGTGGATATTGACAGGATCATAGAAGATATAGAGAAGAGGTATCTTGCAAACGCCTTAGAAAAAGCAGGTGGAGTAAAAACAGAGGCTGCAAGGCTTCTTCGCATCTCCTTCCGTTCATTCAGGCACAGGCTGAGCAAGTATAAGATGCAATGAAACTCGGCGAGGCATTAGTAAGAGGTACATAGGTAAGATGACATGCTTTAAGAATGAGGGATTTTATAAGAATGTCTCCATACCTCTGAACTCCTTAGTAATTAGTAAAACATGGCGTCCATAGCGATGGAAATCCTTGTCCTTAGAACTAAGATCATAGAGCTATAATATCAATATCTTTACTGTTGTTCCGCTGCCCAGGATGCTCTCTATACTCATATTCCAGCCGTGTGCCTTAACGAGGTGTTTCACAATAGCGAGCCCTAACCCCGTGCCTCCCAGTTCCCTTGACCGTGCCCTGTCAACCCTGTAGAATCTCTCACCGAGCCTCTCAATGTGGTTTTTGGGTATCCCGACCCCTGTATCCTCCACAAATAGCATCAGTTTATCATCCCTTTTCCCCATCACAACTGTCACACCGCCTGTCTCTGTAAATTTTATGCCGTTGTCCACAAGATTCAGGAGTATCTGTATGAGCTTGTCCCTGTCAGCAGAAATCATTGCAGGCTCTTGAATTACTGATCTCCTCAGGTAAAGCCCTTTGGATGCAGCCTTGTCAGCAAGGGTTGTAAATACCACATCAATAACCTCGTTCATATCCACAGTCTTTTTCTCTATCCTTGTCACCTCCAGTTCTATCTTTGAAAGGGTCAGGAGGTCATCTATAAGGCTGTTGAGCCTTTCACTATGCGACTTTATTGTTTTAAGGAACTTCATGGCATTCTCTCTGTCCTCAAGGGCGCCAATGAGAAGTGTTTCTGCAAAGCCCCTTATCGCAGTTATGGGCGTTTTTAGCTCGTGTGATACATTTGCAATAAAATCCTTCCTTATCGTCTCAAGCCTTTTGAGCCTTGTAATATCGTGGAGAGACAGGACTACCCCCGAAATCCCTTCCTTCACCTCATAAGAGTGAAGGGGGACAGCAGTGGCCATAAGACAGAGTTCATTTGGAAGTGGAATATCTATTTCCTCAGAGACTACATCCTCAGTTTCAATAACCTTCATCACGATGTTATGGATATCTGTGACCCTTGTTGCCACAATCACAGATTCGCCAATTATGTCTGTTTTTATATTAAGGAGTGTTTTAATGGCTGGATTGGCGAGAATGACCCTGGCCTTTGTATCTGTTATAAGGATGCCGTCTGTCATGCACTTTAAAACGGCATCTATCTTGCCTCGCTCCTCTGCTGTCTCACTGATCCTGTTTGTTATGTCTGAGGCCATTGCATTTAATGCCGATGAGACCCTGCCATTTATGTCCTCTGGGAGGGACAGTCTTTTGAAATCTCCTGATAGAAAGGAATTGGCAAATGTTACTATTTTATCCATGGCAAGATTGAATCTTCTTATCCGTAAATAAAGGATAGCGATAACCAACAATAGGATCAGGGCGATGACGATAAACAACGGGCTAAGCTCCTTCATCCATGTAATATCCGATTCCTCGAAGCGTCTTTATATAGTCAGGGTTTGCAGGGTCTTCCTCTATCTGAGATCGTAATCTCCTTATATGCACATCCACAGTCCTTGGCTCGACAAATGCCTCGTCATGCCACACAGCGTCAAGGATCTGTTCTCTACCGAAGACCTTACCCCTTCTTTCAGCAAGATAAAGAAGGAGTTTAAATTCTATAGCGCTCAGTTTAATAGGCCTGCCATTTACTGAAACAGCATATCTCTCTCTATCTATCTCAAGTCCTTTTATCCTTAGTATCTTTTCAGTGATGGGTCTTCCCATGGACCTCCTGAGGACGGCCCTGACCCTTGCAACAAGTTCTCTTGGGCTGAACGGCTTTGTCACATAGTCATCAGCGCCCATCTCAATGCCGACAACCCTGTCCATCTCCTCTCCTTTTGCTGTAAGCATTATGATTGGCAGCATTGCTGTTTTAGGGTCATTGCGAATGAGTCTGCACAATTCCATGCCCTGAATCTCTGGTAACATGAGATCAAGTATCAGAAGGTCAAAGTTACCCTTTTTCACCTTTACAAGGGCATCCTCTCCGTTAAATGCTGAATCTACAGCAAAGCCTTCTTTTTCAAGGTTATATGAGACAAGCTCAACAAGGTCTGCCTCATCATCGACCACAAGGATTTTCTTATTAGGCACCATTTTCTCATTTATAATAGCATTGTTTAAGAAATTTTAGTAAGTAGCAAAATGTTGGTGGGATGGGATTAATGGGAGGGGGATATGCTGGCTGGTTTTTATGGTAGAATATAGATGTAAAATAGGTCAGGTCGACAAAGGGATATTGGATGAAGGATTCTATACTGAAGTTTGACCCTCAGAAAGGCCTTGGAGAGGTTTCCTGGATCTTATGCCCTGTATGCTGGAGTTCTATGAAGATAATCTCCTGGGAAGATGGTAGTCTTGAGGAAGAGTGTCCGACATGCAACAGGACACTACGAGAGATGGAAGACAAAGAAGCTCTAACAGTAAGAAGGTGACATTAATGATGAATCCCCTTTCAATCGGCTATTCGCCATGCCCCAACGACACATTCATCTTCTACGCACTTACACACGGCAGGATAGATACAGGTGATCTTAGATTCAAGGAAATCCTTGAGGATGTTGAGGGCTTAAATAAACTGGCCCTTGGCGGCAAGCTCGACATAACAAAGGTTTCTTACCATGCCTTTCTGTTTCTCCGTGACAGATACTGCCTTCTCCGCTCTGGAGGCGCTCTTGGAAGGGGATGCGGTCCTTTGATAGTTGCAACGGATAGCTATGAGATGAAGGATTTAATCGGTAAAAAGATTGCTATTCCCGGAAGGCTCACAACGGCCTTCCTGCTTCTGAAGCTCTATAATCCATCTTTCAAGGAAAATATTGCTGTTATGCCCTTCCATAAGATAATGGGGGCTGTGAAAAATGGAGATGTGGATGCAGGCCTGATCATCCATGAAGGCAGGTTTACCTATCCCCTGTATGGCCTCAAAAAGGTCATAGACCTTGGCAAATGGTGGGAAAACGAGACAGGCCTTCCTATCCCATTGGGCTGTGTCCTTGCAAAGCTCTCACTCGGAGATAATAAGATAAGGGAGATCGGCGGCCTTATCAGAAAAAGTGTTGAATATGCCCTGAGCCACAGGGAAGAGCCGATGGGATACATAAAGGAACAGTCCCAGGAGCTATCGGATGATGTCATTGGGCAGCATATAGACCTCTATGTCAATAACTACTCCATAGATATTGGTGAAGATGGGCAGAGGGCAATAGATGAGCTTATAAAAAGGGCTGCTGATGCAGGGCTTTAGAGATCGGGGAAAGAGGTGGTGAGAAGATGGGGAAAACCAAACAAAGGGCAGAGGAGCCATTAAAGAGGCTGACAGTCCTACTTGAGGAGGAGGTCATTGATGCCCTTAAGGAACTCTCAAGGGACTTTGAAAGGGAGACAGGAAAACGATGGTCAAAGGGAGCGGTCATAAGGCTTGCCTTGAGCGAATTCTTCACAAGAAGAGGAAAGATGCTATAACAGTAGCTTAAAAGGATACTTAGTTCATGCCCTTGGGAACAAGGTATTCACAGGCAGTTGCCCCTCTACTTATGCAGCTAACCCTTGTGATATTTATTCCAAGCAGTTTTTTATAGATATCTATCTCGTATTTGCATGCTATAGGGAATTCAGATGCAATCCTGTATATTGGGCAGTTGTATTGTTTTATTACAAAGCCATCTGCTGTCTCATTATACTCTGCTAAATAACCCTCTTCATTTAACATCGCAATAAGGGCATTGATCCTTGAGTTAAGAGGCTTCCCTTTAAGGGCATTTTCCCTGTCGGATAATATCCGCTGTGCCCTCCATTGAAAGAGTTTTTTTATCTTCTGTTTGCCATAATGTGTTTCTATGTCTTTGAGAAGCCCATTTACAAATTTATAGTATGCCTTTGGAAAAAGGTCATCTGCTTCCTTTGTAAGCTGATACAGGAAGCCTGGTCTGCCAATGCTCTGCCGCCTTGTTTCATATGTAACAATGCCCTTCTTTTCAAGGGCGATGAGATGCTGTCTTACTCCCATAGGCGTTATGCCAAGGCTTTTGCTCATGCCTTCGATAGACATGACCCCGTTTTTCCTTAAAAGGACGATTATCTGTTGCCTGGTCTGATGTTCTTCGCTGATGTGCATCTTTAAAAACTTAGCATAATAGGAGGAATTTGTAAATATCCATTATATCCGATATATCCGAAAAAAATAAGGGGTGTCCTTTCTAAGGACACCCCTTGGAGTGGGGGGGTCATAAGACCTTCTGCGGTTCCTTTGATGGGGACTTCCTGAGGAAGGTGGGGATATCAAGCGGGTCATCCTCTGGGACAAACTCTATAGCATCTCTTATAAGTTCCTTTGAGAGTATCCTTTCTGAGCCCCTCAGGGTTATGGGCTCATCCATAGGTTTCCACTTCTTATAGCTTGGAAGCTCTATCCTTTCCTTTGGCTCATCAAAGCCTGTGGCTATAACAGTGACCATGACCTCGTCCCTGAGCGCAGGATTTATAACAGCACCAAAGATTATAGTGGCATCCTCATGCGCTGTTTCCTGGATAAGGCTTGATGCTTCATTTACCTCATAGAGGGAAAGGGATTGGCTGCCTGTGATGTTTATAAGGACGCCCCTTGCGCCTTCGATGGTTGCATCCTCAAGAAGTGGGCTTGAGATGGCTTTTTTTGCGGCCTCAACTGCCCTGTTGTCTCCCTTGGATATACCTGTACCCATTACTGCCTTTCCCATACATGCCATCACAGTCTTTACATCTGCAAAGTCCACATTGACAAGACCAGGGGTTAATATCACATCTGATATGCCCTGCACAGCCTGCCTAAGGACATCATCCGCTACAACAAATGCCTCCCTCATCGGCGTATTCCTGTCAACCATTGTGAGGAGTCTCTGGTTCTGTATGGTAATCACCGTATCAACATAGTTTTTTAATTCTTTTATACCCTCCTCTGCATTCTTCCCTCTTTTTCTGCCTTCAAATATGAAAGGCCTTGTGACAATGGCAACGGTAAGCAGCCCCAGCTCTCTTGCAATGGAGGCAACAACAGGGGCTGCGCCTGTGCCTGTGCCTCCACCCATACCTGCTGTTATGAACACCATGTCAGCACCGTTCATAGCCGCTGAAAGGGTATCGCGATCCTCCATGGCTGCCTGTTTGCCTATCTCAGGGTTGGCTCCTGCGCCAAGTCCCCTTGTGAGATTCGCTCCTATCTGAACCCTCTGGGGTGCGAGCGAGAGTTCAAGGTCCTGGAGGTCTGTATTGGCAACAATGAATTCTATACCCTGCAGACCTGCGGTTATCATGTTGTTTACTGCATTGCCTCCTGCACCTCCAATGCCAATAACCTTAATCCTTGCTGTAAGACCCTTTGACTCCTCAATCTCAAACATTCTACATCCTCCTTTCATTATATGAATTATTTAAAGATTCCACTAACCCATTCCTTCATCTTGCCCAGTATGCCTGTAAATAGGTTATCCTCCTGGAAACCTCTGCCTATCCCTTCAAACCTTGCGCCGTAAAGCACAAGGCCTACACCCGTAGAAAAGATGGGGCTGCTCACAATATCTGTAAGGCCTCCTATGTTTGTTGGCATGCCTATCCTTGTTGGAAGCTCAAGGGTATCCTCTGCCATTTCCCTCATGCCCTCCATGAGTGTAGCGCCGCCTGTAAGCACTATTCCTGAGGCAATAAGCTCAGAACATACTGCATGTTTAATATCGGTTGATATAAGAGTAAATAGCTCTTCTGCCCTTGGCTGGATTATCTCAACGAGATATTTTCTTGGCAGTGTTTTGGACGGCCTTCCACCAATGCCATGCACATCTATTTCTTCACCATCGTTTATCATTGTAAGCATCGTGCATCCATATCTCTTCTTTATCTTTTCTGCATCGGGTAGCGGTGTTCTCAAACCAACAGCAATATCGTTTGTGAAATGATTCCCGCCTATGCCGAGAACTGCTGTGTGACATATGCTTCCATCGTGGAAAAGGGCTATATCTGTTGTGCCACCACCGATGTCTATAATGCCGACACCGAGGTCCTTTTCATCCTGAGTCAGGGTTGCCTCCCCAGAGGCAAGGGGCTCAAGCACAATATCAATCACCTCAAGGCCTGCCATGTGGCAGCACTTTATGAGGTTCTGTACAGATGTAACTGCGCCTGTCACTACATGGACATTGGTCTCAAGTCTTACCCCTGTCATGCCTATGGGATTTCTTATTCCGTCCTGACCGTCAAGTATATAACCCATTGGGATGACATGAAGTATCTCCCTGTCAAGAGGGATAGCCACTGCCTTTGCAGCGTCAATGACCCGTTCTATGTCGCTCTCTGTTATCTCCCTTTCCTTAACTGCAATTACCCCATGACTGTGGAAGCCCTTTATGTGTCCACCTGCAATGCCTACATACACCGCCTTTATCTCAATACCTGCCATAAGCTCTGCCTCTTTTACAGCAGCCTTTATCGAATCTACTGTGGCCTCGATATTTACGACCATCCCCTTTCTCAGGCCCTTTGATGGGTGGCTTCCAACGCCAATCACATCAACCCTGCTGTCCTTCACTTCACCGGCAATAGCGCATATCTTTGTTGTGCCAACATCAAGGCCTACTATGAGTCTTGATCTCCTCATTGCGCACCTTTAAATCTAGCCATCCCTTTACCGAAGGAGGTTCGGGGAGGGTTTGGATTCCCCTCGATTACTTCCTTTGTAGGTTTTACTATCACCCGATTTGAAAACCTGAGGTCTATATAGTTGATCTTTATCCCAAGCCGTTTAATCTCTTTTTTAAGCTCATCCCATCTCGAAAGCTTTTCATCATATCCGCCAATACCCATTTTTACAATTATTCCATCCATATTCATAGTAAGGCCGTTAGAGCCTGTTGCTGTTATTTCTACAAGATTCTCTTTTGAGAGGATGTCCTTTTTCTTTAAGGCCTCTACAAGCCTTAATGCCTCTTTGACCGTGTCAATATCCCTTACAGGGTCCATATTGGAAAGCACAGGAAGGAATGGTGTCCTCTCCCCTTTCAACTCATCGAGGATGCGGCCATTGTTGTCTATGATGAAGCGATTGCCGTTGTAGTCAAGAAGTGCCTCTGGTACAGCCTCTTTTATCATCACCTGCAGCCTTGTTGGAAAATCCTTTCTCAGGGAGGCGTCCTTAATCCAGGGGGATCTCATGAGCCTTTTCCTCAGATCTCCAAGAGAGATCCCCAGCAATGATATACCTTGTTTTATCCCCATAATGTTTTTGAGGTCATCAGCAGCAAGTCTCGTATTCCCTGAGATAGAGATATCCTTTATAAGAAAAACCCCCCTGAGAACTGAGTATGAGCCGATGAGTGCGGCTATCCCGATTAAAATAACAGCGACAAAAAGGATGCGTCTAAGGAAGATCCACTTCCTTTCACCCCGCCAGTAGGCAGAGCGTTTTTTTAATGTCCTATCATTCATTGGCTTCATCTTCTCTCCAGTGCAAGCCTCAATATCTCCTCTACAAGGTCATCAAAACCTAAACCTGCGCTTCTGGCTATCTTTGGCAGAAGACTCGTTGTGGTCATACCTGGAAGTGTATTTATCTCAAGGACAAATGGGTTTCCGATGGCATCTATTATCAGGTCAACCCTTGTTGCGCCAGAACATCCAAGGGCATTGTGGGCAGCAAGGGCAATATCCTTTGCCTTCTGATATGTGTTGTCATCTATCTCAGGAGGTATTATGTATTGTGTAATGCCCTCAGTGTACTTTGCCTCAAAGCTGTAGAATTCAAGGGAAGGTCTGACCTCAACCCCTCCTAAAACCCTGTTGCCGAGTATCCCTATATGGACCTCTTTCCCATTTATATAATGCTCAACAACGGCCTTATTGCCGTATCTAAAGACAGAATCAAGTGCATGCCTTAAGCCATCAGCGTTATGGACGATAGTTACACCAATGCTTGAACCCTCGGCAGACGGCTTAACAACTACAGGGAAAGAAAAATCTACATCTATCTTTGCACTGAATTTCTCATGTGTTACAATCCTGAAAGGCGGCACAGGAATGCCGTGGTAGATAAATACCTTCTTTGATGCCGCCTTATCCATGGCAAGGGTAGAGGCCAGGATACCAGAGCCTGTATATGGTATACCCATGACCTCAAGCATCCCCTGTATGGCACCGTTTTCTCCAAAGCCTCCATGAAGGGCAAGAAAGGCCAGGGTAATCGTTTCCTTTCTAAGGACATCTGCTATATCCCTGTCTGCATCTATTGGAACAACATCGTAACCCTTATTCTTCAGGGCCTCGTATATGGCATTGCCGCTCCTGAGTGAAACACCCCGCTCTGAGGATATGCCTCCCATAAGAACACCTATATGTTGTCCTGTTAGCAGATTAATCATTTTTCCCTACAATCCTTATCTCAGGTTCAAGCAAAACTCCAGATGCATCCTTTACCCTTGACCTCACGATCTCCATTAGTTTGAGAAAATCCTTTGCCGTGGCATTGCCTTTATTAACAATGAAATTTGCATGGATATGGCTGACCTCTGCATCACCAACCCTCATACCCTTACAGCCTGCTAACTCAATAAGCCTTCCTGCAGAATCGCCTGCGGGATTTTTAAAGGCACAGCCTGCGCTGTGTTCTTTAAGGGGCTGGCTCTGCCTTTTTTTATCCATATACTGCCTTGTCTTTTCCTCCACATATGTCTTATCAGCCTTCTTGAGGATTATGTTTGCGCTCAGGATGACAGAGCCCTGCGGTATGCTGCTCTGCCTGTAGGAAAAGCCTATCTCATCCCTGTCAAGCCTGTTCAACATGCCATTTTTATCCATTACAGCCACAGATTTTATGACATCCTTCATCTCTACACCAAATGCACCTGCATTCATGAATATCGCTCCGCCAACGCTGCCAGGTATGCCTGCAAGGGCCTCGATGCCTGCATAGCCCTTTTCTTTTGCAAATGATACAAGGCCCTGTAAAGGGCTGCCTGCCTCAACAAAGAGTTCAACCACTTCACCTTCATCCTCTAACACATCAATTCGCTTAAAAAACTTAAGGGAAAGGACGATACCCTCAATACCGCCGTCCATGACAAGGAGGTTTGTCCCTGAGCCGATAGGGAAAACAGGTATGTCCCTTTTCTTTGCCACAATAAAGATATTCTTCATTGACATCGGGTCTTTTGGCATGGCTATGATATCTGCAGGTCCGCCGATCCTTAAGGATGTATAATCTCTCATAGACTCTTTAAATCTTACCTCTCCGTCAAAGAATTCTGATGTAAATATCTCCTCCCATGTTCTTTCATCCATGGCGTTGTCTCCTATTGTCAATACTCAGCCTCCTTAAGACCTCCTCGCCCATCTTCCAGACATCACCAGCGCCAATTGTAAATAAGACATCACCCTGCTTTAGCTCATCTGACAGTCCTGTAATTATCTCATCCCTGTCACTCTTATAAACGACATCTACCTGGCCTGTCTCTTTCATCTTTTTATAAAGATTGCTTGAGCTGATGCCATTAATAGGCCGTTCACCTGCAGGGTATATGTCCATCAGAATAACCCTGTCAGCATCATCGAATGCTGACAGGAAGTCATCAAACAGGTCTCTTGTCCTTGTGTAGCGGTGAGGCTGGAACAGGACAGTCAGCCGTTGTCCTTCCCTCCTTAAGACAGACTTTGCTGCCTTGAGGGTTGCCTTTATCTCTGTGGGATGATGGCCGTAGTCATCAAAGACCCTTATGCCTTTTGCCTCGCCCTTGAACTCAAACCGCCTCTGAATCCCCTCAAAACACTGTAACGCCTCTCTCACGACGGCCATATCGATCTCAAGTTCAATGGCAACGCCAATGGCAGCGAGGCTATTTGAAACGCTGTGGAACCCTGGGAGCGGAACCTCAAAATATCCCATATAACTGCCCTCGTAAAAGACATCAAAACCAGAGCCTATGCCTCCTGAAGATAGAGGCTTTATATTCCTTGCACTGAGCTTTGAACCCCCTGTAAGGCCATAGGTCATATATCTTCCACGGACAAGCGGGATAAGTTCTCTCACATGCTCATTGTCGTAACACAGGACTGAAAGCCCATAAAATGGAATCTTGTTGATAAAGGAGACAAAGGCGTCCTTAATGGCTCCAAGGCTCTTGAAGTACTCCAGGTGTTCTCTGTCTATGTTGGTGACAACTGCGATGGTCGGCGTAAGTTTCAGGAAAGAGCCGTCGCTCTCATCAGCCTCAGCCACCATGTATTGTCCCTGGCCGAGCTTTGCATTGCTGCCGAGCCCCTTTAGTTTGCCGCCTATGACAACCGTTGGGTCAAGCCCTGCCCTGGCAGTAACAGCAGCAATAAGGGATGTGGTGGTTGTCTTACCGTGTGCGCCTGCAACAACAATGCCGTATTTAAGCCTCATAAGCTCTGCAAGCATCTCTGCCCTTGGGATAACAGGGATAAGCCTTTCCTTTGCAGCACTTACCTCTGCATTGCCGCTGTCAACTGCAGAGGAGATTACAACCACATGCGCATTGCCTATATTTTCAGGTCTATGGCCAATCATCACCTTTATGCCGAGAGACCTCAACCTTGCCACCGTATCTGATTCCTTTAAGTCGGAGCCTGTTACCTCATAGCCGAGATTATTCAGAACCTCTGCTATGCCGCTCATGCCTATACCTCCTATGCCAACAAAGTGTATTACCTTATAACGTTTAAACATGCCTGCCATCCATTTATTTATTCCTTATCAGTCCCATTGCCAGATCAACAATCCTCTGTGCTGCATCCGGCCTGCCGAGGGATCTGCTTGCCTTCTCCATGTCAGAGACGGCATCCGGGTTTTCAAAGAGATGCCTTATAATTTCTGACAGGTTTTTCCCTTTAAGCTCTCTGTCGAGGATAAGCTGTGCTGCCCCAAGGTCCCATAGTTTCTTTGCATTTATCTCCTGATGGTTTCTTGCGGCAAATGGATATGGTATCAATATGGATGCCTTCCCGCATGCAGTAATCTCTGCAAGTGTTGATGCGCCTGCCCTTGATATGACTAAATCAGAAACAGCATATGCCTCAGGCATCTCAAAGATAAAAGGCAATACGGTCCCCTTTATATCCCTTGAGCGATAAAAGTCTTTTACCTCTTCGTAGTCCTTTTCACCTGTCTGATGGAGGAACTGGAGTTTTTCCCTTAAGTCGCTTAAATAGCCCGATGCCTCAAGCACAGCCATATTTATACTGTGTGCACCCCTGCTGCCTCCAAACACAAAAACAGTAAAGAGCCCACTGTGAAGCCCGAACATCCTGTATGCCCTTTGCCTGTCTCCCCTGGTAATACCAGATCTTATTGGATTACCTGTAAGGAATGTCTTTTCCTTTGGGAAGAACTCCATGCTGTCCAGATATGTCACAGCAATGCCCCTTGCAACATTTGACAGCAGCCTGTTGGTCAACCCAGGCACGGAGTTTTGTTCGTGTATCAGGGTTGGTATGGACATAAGGAATGCAGTTAAGACAAGAGGCCCTGAGGAATATCCACCAACGCCGATAGCAATATCAGGCCTGAACCTCTCAAGGATGTTGTGGGAGTCCTTCAGAGAGAGAGGGACCTTCAACATTGCCTTGATGCCCTTGATTGAGCCGACACCAACAATGCCCTCTGACCTTATAAACCTTATCGCATAACCTTCTTTTGGCACGAGCCTTGATTCTATCCCCTTTTCTGTTCCGACAAACAATACATCTGCCATTGGTTCTCTGAGCTTAAACTCCTCTGCTATAGCAATACCAGGGAATATATGTCCCCCTGTGCCTCCGCCTGCTATCATTATCCTCATAAAGTTCCCCCATGTCCCCCTTTGCTAAATATCGATGTAGGAGAGTTGTTGCCGAACGGGAGGGAGAACTGAGAAGCCCTGTCTGTTCTCGTAACCCTTCTCCTTCTTTTCTTGTTGACCTCTGGCTTCCATTCTTCACGGGGGATTGTCTTTGAGAGATTCAGCAAGAGACCAACGGCCATCATGTTTATAAGAAGAGAAGAACCGCCGTAGCTTACAAATGGAAGAGGCAGGCCTTTCGTAGGCATAAGCCCGGAAACAACCGAGAAATTGACTACTCCCTGGATGCCTATCATAAGTGTGAGGCCAAAACATAGATAGGCACCAAAGGGCTCCTTCAATCTTGATGCAATCCTTACACCCCTTATGAAGATTATGATAAACAGCAGAATGACAAGTGAGATCCCTATAAATCCTAACTCTTCACCTATAAGAGATGATATAAAATCAGTATGGGGTTCAGGAAGGAAAAAGAGCTTCTCCTTACTCTGACCAAGGCCGACCCCTGTAAGCCCGCCATTGCCCAGTGCGAGTAAGGACTGTACAAGCTGAAAGCCGCTGCCGAGCGGGTCCTGCCACGGGTCGAGGAAGGCCATTATCCTTCTCCTTCTGTAAGGCACAGACAGCATCAATTTGTAAAGGATTGGGACTGATAAAAGCAAAAGCCCCAGAATATGGCTGAGCCTGACTCCGCCTATGAAGAGCAGAGAAATGGTAAGAAGCCCAAGACTTATTATGGCGCCCAGGTCAGGCTGTTTCAGCAGGACTATCTGGAAGATGCCCATTATAGCAATCGGGATGATAAGGCCTTTGACAGGTGTTTTCATGTCCTCCTGTCTTTTAGCCATATAATCAGAGAGGAATATAACCATTGCTATCTTTACAAGTTCGGACGGCTGAAAGGTTGACGGCCATAGTCTGAGCCATCTCCTTGCGCCTCCTGCGGATATGCCTATATGGGGGACAAACACGAGTAAAAGGAGGATAAATGAAAGGCATAGAAGCGGGATGGCAAACCTTCTCATACGCATGTAATTAATCTTTGCGAAGGTCACCATTGTTACTATGCCAAGGGCAGCGGTCAGGATTTGATTCTTCAGGTAATGGAAGCTTGTTCCATACTTCTTCATGGAAAGTATTGCTGTAGAGCTATAGACCATCAATACGCCAACCCCTATAAGGCACAGGGTTGCTACTATAATTACCCTGTCAGCGCTCTGAGGATACATGTAGGTAAGGCTCTGCTGCTGCGGTTCACGCATTACCGGCTCATTATAGTATGGCATGCCTTCCTCTTTGTGCCTTAAAAAATCTTGTGCCCTCTTCAACTCCGAACCCTCTGTCCCCTCACTATCTCCTTGAATTTTCTTCCCCTGTCCTCAAAATCGCTGAACATATCAAAGCTTGCACATGCAGGCGAAAGCAATACAACATCGCCCCTTTCTGCCTGATTCCTTGCAATCTCAACTGCATCCTTGAGGGTATCCGCCATGATGGTATCTGTCGCATCTCCAATGGCCTTTGATATCTTATCCTTTGCCTCGCCAAAAAGGATCAGGGTCTTTACCTTTTTCTCCACAAGCCCTCTGAGGAGGGAGAAATCACCATCCTTGTCCCTGCCGCCTGCAAGAAGTATGATAGGGCTTTCAAAGCCTTCCAGGGACTTCATCACAGCCCCGATATTTGTACCCTTTGAATCATTTATGTAAGTCACGCCGTCCATCTCATCAACAAATTCAAGCCGGTGTTCAAGACCCTTGAAATCCACAAGGGTATCTCTGATTGCCTTGATGCGGCATCCGCACAGAATGGCAATCAGGGATGCCGCCATAGCATTTTCGAGATTATGGACGCCTTTAATCCTTATATCATCAGCATCTATAAGTGGGAGATGACCGGGAAATGAAAGGTCAGGGATATTGCAATAGACAACTCCATTCTTAAAATATACACCCTTAACTTCTTTAAAGCGGCTAAAGAAAAGTATTTGTGGTTTTACACTTCTTACTTCTAACTTCTTACTTCTTACCTCATTTATCTCCGGGTCATCGGCATTAAGCACAAGAAAGTCATCAGAGGTCTGATTTTCAAATATCCTTTCCTTTGCCTTTATGTAGGCATCCATATAGTGGTATCTATCCATATGGTCAGGTGTTATGTTTAAGATGGCTGCAATCTTTGGCCGAAATTCCTTTATTGTCTCAAGCTGAAAACTCGACACCTCAGCGACAATAAAGTCGATTGTCTTTTGAGTGTTGACTGCCATGTATATCTCTTCTGTTAATGCGTTTCCTATATTGCCGCCAAGGATGATATTGCGGCCATCAAGCTTAAGCATCTCTGCCACAAGGGTTGTTGTGGTAGATTTTCCATTGGTGCCTGTTATGGCGATAAACGGGGCATCTGTTAATCCATAGGCAAGCTCAAGCTCGCTGATTATGGGCATACCAAGCTTAATCGCATCCTGTAGATGTGGATTGTCAAGTGATATGCCAGGGCTTAATACAATCATATCCGTTTCCCTGAATAACTCTCCTGGATGTCCGCCAAGGACATGCCTTACAGAGGGCAGTAATCGTTTCACATACCCTTCTACAGCCTCAATGGGCTTTATGTCTGTTACAGTGACCTCTGCCTCAAGTTTGGCAAGGATATTTGATGCCCCAAGCCCGCTCCTTGCAAGTCCCATGACCAATACCTTTTTACCCTTTATTTCCATCATCCTTAACCCTTGCTAACCTCGACCTCTTGGGCAACCGATGTCTCCTAACTATAGTCTTCTTTTTACCGACCCTCTCTTTGGCAATAACCTTCTTTTTATAAACTTTTTTATGTATGGACTTAATCTTTTTATGGTATGTGTGGTGGGGATTTGCCACTTTGTGATAAGAAACCTTTTTAATAGTCCCCCCATAAGCTTCATGCTCATCGCCTGCTCTGCTGATATATACTTCTGGTTCCTCCTGCATTGCGATTACCCTGTAACCCCTATCTATTAGTTCCTCAGATTCATGCCAGAGGTTGGACCTGCTTGAGCTGCCGAGGAGAGATACAATAACCTCTTTACCTTCATTACCGGCATTGCCGACAAAACAGTGCCTTGCCTTGAAGGTAAAACCTGTCTTGCCACCGATCACTTCATCGTCCTTCCATAGTAATTTGTCTATATTCTTCAGGGCTATATGACAACCGCTACTGGAGACTATCTCTTTCTCTCTTGTAGAGATAATCTCCCTGAAGGTGGGATTTTTCATTGCGTATCGCATTATCTTTGCAAGGTCATAGGCTGTTATATACTGCCCCTTCCCAGGCAGACCGGTTGCGTTTATGTAATGGGTGTTGTATGCCCCTATCTCTATGGCCTTCAGGTTCATCTCCTTAACGAACTCTTCTTCGCTCCCTGACACTGCCTCGGAAAGGGCAACAGCAGCATCATTTGCAGACTCCATAAGTGCGGCATAAAGCAGGTCTTCTATGGTAAAGCTATCCCCTGCCTTTAGATTCTTCTTGTGCGGCGCAACATGGGCAGCCCTATAGCTTATGGTTGTTTTTGAATTCAGATTGGCCTTCTCTATAACAAGGATAGCTGTCATCACCTTTGTGGTGCTCGCAGGCGCAAGCCTCAGGGTTGGATTCTTGGCGTATAGTATCCTGCCTGTAGATGCCTCCATCACAACTGCACCCCTTGCAGTAATGTCCTGAGCTGAGGCAGTGAAAACCGGACAGTAAACGGTGAATAGGGAAAAGACCATAATAAGAAACAACTGTTTTTTTGTTGTAACCGATAACCGACGACTAACAATTAATGACTGTTTCATTTTCACCTCAGCTTTAAGGTTGCAAGGCTTAAAAGCGCAAGCATTATGCCCACAATCCAGAACCTTACTATTACCTTTGGTTCAGGCCAGCCCTTCAGTTCAAAGTGGTGGTGCAGCGGTGCCATCTTGAAGATCCGCTTCCCGGTGAGCTTGAAAGAGATAACCTGCAGGATAACAGATGTGGCCTCCAAGACAAAGATGCCGCCAACGACCGCAAGCACTATCTCATGCTTCGTTATCACGGCAAGTGTGCCAAGTGCGCCGCCAAGACCAAGGGAACCGACATCGCCCATAAAGAGCTCTGCAGGATAGGCATTATACCAGAGAAAACCAAGTGATGCGCCAAGCATTGCGCCGCAGAACACGGTCAGCTCGCCTGTGCCAGGGAGATAGAGAACCTGCAGATAATGCGCAAATCCCGAATGGCCTGAAATATATACAAGTGCCCCATTTGCTGCAACGGCTATGCCGACAAGGCCTATGGCAAGACCATCTATACCGTCGGTAAGATTTACGGCATTAGAGGAGCCTATTATCACAATTATCGAAAAGGGGATATAAAACCAGCCGAGGTCTATAAGCCACTTCTTGAAGAAAGGGATGCTCAGTATGGATGGATACGGGTCGTTAGCATCGTAATAGAGGATAACCCCTATGATTAATGCAAGCACTATCTGGCCTGCAAACTTATAGCACGGCCTAAGGCCCTTTGAATTTCTCCGTCTAATCTTTAAGTAGTCGTCTAAGAATCCGATAAGGCCAAAACCTATAGTAGCCATAATCATTATCCAGACATACTTGTTCTTCAAATCAGACCATAGCAGAGATGTAAGGACGATGGAGCCAAGTATAAGGATTCCACCCATGGTTGGGGTCCCTGCCTTATCATAGTGGGCCTTTGGCCCGTCATCCCTTATCTGCTGGATAAGGCTCAGTCTTTTCAGTCTATCAATTACAAATGGGGCAAACAATAGGCTGAGTATAGAGGCTGTTATTACTGCAACAGCGGTTCTGAAGGTAATATACCTGAAGACATTAAATGGTGAAAAATACACATGCAGATTATAAAGGATGCTATAGAGCATGAATGCCCCCTTCAGGATGACCAGAGAGGTCTTGCGGCTTTTTGGAAATCATAGAAACCAGCCTCTCCATGCCCATCGCCCTTGAACCCTTTAGAAGGACAGTATCTCCCTCTGAGGGTATGTCCTTAACAAGGCTGCCGGCATTGTCGATGTCCGTAGCAATATGGGATTCACCAGAGAATTCCTTTGCTGCAATTGCCATCATAGGGCCGACTGCGATAAATATATCCACACCAATCTCAGACATCAATCTGCCTATCTGCCTGTGGAGCATCTCGGATGACTCTCCCAGTTCAAGCATATCTCCAAGGATTGCTATGGCTTTGCCTCTGTCCCTTTGTCTTACAAGCTCTCTTAGTGCTGCCTCCATTGAGGCTGGATTTGCATTATAGGCATCATTTATAAGTCTGATGCCATCCATATCTATTACCTCAAGCCTCATTGGAAAGCCTGTATACGACTCAAGTCCGTCCTTTATGTCCTTTACTGTAGCGCCAATGAGCATGGCCATGGCAGAGGCTCCAAGGGCATTGGATATATTGAATCTGCCATGGATTGGCATGTGGACATCTATCTCGGTCCTGGCAAAGGGGCCATTAAAGTTGATCCTGAATCTGTTTCCGCCATTAAGAAGGATGTCGCTTGCCCTGACATCAGCATCCCTTTCTATGCCAAAGGTCAGCACCCTCCCTTTGAAGTCGGATGAGCCCTCCATCAGGAATGTATCATCCGCATTAACGACAACAGTATCCACAGTATTCAGGAGTTCAAGCTTTGTCTTTCTAACCTCATCCATGCCCCCTAAATTCTCAAGATGTGCAGGACCTATATTGGTTATGAGGCCGTATGTCGGTCTTGCAATCCTACATAACTCTGCTATCTCACCCCTTGTATTCATGCCCATCTCAAGGACAACAACATCCTCATCCTGCAGCCTGAGCAGGCTCAGAGGAAGCCCTATATTGTTGTTTAGATTCCCTTCATTCTTGAGCACTTTTTTGCTCATCCCCATGATAGAGGCTATAAGCTCCTTTGTAGTTGTCTTTCCATTACTTCCTGTGATGCCGATAACCGGTATGTCCCTCTTATCCCTCTGATAGCTTGCAAGTCTCTGAAGCGCCTGAAGGGTATTGTTTACATGGATTATCACCTTGCCTTCTGGAGGCACGGGTGGCGGAAAGTTTACCACTGCCCCTGAACCAGCCTTAAGTGCATAATCAAGGAAGTCGTGGCCATCGAATCTCTGTCCTCTCAAGGCAAAGAATATCTCACCCTCCCTTATTGTCCTTGAATCTATAGATGCCCCTGAGAATGTAATATCCTTTCCCCAGAGCAGTCTGCCGTTTGTTGCCTTTAATATATCCCCTGTGCTAAACACCAAGCCTCTCCTTAATGGCATCTTCTACTACTGATCTGTCCTTGAATGGATATCTAACACCATCAATCTCCTGATATTCCTCGTGTCCTTTCCCTGCTATCAGGACTATATCGCCTGTATTGGCAATCTCAATAGCCTTCCGAATCGCCTCTGTCCTGTCTGGAATGATATAATAGTTCTCCTTTGTTATCCCTTCCTGTATCTCTTTTATTATGGAGAGGGAATTCTCACCCCTCGGGTTATCAGAGGTGATTATGACAAAGTCGCTGATGTCAGTCGCAGTATGTCCCATCCTCGGCCTTTTGCCCCTGTCCCTGTCGCCACCGCAGCCAAAAAGTGTTATAACCCTGTTTTTTGTAAGCTCCCTTGCGGTTGTTATAAGCCTCTCAAGTGCATCCTCGCTGTGTGCATAGTCAATAACAACCATAAAATCCTGTCCAAGTGTAATCCTCTCAAATCTGCCAGGAGGGGGATTAAAATCCACAACCCCCTTTTTTATTGTCTCGCTGTCCACACCGAGGGCAATCGCTGCTGAAACAGAGCACAGGATATTATAGACATTGAACATCCCAACAAGGGAAGATGTAATCATAAATTCATTCATATCTGTCTTGACCTTGAATCTCAATCCGTCCATGCTTTTTTCTATATCTGTGGCTGTTACCATTGCATCCTTACTGCTGAGGCCGTAGGAAATAACATTCCCCCTGATTCCCTCGGAAAGTATCCTGCCTGATGGATCGTCCACATTTATGACAGATACCCCATTGTCCTTTAGATACCTGTTAAATAAGAGCTTCTTTGCCCCAAAATACCTCTCCATTGTTCCATGGAAGTCAAGGTGGTCACGGGTAAGGTTTGTGAACACTGCCACTTCGAACCTGCATCCTTCTACCCTTTTGAGGTATAATGCATGCGAGGAGACCTCAAGCACTGCATAACCCGCTCCTTCAGTAACCATATCATTAAGATATGCCTGCAGGTCCAGGGATTCTGGAGTAGTGTGGGGCGCATCAAAACTCTTCTGCCCTATTATATAATGAATAGTCCCCAAAAGGCCAACTGCCTTACCCCATGTCTCAAGGATGTTTTTTATAAGGAAGGATGTTGTGGTCTTGCCGTTGGTGCCTGTAATACCAATGAGGCTTATCCGACCCGAGGGGTTGCCATAAAAGTTCCTCGATGCAATGGCAATCGCCTCCCTTGAATCTGCAACCTCAATGAATGTTGCAGCATTTCTGAAATAGGAGACATCCTCGCCTATTATCACGCTTGCCCCTTTTTTTATAGCATCAGTTATATACCTGTGTCCATCGGTATGTTCCCCCTTTATTGCAACAAATAGATAACCTTCCTTTATAAGCCTTGAATCATAGGCGATACCCTTTACATCCCCTTCTGTTGTTCCATAAATATTCTTAACCCTTATATCTCTTATCAGCTCATCTATCTTCATCGTGCTCTACTAACAGGAGGTGATTGTCCTTCTCTATAGGGATATTGAGATATGTGAGACTCTGTTCAGCTATCCTCTTGAATACAGGGCCTGCTACATGACCGCCATAATGCTCGCCTTTTGGTTCAAAGATAACAACTATAAGGGCGATCCTCGGTTTGTCTGCCGGCACAAAGCCAATGAATGAACTTGCATATTTACTGTGTGAATATCTCCTGGTTTCTGGGTCAACCATCTGGGCTGTGCCTGTCTTGCCTGCTACAGGGTTGCCGTCGAGGGCTGCCTTTGCCGCAGTGCCACCGTCCTCTGTAACTGTAGTGAGGATATCTGTGACAATCCGCGATGTCCTTTCTGAGATTACGCGTCTTATCCTCTGGGGGCCAAAGACCTTAACAGGCTTGCCTTCGGCGTCTGTTATCTCTGATACAATATATGGTTTTAATAGATATCCGCCATTGGCTATGGCACAATATGCCCTCAGAAGCTGTAGCGGTGTTACCGCAATCTCCTGCCCTATTGATATAGAGCCAATCGAGACCCCTGACCACCTGCTGGGTTCTTTTAACATGCCTGAGACCTCGCCAGGCAGATCTATGCCTGTTTTTTCGCCAAAGCCAAATGCCTTTATGTATTTATAATACCTCTCCTTGCCAAACCTCATGCCTATCTGTATTGCCCCGACATTTGATGATTTCTGGACAACCTGGGTAAGTGTTAAGACCCCATGTCTTTCTGCATCATGTATAATCCTGCCTCCTACCTCTATGCTTCCTTTTGAACAATCAAAGGTCTGCGACAGTGGAAATATATTCTCCTGTATTACCCCTGATACAAGTATTGCCTTAAAGACCGAGCCTGGTTCATAACAATCTGTGATAGCCCTGTTTCTCCTGTCTGCTGGAGAAAAGGCAGATGGGTTGTTTGGGTCATAAGCAGGTCTGTCAGCCATGGCAAGTATCTCTCCTGTTTCTGGATTCATCATCACAGCTACTGCTGCCCTGGCATGTGTCTCCTGCATGGCCTTATCAAGCTCTTTATCAACAATGTATTGGAGGTCTTCATCTATGGTGAGAACGATATTATCTCCGCTTATCTCCGGGATAGAGCCTGTGGAGAGGTTCTTTCCAAAGGCGTCCCTGCCGAGCATGAGTTTTCTGCTCCGGCCTTTGATGTAATTATCGTATTTCAGTTCTATGCCCTCGATGCCCTTATTATCTATATCGCAGAAACCGAGCACATGCGCGGCAAGTGTGCCTTTTGGATATACCCTTTTTGTCTCGGGCAGAAACTCAAGGCCAGGGAGGTTCATTTCCTTTATCCTGTTTGTGATTTTTGGATCAAGCTTTCTGCTGATCCAGACAAAATCGCCGCCCCTGGATAATCTATGCTCAAGCGTGCTGTCAGACACCTTGATTAAAGAGGATAGTTTAAGGGCTGTATCCTTTGCATCCTCCACCTCTGAGGGGATGCCGTAAAGAGAGTCAAGCTCTAAATTGACTGCCAGTTCTCTACCCTTTCTATCATATACAGTGCCTCTTTTGGGTTTTATATCCTGGACTATCAGATACTGCGTCCTGCTTCTTTTTGCAAGCTCTCTGTGACGAACAAGCATTATATCCGCAAGCCTGAATAACACGGCTATAAAACAGAAGAGTATGATGCTTGTCAGTATGGTGACTCTTTTTTTATCCATCATCCATACAATCCAGACAGTTTAAACGGTTCAAGCTGTTCAAAACAGTGCCCTCCAATGGATTTCTGAATCCCTCTATATCAATACTCCTTTCTCAGAGAATCCGTTTTTACATCCCAGCCTGCCTTATATGTGCTCGGTGCACTGCTTCTCTTTACGACAAAGACCTTTTCTCTTTCAGGGGTGGTCAGACCGAGCTTTTGGGTTGCAACATTTTCAAGGCGGCTCGGAGAACACAGTTCTGCCTTCTCAGCAAAAAGGGACCTTCTTTGCTTTAAAACATCGGTCATTGTATTTTCAAGCCTGCCCAGCCTATACTCTGCATTGACAATCTCTGTACGCAGCCACACGACTGAGAAGAGACCAAAAAGGATGAGGATAAAATACAAAGGTATAATAATGTAGGAAAGCAGTCCCCTCTTTTTCCTCCTCATAGTATCACATCCTTTCTGCAACCCTGAGCCTGGCGCTTCTTGATGAAGGATTTATACCAAGCTCTTCTCGGGTTGGCCTTAAGGGTTTTTTTGTTATCAACTTCATGATCCCCTGTTTTGCCGTGTCCCTGAAGGAATTTTTTACGACCCTGTCTTCAAGGGAGTGGTAGGAGATAACGCAGAACCTGCCACCCTTTTTAAGTATCCCAACCCCCTCTGACATGCAGGATGACAGATTATCAAGTTCCATGTTGACCTCGATCCTCAGTGCCTGGAATGTCCTTGTGGCAGGATGAATCCTCCCTGACCTTATCCCCAGCCCATCAATAAGTGCAGAAAGCTGTAAACAGGTATCAATGGGCCTGTTTCTAACAACAGCCCTAACTATCCTCCGTGCATATCTCTCCTCTCCATATGCCCTTATAATCTCCTCAAGCCTCCCTTCAGGATATTTATTCACCACATCCCATGCTGTTAAATCCTGTGCCTTGTCCATCCTCATATCAAGGGGTGCACTGCTTCTAAAGCTGAAACCCCTGTCTTCTGAAAACAGTTGCAGGGAGGACACACCGAGGTCAAGGAGTATGCCGTCAACCTCTGCAAAGCCCGTATTCCTTACAATCTCAGCCATCCTGTAAAAATCCCCTTTTATCAGATATGCGGCCTTCCCATATCCGCCTAATCTATCCCTTGCTATGGAAAGCGCCTCCCCATCCTTATCTATGCCGATCAAAATCCCTCCAGGTAAAATCCTGCTGAGGACAGCCTCAGCATGTCCTCCAAGACCAACTGTCCCATCCACATAGATGCCTCCCCTTTTAGGGTCAAGACCTTCGATAACCTCGTTTAAAAGAACTGGGACATGGGTTATTGCTGCCACTAAACACCAAGGCCTGATAGGTCATCCATGTAGCCCTTCCTGTCTATCTTTGATGGGTCTGTCACAGATGACCATTCCTTTTTGTCCCAGATACTTATCCTGTCTATCTGACCCACGATTACGACCTCACTGTTAAGGCCTGTATCCTCTCTGAGAGAGGACGGAATTAAGACCCTGCCCTGTTTATCCATCTCGCACTCTGTAGCAGAACCAACAACCCTCTTCATGTAATAACTCACAGCCTCTTTGCTCCGTGGGAGGGCCCTTACCTTTTCAATGTGTCTGTTCCATTCCTCGGCAGGGAAGGCATTCAGACAGTTGTCAAAGGCATCATTGACAAAGACAAGGATTGGGCTATAATTAGAGGAAATAATCTCTCTGAAAGGGGCAGGGATTATGATTCTTCCCTTGGGGTCTAAGGTGTAATAGTATTTTCCTGAAAAACCAGACAAGCTTCCCTCCACTTTCTTCCACTTTTTACCACAGTATATTAGAGGAAAAAGGACTTGTCAAGAGGAAATCGAAAAAAAATTTAACTATACAATATAATGTGGCATAGATTATCAATTTGCCCTAAATATAGATATAGTTTCACAGTTAAGCAAGAAGTAAGAGGTATGTGCTAAATTATCTTATGAGTCATATAGAGAGATTCCTGGATTACCTTATTGTGGAAAAGGGCCTGTCAAAAAACACACTGGAGGCATATAAAAGAGACATCGGGAAATTCACTAAATTTATAACAGAAGATAGCAAGGACATCCTGAATCTGAAACGCTCTGACATCGTGGGCTTCATAGGGTTTCTAAGGGAATCCAATTACAGCAGTCCCTCTATAGCACGATGCCTTGCATCTATAAGGGGTCTTTTCAGGTTCCTTCAGATAGAAAAGGCAATAGACGAAGACCCGACAGAAGACCTGCAGACCCTGCAGAGATGGCAGAGGCTTCCAAAGGCCATAAGTAAGACAGAAGTGGAGGGTATTCTTTCTGCGCCCGGGGAAAAGCCTGTTGAGATAAGGAATGCTGCAATGCTTGAACTCCTGTATTCTTCAGGCCTTAGGGTAAGCGAACTTGTATCGTTAAACACAGGAGATATAAATTTCGAGGCAGGCTTTTTAACGGTCACGGGTAAGGGCTCAAAGCAGAGGGTTGTCCCTGTCAATGACATTGCCATTAAGAAGATTAATAGGTATCTGTCAGATGCAAGGCCGAAGATAATTAAAGGCAGGTTTTCGCCTTATCTGTTCCTTGCCCAGGGCGGAAGGCCGATGACAAGGCAGAGGTTCTGGCAGGCTATGAAGGGCTATGGCAGGAAGATAGGGATTGAGGTCTCTCCGCATACACTGCGGCATTCCTTTGCAACCCATCTGCTTGAAGGCGGGGCTGACCTGCGCTCTGTCCAGAAGATGCTCGGCCATGCCGATATATCAACAACACAGATATATACAAAGGTATCCTCCGAAACCCTGAAGAAGGTCATAAAGGAATTTCATCCAAGGGGATAGCCTTCAATAATATATGAGCCGCAGACTTATTGATAAGGCAAAGGCCATTCTAAGGGCCGAAAGGGGAACCATATACAAAGACCCTGGTGGGAGGATAAATATCTGCCTTATCTATCCGAATACATACCATGTTGGCATGTCAAACCTTGGATTTCAGGCCATCTACGGGATATTGAATAAGAGGGATGATGTGCTGTGCGAAAGGGCATTCCTTCCGGATGAGCAGGATATGGAGGAATACCAGAGGACAGATACGGAGTTATTCTCCATCGAGTCCCAGAGGCCTGTAAAGAGATTTCATATCCTGTGCTTCTCCGTATCATTTGAAAATGACTACCCGAATATCTTAAAGATCCTCAGGCTTGCCAGGATACCATTCAGGGCCAAGGATAGGGATGAGTCCTTTCCCATGATAGCCTTTGGCGGCATCTGTGCCTTTTTTAATCCTGAGCCCATTGCGGAATTTTTTGATGCCGTATTCATTGGCGAGGGAGAGGAGGTTATAGAAGAGTTCCTGGGAAGCTATAGGCATGGTAGAAACAGAAGGGAGATACTTAAGGATATAACAGGGATAGAAGGCATCTATGTCCCTCAATTTTATGATGTCATCTATAATGAAGATAAAACCATAAGGGATAGGATTGCAAGAGAAGGTGGGCCTCAGGTTATAAAGAAGAGGTGGATAAAGGATATAAGCTCGCACAGGATTGTCTCATGCATATACACGCCCAATACAGAATTCAGCAACATGGCGGTTATAGAGGCAATGAGGGGATGTCCGTGGAAATGCAGGTTCTGCGTGACAGGCTATGTTTATAAACCCTCAAGGAAAAAGGATATCGAGGCCCTGAAGGCAGAGATAAAAGACAGCATTTCTTCTGCTGACAGGGTTGGGCTTGTCGGGCCGTCGCTTTCTGATTATTCAGATATTGCAGAGGTTCTAAACATCCCAGGTGTTGATTTTTCCATTACATCCCTGAGGGCATCCAAACGGTCTGTTGCCCTTGTTCACCTGTTGAAAGGCAGAAGAAGCGTTTCCATTGCACCAGAGGCAGGTTCAAAAAGGCTGAGGGATGTAATAGACAAGAGGATAACAGAGGAGGATATACTGGAGACATCAAGGACGGTCCTTGAGGCAGGCATTGAAAACTTGAGGCTCTATTTCATGATAGGCCTTCCAACAGAGACAGAGGATGATATCATCCAGATTGTTGAACTTGCAAAGAATATCCGGCGTACCTCAAAAAGAGGCAGGGTCACACTGAGCATAAGCTCATTTGTCCCAAAGCCGTTTACCCCGTTTCAATGGGTTAAGATGGAGGATGTGGATACCCTCAAGCATAGGCTGAAGCTGATAAAGTCTGGACTCAGGGATGTCGGAGGTGTAAGGGTGCTTCACGATGTGCCGAAGTGGGCATATATGCAGGGGTTTTTGTCAAGGGGAGACAGACAGGTCTCCTATGCACTTGAGAATATGTTAGACAATGGGGATTGGCTGAAGGTGTGCCTTAATGCAGGGATAGACCCTGCCTTTTATGCCTTAAGGCAGAGGCCTGTTGACGAGGTCCTGCCCTGGGATTTCATTGACTGCGGCATAACAAAGGAAAAGCTCATTGAGGAGTATAGAAAGGCTATTGGAGATCTTTAGATTGGCGTTGTATTGTCCTGACCTCAAATAATATTCTATAAGAAGTTTGGCGTTTAAAGTATATTTGACTTTATACTTGACTTGTATAATAGAACAATGGTATGTTCAATATATGAACAACAATAGATTGTCAGAGATTGACCAATACAAATCCCTGCAAATACTTGATGAGCTTTCCAACAATGAATCCCTGACGCAGAGGAATCTCAGCCAGCGTCTCGGTCTTGCCCTTGGTCTTGTTAATTCATACATCAAGAATCTCGCATCAAAAGGCTACATAACGGTAAAGTCCATACCGCCAAAACGTTATGCGTATCTCCTGACCCCAAAAGGCCTTGCTGAAAAGAGCCGCCTTACCTGTCATCTGCTTCAGGACTACACGAGGATCTATCGCGAGGCAAGAGAGAATCTGAAGAAATTATTTAATGAACTGAGCATTGATGGCGTAAGAGAGTTGGTGTTTGCCGGTGCAGATGAGGTCGCAGAGATAGCATACATAACCCTCCAGGAAACAGATATGAAACTGACAGGAGTGGTGGATGTAGACAGGGTTGGCAAGAAATTTTTTGGAAGTTACATAAGCCCGATAGGCGCTATTGATGACATGAGCTATGACTGTATTGTGGTTACATCATATCTTAAACGGGAGAGCATTTACATGGAACTCCTCAGTAACGGGGTGGATAAGAAAGACATAAGGATTATATTTGCAAGATGATAAAACTCTTGAGGCTATGAGGGGCAAAAATCAAAAGGGAGAATAAAGGCGATGGGTAAAAAGGTATTAGTGACAGGTGGCTGCGGTTTTTTGGGTTCTCATGTGTGTGAATTCTATGCAAAAAGAGGTGATGAGGTCTTCTCTTATGACAATATGACCAAGCATGAATTAGAGAGGACAGGCTTTGCAACAGAGGCAGCAAGGGGTTATAACTGGGATTATCTAAAAGGTATTGGCGTTAAGATGGTCAAGGCCGATATTAGAAATTTTGAAGAGTTGATTGATAATGCACAGGGATGCGATTACATAATCCATACAGCAGCCCAGCCTGCAATGACCATAAGCTGGGAAGACCCAAAATTGGATATCACTTCCAATGTCTTAGGCACATTCAATGTGTTAGAGACGGCGCGGAGACTTAAAGTGCCAGTTGCAAGTTGTGCAACAGTTCATGTTTACGGTAATAAGATTAATGAGACATTAAAAGAAGGAGATAAACGCTATGTCAGAGAGCCTGAAGGGATAGATGAAAATCATCCGACATTGGAAGGCACATTAACTCCCCTGCACGCCTCAAAGGCCGCAGGTGATATCTATGTCAGGACATATATTGACACCTATAATATTGAGGCTGCAAGTTTTCGGCTTACAGGGATATACGGGATAAGACAGTTCGGCGGGGAGGACCACGGATGGGTAGCTAATTTCTCTATCCGCAGCGTGCTGGGTTGGCCAATTACGATATTTGGGACAGGTAAGCAGGTTAGGGACATTATATATGCGACTGATGTGTGCGAAGCCTTTGATGCATTTTATAAAACAAGAAAACCTGGAATCTACAATATTGGCGGAGGTTCTAAGACTGCGATATCGCTGCTCGAATGCATAGATATTATAGAATCTATCAATAAGAAAAGCCCTGAGGTTAGGTTTGCTCCAGATAGGCACGGTGATTTGAGGTATTTTATATGTGATATAACTAAGGCTGTAAGAGAACTCGGATGGTCTCCTAAAATTATGCCGCGGGAAGGGATTGAAAGGCTGATTAACTGGATACATGAGAATAGAGAATCTTTTGTTAAAGAGGAGAAATAGCATCCCATGAAGGCTTTAATCCTGGCAGGTGGGAGGGGGAAGCGTTTGGATGAGCTTTCCATGCAGAAGAATAAATGTATGTTAGAGGTTAATGGCAGGCCTATTATTGAGTATAGCCTCGATTGTGCATCAAATGCAGATGTTGAAGAGATAATCATTGTAGTTGGATTCAGGGCAGAGGAGATTATAAATACTTATGGCACACAATATAAAAATAAACAAATAAAATATGTGGTCCAACAGGAACAAAAAGGGCTGGTGCATGCAATTGAATGCGCTCAGGAGATAATAAATGGGGATGATTTTATGCTTTTATTGGGGGATGAGATCCTGTTAAATCCAAGACATCAGGAACTCATAAATGAATTTAGAAATAATGACATTTTTGCACTTTGCGGAGTGCTAAAGGTTGAGGATAGGAGTCTCATCAAAAGGACATACAGCATCGTCCAAGATAACAGCAATGTAATTTACAGGCTTATTGAAAAACCAAGGAATCCTTTAAACAACTTTATGGGGACAGGCGATTGTGTGTTTAAAAACGAGATATTCAACTACATAGAATTTACTCCCATACATCATGAAAGGAAAGAGAAGGAACTTCCAGACCTCATACAATGTGCGATTGATGACGGTAAGACAGTCAGGTCGTTTATCGTCTGTGACAGGTATACAAATATAAACTCCAAAGAAGATATCCTTGTGGCAGAAGGGTTTTTCAGATGAGCAGTATGTTGTTATGAATACAGCACAACGGATTGTAAAGAATACCGCCTCTTTATTATTTTCAGGAATAGTTTCCCAGCTAATAGGTTTTGTTGTCATGGTATATCTGGCACGGGTCTTAGGGCCAGGAGACTTTGGCAAGATAAACTTTGCCATTGCCATAATTGCCTACTTTATGCTGCTTGCAGATTTTGGATTGCCTCTGTTAGGCATACGTGAGATAGCAGGAGATAGAGGAAAAGTCATTAATTATGCAGGAGATATATTAACCATGCGTCTATGCCTATCTTTTTTTAGTTTCGGACTTCTTGCCGTGATGACCTATTTTCTTAACAAGCCCATTGAGATCAAGTATCTGATTGTCCTTTATGGGTTAGGATTGATTCCTTCTGCTCTATTGCTTGACTGGGCATTCCAGGGTGTTGAAAAGATGGAGTACATCGGAATAGGGCGCATCCTATCCATTGGAATTTACCTCGGATTGATCGTATCTTTTATAAAAAGCTCTAACCAATTACTTTTTATTCCCCCTTTCCAAGTTATTGGGAATCTTATTGCTGCTGGGCTTTTATTTTCTATTTTTATAAAGAAATTTGGCAAGCCGAGATTTAGATTTAATGTGAGTTCTTGGAAGAAGGTCTTCATGCAAGCCTTACCCATAGGGATTTCTATCATTATGATACAGCTAATCTACAATATTGATACAGTAATGCTTGGTTTTATGAGAAGCAATGCTGAAATTGGTTACTATAATGCTGCCTATAAAATCATCCTCCCACTCATTATGGTTGGTGCTGTTTACTTTGATGCGATCTTTCCTATAACCGCTAAATACTATAAGACCTCTTTAGATTCACTTAAAAAACTCCAATCTTATACTGCTAAACTCATGGTAATTATTGCCTTACCATTGGCAGTTGGGGGAACTATTCTATCCAAGCCTATAATGAACCTACTTTATGGCCCTAAATATAATAATGGAATAATTGCCTTTCAGATTTTGATCTGGGCTGTAGCTTTGATCTATTTAAATACGATTTATGCAAAAGGGATGTGGGCATGTAATAAACAAGGCGTATTCTTAAAAATAGTTAGTGCACAGGCTATAGTGAATATATTGTTAAACTTTATTTTAATCCCTGAGTTAGGAATAGTTGGATCTGCTATAAGCACGGTTTCATCAGAGCTTTTTGGGTTCCCTTTTTACTACTGGCAGTTTAATAAAGTGGTTAATGTGCCTATTCACAATTATATTGTTAGACCTCTATTTGCAGCTACAATAATGGGCGTATTTCTAAAATTTTTGGTAAATTTAAATATATTTTTTCTAATGTTTGGAGGGATATTCATTTATGCAATATTCCTTTACTTTATAAAAGGGATAACAAGGAACGATTTAAGGTTGATCCAGGATGCGCTGTATAGAAAATTATGGAATCTTTAGAAGACAAACTTAATATTGATGGAAGGAAAGATGTACGCTTATTGTAGCGTAATCAAGGTCTGATAGACAAATGTTATTCGAAGTCTAAAAAGTAGGTTCAGCTCCAAATTGGTTGCTATTGGAGCAAGGGCATCTTTAATGATTAAAGAGAAATACTCTATTGAAACCCGTAAGCCTTACGCTTAGGTAACTTGATTTTCAACTTTTAACAATACTACTATAGAATGAGGTTCAGAATGAAAATATTTTTAATCCAACCCAAAACTAAGGGTGCTAATTTCAAATCTCCCCCTTTAGGGTTACAGATACTTGCTACTGTTTTAAAAAATCACGGATACGCAAATATTTATGACATAGATCCTGATAAAGGAGATAATCCTTATACTGTCGACTATAGTGGGAAAGATGTTCTTGTTGGTATTACAGTTACTTTTATGACTATTTCAGAGGCTTTTAGACTTGCAAAATTCATAAAATCTAGAAATTATAACGCAAAAATAGTATTTGGAGGCCCTCATGTAACCTTAATGCCCGAAGAATCGATTACCGACAATAATGTAGATATAATCGTAATAGGTGAAGGTGAAGAGACTATTGTTGAAGTTGCTGACAGTTTAAGGGGGGGGGAATCCTTAGAAGGCATAAAAGGTATATGGTACAAAAATGAAAAAGATGAAATAGTCAAGAACGAACTACGTGCATTTATAAAAGACTTGGACTCCATACCTTATTCAGACCGCACTTTCTTTACCGACAGGAAATATCAAACTAGGCTGATTGAAAGGTTGCTGGCCATGCCTACTACCTGGCACTTAATGTCAGCCCGTTCTTGTCCTTTTACATGCAAAATGTGTCAGCCTGCTATGAGAAAGATTGCAGGGCCATGGCGGCAACGCTCTGTCGGGAACGTTATAAATGAAATCAAATATCTTCAACAGGAATTCAATGCTAGGTACTTCTCGTTTTATGACAATGATATAGGTATAAACAAGAAATGGATAATAGAATTCTGTCAGGAATTGAAGAAAATAAAAAAAGAACGAGATATATCATTGAGCTGTCTCGGCAGGGCCAATCTACTTGACTATGAACTTTTAAAGTTAATGAAGGAATCAGGGTTTGATGCGATTTCCATTGGTGCAGAGTCTGGCAACAATAGGGTATTGAAAGAAATAATGGATAAAAAAACAACTGTCCAGAACATCATTGATTTTGTAAACAATTGCTATAGATTGAAAATCAGGGCCGGCGCTTTCTGGATGATGGCCAGTCCTGGTGAAACACTTGAAGAGATGGAGGAAACCATCGATCTGGCTTCAGAATTACCCGTATTTTATTGTCATTTTCATATAGCAACGCCTAATCCTGGAACTCAATACTATCTCGATGCATTGCATGGTGGCTATTTAAACATGAAATCGTGGGATGATGTCCATGACAGACGCAACCCTACAATAATAAAAGATAATGTCACCGCTGAAGATATCGCCAGGATGGATGAGTATCTTATAAAGACAATGGTAAAAAAAGGCTGGAACTATAGGCTTAACGGTCATACGCTGTCATTTATTAATACAAGACTCTTTGCAAAACATGATCCTTTAAATGTTTTGGGAAGAGAAATCTGGATGTTCCTTGAAGATTTCAAGCCCTATCACTTTAGGAACATTTATTTAGGTGCTAAATGTATATTTGGGATTGATAAAAGCAACTAAATGACAATATCCAATTATATGGGAAGATTTAAGAATGTTTAATCAATTAATAGAGAAAGAGATAGAGAATTCCACTACGGGATTATCTGATTTAAATAACGAAATATTTGGTTCTTCCTATATGAGAAAGATTTATTTTAAGAGGCTTGCGCGGGATTTTAGAAGCCTCTATTATCTGCTAAAGCACTTTAAGATGAAAGAGTTTTTTGATTTCTTTTACACCAAGACATTAGTCCCGACAGGAGAAGGTTCACAGGCACTGTTTTACCGTTTGGGACTATCCAGATTAATTCAAAAATATCCCGACAGGGTACCATTACCCCGATTTTTTGAGATGGAGACTACAACAGTTTGCAATAAGAGATGTTTTATCTGCGAATACATTTATTGGCCGGAAGGCGAACAGATAAAAAGACATATGTCTATTGAAGAATTTAAACATGTTATAGGTCAATTTCCTGTTATTAGATGGGCAAATCTCACAGGAGAGGGCTCTTCTTTTCTCAACAAAGATTATACCTTGATGCTTAAATACCTTTGGGAAAAACATAGAACCTCCATATGGTTAGTTGACCATTTGAGTGATGTTACCATTGAAACATTGGAAGAAAAGGTATTCCCGTATATTCATGGGCTTTATGTTTCCATGGATGCAGCGACAAAACAGACATATGAGTCTATTAAGATAGGATGTAAATTTGAGAATGTCGTTAATAACTTAAAATCCATCACCGAATATAAGCGAAGAAAATGGACACCATTTCCCCATCTGTCATTCCGCTATGTTATTTTGAAAGAAAACATGCATGAGATGGCATTATTTCTGGATTTGCTGAACTCTATCGCTAAACCATCCGAATGGGGAGGTTCGTCATCCTATGTTGAATTCACAGGTTTGCTGTATTTCCCTGAGATATACCCACATTATGTAAGTGAGATTCCAAGGCATATTATTGATGGGCTTTTGAAAAGGAGAGGCGGCGTTGAATTTCTTTTTTCACACGCTGAAGAATTACGGAACCCTCCCATCGAATGCTGTAATGCATGGATGGAGCCCTACATCATGATGCCTGGATATGTCCTTCCATGCTGTGCTGTTCTAATGTCAAACAGAAGACCCTTTCTCCGTAAATATTCGTTTGGCAATGTATTTGAAAAAGATTTTAAAGAAATCTGGAGAAATGAATATTATTCCAGATTCCGCAGAATGATAGTTGACCCATGTGCGCCTGTCCCTAAGATCTGTGTAGGATGTAGGGCATATAGAACCCAGCATCGGATAAAAGAATACGGGATATGGGATGTCCATGAGCAAATGGATCATAAACAATGCGGGTCTTAATTGTTTATCCAAGGATATATGTATATGGTGGCGCCGAGCTTTTGCTGGTTAGACTTTGTAATTACCTTTCCCAGAAAGGCGTTGAAAATACACTTTTAACTACTTCAATAATTCCAGAAGTAGAGAGGGAGTTCAAGGGCACAGATATATTAATTGAAAAAAGGGAAACCTCTAAAGGCTTAATGGAGAGTATAAAATTTCCAGTTTTTTTATGTAAAAGTGTAAAGAAATATATAAATGATTTTGATCTGATCAATGTCCACAATTATCCATCTGAGTTTTCAGCATTTGCAAGTAATAAGCCTGTAGTGTGGATGTGCAATGAACCAGAGCTGTATCTAATTACCCAACTCCCTGATCTATCTTTTCGATTAAGATTATTTTTCAGGCTGTTATTTTCTTTTGAGAGATTTGTCGTAAAAAATTATATGAAACGCGTTGTTGTAGCCGACAGGTTCAATGCCGATAGATTTAAACGGTTATACGGTATAACACCCGATATTATTCATTACGGCATCGACTATGAGTTCTTCGGTCAGGGAGAACCTGAAAAGGCCAGGGATAGATTCGGACTGTCTGATGATTTTGTGGTTGTCCATGTAAGCATGCTAAACCCTTTTAAAAATCAGATTGAGAGCATCAAGACAGCTCAGCAATTAAGGGATAAGATTCCACATATAAAACTGCTGTTGGTAGGTTGGGGGGAAGAAAGAGATAGGGCACCTTTAGAAAACTATGTGCGCGATAATAATTTAAAAGAAAATGTATTATTTGTTGGCCATTTAAATAAGGAAGACCTAAGGGACCTGTTCCATGCCTGCGATGTTGTGCTGCATCCAATAAAATCACAGGGCGGGTGGTTATCGCCTTTTGAGGCGCTGTGTGCAGGCAAACCAATTGTAGTTTCTGAAGAAATGACAGCATCGGACATTGTTAAAAAAGAAAACCTTGGGATTGTAACGAGTAACTATGCTGGAGCTGTTTTAGATGTCTACCAAAATCCCAATAAGTATAAGGAAATGGCTGAATGGCGTGCAAAATGGGTAAAGGGAAATCTTAGCTGGGATAGATTTGGTGAAGACATGCTCAAGGTATTCAACAGGGCATTAATGAGTAAAGGTTAGATATAATAGTTTTATGGAAAGACCTGAAGTTATTCAGCAGTGGCAATATATAGGCCAGGTTCACCCAAAACTCTTAGAAGACAAGGTTTTTGAACAATGCAGGGCCATCGGAATAACAGCTCTGCAGTCCTATGTCCTTTGGGCAGAGATCGAAAAAGAGCCTGGCATGGTCAATTTTGACACATACGATGTTTTGGTAGAGAAATTGGGAAGGCATGGCCTCAAGTGGGTTCCCTTCCTTATCCTTGGTCCATACTATGCAACTCCGCAATGGTTTCAGGCATCTGAAGAGAGTGTGTTTGCAAGATGTATGGAGCATGGGCAGGAAAGTAAGATTCAGTCTATCTGGAATCCTTACCTGCCAAAATATATAGACAGATTTCTACGATTAGTGTCAGAACATTATTGCAGGTCCGATGCATTAGGGAGCATCATCCTGGGAATCAGTGGCAACTGGGGCGAGGCCCTTTACCCTGCAACGGGTTGTTTCTATGGAGGGTTTCATACACATCCTGGATGGTGGTGCGGAGATAGGTATGTTGTTAAAAGTTTCCAGGAGCATATTGCCAGCCAGTATACCTCATTAAAAGACCTGAATGCTGCATGGGGTGCTGATTTTAAAGATTATAGCGAGATAAAAATGCCGCCTCTCAAAGCCAAACCTGGTGCGAATGCATTCTTGCTCGGCATTGCAAGATATGTATATAAGGCTATATCATATTTGATAAAGCCGTTAGCGCCTGAAATAAGAGATTTTATTTGGATAAAGAAAGAATGCCTTAAGAGTAATGCCCATATGATTAATGAAAAACAACATCGGCAATGGATGGATTTTGTGCAGTGGTATGTAACCTCTATGACTGAATGGACAGATTATTGGCTGAAAACAGCACGGAATTACTTTCCATCCCATAAGATATACATTGCAACAGGTGGAGATGGCAATCCAGTATTGGGGGCTGATTTTTCAGCACAGGTTAAGGTTGCTTCAAGATATAATGCAGGCATAAGGATAACAAATTTAACAGATGACTATCCGAGAAGTTTTGCAGTAAGCCGTCTTGTCTCATCAGCGAGCAGATTTTACAATACCTATTTTTCAACAGAGGAGGCATTGGTTAATTCACCCAAAGGGATAATGATGCGCATCTTTGATGTAGCAACTTCAGGCCCTGATGAGGTTTATTTTAAGGGCCTAATTGGCCTGGGAAAAGATGTATGCACAGGGCAGAAGTCAAATATTGGCGAGAAGACCGAAGGGGCATCTAATCTGGTAAAGAATTTACATTACCTGCAGCTTTCTCAGCCCATTATTGAGCTTGCAGTTTTATTCCCGAATACCTCGATTGTTATTGACCCTGCAGCTATCTTAAGGAGTTATCATCTGTGCGGCCAGATGAGGAATCTGGTGGATTTCGACCTGATAGACGAAAATATGATTAGTGATGACGCCCTGGACAGATATCGTTTCCTGGTTGTCCTGTACGGTAAATATATGCAGGATAGCACTGTAAAGAAGATTAATGCCTGGGTTGTTAACGGTGGGATATTTATTGCCTCTAACCGATTTGGTCATTATGCCTTAGATGGCAGCAGCAATCGTCATCCAGTATTTAATGACAAAAAAAGTGGGATACATGCAACAGGTAAAGGATATCTACTTTTATCAGATCTATCTATGTGCCATGGTAGAAAGTTCCTGAGGTTTATTGCCAATTCACTCTCCAATCACAATGATGAGTATCCATGGAAAGGCATCCCCCATGTTAAATCTGAATGGGATGGGGTTTATGTTGGTAGACTGGCAGACAGGATACTGTATTATGATTCTAATAAGTCTACGATCTGGGATGAGCCATTATAGGATTACAGGCACCTGTGCTTTTGCTTAAAATCTTGCAGGCTGGATTTCCTCTTATCTTTAACCCTCCAATGCCTTTTTATATGTCTGGATAGTTGATGCAGCTACCTTTTTCCATGAAAATTCAGCCGCCCTATACAGACCTTTCTGCCCGAGTTGCAATCTTAGAGGTTCTGAAGATAAAACCTTCTCAATCGTATCAGCAAGTTCCTTGTGGTCTTCAGGATTAAAGAGCATTGCTGCATCCCCTGCAACCTCTCTGAGTGAAGGAATATCTGAGATTATCACAGGCGTGCCGCACGACATGGCCTCGATAACAGGAAGGCCAAAGCCTTCATAGATGGAAGGATACACAGAAACAGAAGCATAGTTATAGAGGTATAAAATGGTCTGTTCATCCACATAACCTGTAAAAACAACATCGTCCTCGATGCCGAGTTCGTGCGGCATCTTCAGTATGTCCTTATACAGCCATCCTTTCCCGCCAGCTAAAATCAACTTTACGGGACGCTTTTTTCTGATGAGACTGAATGCCTTAAACAGCACAGGGATGTTCTTTCTCGGTTCAATTGTGCCTACATAAAGGATATATTCTCTGTCCGTATATCTATTAACAATGTTTTTTCCCTCCATAGAGCCTCTATTAACAGGATGGTATGCCCCTGATGGAGCAAGGGGGATAACATCAATTCGTTCTCCTGGAATCTTCAATAATACCATTACCTCGTTTTTAATTGCCTCTGTATTAACAATGAGCCTGTCGGCCCTCAGTATATTGTTTAGATTTAATCTGCACTTATGTAATATTCTTTCTGGTAGACATTCAGGGTGTTTCAAAAAACTAAGGTCATAGATATTAGCAACCGATTTCCATTTGCCATCTGGTATAATATCATAAGCTGCCTCATGGTATATTTCAGCATCCAGCGCTTTATTTTTTCTTCCCGATATTTTTGATATGAGAAAATCCCCGACAGAAGTGACAAACTTAAGCGCCGAATCTCCAAGCACCTTTCTACTAACCGATACAGCACTAACCATAAACCGGAGAACACTCCCTATTGGCTTATCAATGTTAACAGTTGGATATACCTCAACCTCTTTTGATCGAAGAAGTTCTCTGTAGAGATTATAGATATAGTATCCGATCCCCGTCTTTTTGACTAAAAGTGTTTTGGTATTAAAAATAACACGCATCGGCAATATTATCTCCCGTATTCATCCTCGAACCTCTCTATATCGTCCTCTTCGAGGTACTCGCCGCTCTGGACCTCTATCATCTGCAGCGGTATCAGTCCAGGATTTTCAAGCCTGTGTCTTGTTGACATTGGGATGTATGTGCTCTCGTTTGTGTGGACATCTATTATCTCATCCCCCCGTGTGACCCTTGCCGTGCCTGAGACAACAACCCAGTGTTCGCTCCTGTGATAGTGCGCCTGGAGGCTTAATTTCCCACCAGGATTTACGACTATGCGTTTTATCTTAAAGCCCTTTCCCTTCTCGAGCACTGTGTAACTGCCCCATGGCCTTTCTACTGTCCTGTGGATCAGGTATTCATCTGCTCCCCTCCTTTTCAGCTCTGTAACAATCTGTCTTACATCCTGCGCCCTGTCTTTCGGACAGATGAGCGTTGCATCTGCTGTGTCTGCAACAATTATATCTTTTAGCCCTATGGTAGCTACAAGCCTGTCCTCGCCAAAGATGATGGAGTTATTGCTCCCGATGTCAATGACATTGCCCTTTATGATATTGCCGTCTTTATTCTTCTCTACGATGTCATCAAGGGCATTCCAGCTTCCTGCATCAGACCATTGCATATCCGATGGGATTGTCAGCGTATTTTTGCTCTTCTCGAGCACGCCGTAGTCTATTGAGATGTCGTCAAGCCTTGAATAGACCGCCTCTATTATCTCCTGTTCGTTCTCTGTGCCAATAGCCTTCCTTATCCTCTCAATGCCAGAATACAGGTGGGGCATATGCCTCTTTAACTCTGTCAGGATGTCAGATGTCCTCCATACAAATATGCCGCTGTTCCAGAAAAAATACCCGTCTTCTATGTATTTCTTTGCGATGTCCATATCAGGTTTTTCAACAAATCTATGGACATGGTATAGTGGTTTCTTAAAGACCTTGCCTGTCTTTATATAGCCGTAGGCGGTTTCAGGCCTTGTTGGTTTAATCCCTATGGTGACCAGATAGCCCTGCATTGCGCCTTTAGCAGCAGCCTTTATTGTGGCTGAGAATGCCCTGCCGTCGCCTATGGCATGGTCAGAAGGCGAGACAATCATTATGGATTTTTGAGATGCCTTGTTCAGGTAGGCTGCTGCAAGGCCAATGGCTGCTGCTGTATTCCTTCCAAAAGGTTCCGCAATAATTTTTATTTTTTTCTGGTCTTTTTTCTTTGTCGGATTTATATGAAGGTCTATGTCCTTTGACTGCCTCCTCGTTGTTACGACAAGGATATTTTCATGGGGCATAATGCTTGTGAAGCGGGCAATGGTCTGATTTATCAATGTCTCATCACCCATAATCCTCAGCATCTGCTTTGGGCAGCTTTCCCTGCTCAAGGGCCAGAACCTTGTGCCGCTTCCACCTGCAAGGATTATCGCATATATATCCATGTTAAACCTCAAATAAAGATAGGGAAGGCTGTCCCTTCCCTATCTACTTATTAATTTCAGGTCGTGCTCTACCATTATCTTTACCAATTCACTAAATCTAATCTCTGGCTGCCAGCCAAGTTTTTCCTTAGCCTTTGAGTAATCTCCTATAAGCAATTCTACCTCTGCCGGCCTTATAAATTCAGGGTCCTCTTTCACAAAGTCCCTGTAATCAAGCCCGACATGGGAGAATGCCAATTCAGCAAATTCCCTTACGCTGTGCGTCTCTCCTGTTGCTATTACATAGTCATCAGGCTGGGACTGTTGGAGCATCAGGTACATAGCCTCTACATATTCAGGTGCATAGCCCCAGTCCCTCTTTGCCTCAAGGTTGCCGAGCCTTAATTCCTTCTGAAGACCCTTTTTAATCCTTGCCACTGCATTGGTTATCTTCCTTGTGACGAATTCCATGCCCCTAAGCGGTGATTCATGATTAAACAGGATGCCGGAACAGGCAAAGGTTCCATAGGATTCCCTGTAGTTTATAGTGAGCCAGTGTGCAAAGAGTTTGGACACTGCATAGGGACTTCTTGGATAAAAGGGCGTCTTCTCGTTCTGCGGCACGGTCTGAACCTTTCCAAACATCTCGCTGCTTGATGCCTGATAGAACCTTATCCTGGGATTTATTGTTCTTATTGCATCGAGCAGCCTTGCAACACCTACTGCTGTGACCTCGGCAGTCAGGACCGGCTGTTCAAATGATACAGCAACAAAGCTCTGGGCAGCGAGGTTGTATATTTCATCAGGCATTATCCCTTCAATAACCCTCAAGATATTTGTCTGCTCCATTAAATCAAGCGGTATGAGTCTTATCTTATCCTCTATCCCAAGGAATGCCAATCTGCCCAGATTCAGATTCGATGTCCTTCTCATACCACCCCACACCGCGTATCCCTTATCGAGAAGGAGTTTTGCAAGGTATGCCCCATCCTGTCCTGTGATGCCTGTAATCAATGCTCTTTTACCCATCCTGTCCTCCTGCGGTTTTGGCTAACAACCTCTCATAGACCTCAATGTGTTTCTCTATAGTATCTTCCCATAGAAATCTCTTTAACTCAGAGGTTGTGTACTGCCCTCTGTATATCTTGTCAACCCCATCTGCTATCGCATCAGGGCTCTTAGGACTCACAATCACATATCTCCCTGATACGACCTCAGGAAGCGAACCTGCCTTGGTTACAACTACAGGCCTTCCCATAGTGTATGCCTCAACGCAGGTAAAGCCAAATCCCTCGTTAAGCGAGGGTATTATAACACAATCGCTTGCCTGAAGAAATAATGGGAGTTCCTCCCTTTCAACTGTTTCATGAAGGATTATGTCCTGCCCCCTGAGTTTAGAGAGCAACCTCAGGGTCTCCGTATATTTTTTATAGGGTTTTCTTGAAAGCAGAAGGAGAAGCCTTGAATCGGGAATTCTCTGCCTTATTAGAGGCACTGCACGGATCAGGTATTCTACCCCTTTTAATACACCTGGCCTTCCTGTATACATATAGAGGAATGTCTCGTTGCCTATGCCCAATTCATCCCTGATTTTTCTTCTGCCATCTACCTTGTCGGGATTGAAAAGGTCATAGTCTATTCCAGGATATGCAAGGAATGTCCTTTCTCTTGGGATGCCATATCTTACAAGGGCATCCATTGTAGATATAGAATCACAGCTATAGGCATTATATGGAAGGGTTAATATGAGCTTTTCAAAGAGCATATAGGCAATGGCAGATATGCGGTTAAGGCCGAGCTTTAACCATAACCTTCCCAGTACCTCATAGGGAAGCATTACTATAGGCTTCCCTATAACCTTTGAAGCAATCCATGCTGTAAGGGCGCCGTTGTATGTGGCTGTATGGATTATGTCTGCCCTCTGTGCAACAGTTAAAACAGTTGTAAGGCTCAGGAGTGTGAAGAAATATCTGTCAGCAAACCTCGGCACAGGGACACGATGAATCCTAACCCCATTGAACTCTTCATACCTTTTTGTCCCTGGCAGAAGGCATGTTACAACATTGCATTCATGCCCTTTTCTTACAATGCCCTCTGCGAGATGCTGAATCAGCATCTCGCCCCCCCCCACATGGGGATAGTAATATTCATAAACAAAACAGATATTCATATGTGGAGGGTGTTTATCCCTATCCTCAAACCCTGCTAAAGCCTCCAGTAGTTCAGGCCTGCACTCAGCGCCTCATCCTTTTTGTATATGCCCTTGATATCTATCAGAAATGAATTGCCATTACAGAGCCCTTTAAGATATTCAATAGGGTAATCTGTGTATGCCCTGTGCCTGACAGCAACAATCACGCCGTCAAAGGGACTTTCATCTTCAGGCATCTGTATGAGCTTGATTCCGTATTCTTTTAACACCTCATCGTTGGAGGCATGGGGGTCGTGGATAAATGGCTCAACACCGTATTCCTTCAGCTCATTGTATATGTCTATCACCCTTGTATTTCTTATATCTTTTATGTCTTCCTTGAAGGTGAATCCAAGGATGAGGATCCTGCTGCCCTTTACTGCCCTGCCTGATTTTATGAGATGTTTTATGGTCTGCTCTGCAATGTATTTGCCCATGCCGTCATTAATGCGCCTTCCAGAGAGGATTACCTCTGGATGATAGCCTATGGACTGGGCCTTGAATGTCAGATAATATGGGTCAACCCCTATGCAGTGTCCGCCTACAAGTCCAGGCTCGAATTTAAGGAAGTTCCATTTTGTTGATGCAGCGCTCAGGACATCCCTCGTATCCAGTCCAAGTTTATGGAATATAATAGCGAGTTCATTGATAAGGGCGATATTGAGGTCCCTCTGTATATTCTCTATAACCTTTGCAGCCTCGGCAGTCCTGATATCCGGAGCCGTGTGTATCCCTGCCTTTACAACAAGGCCGTATACCCTGGCAAGCAGTTCTGTTGTCTCTTTATCTCCGCCTGCAACTATTTTTGTTATATTGGGGAGATTGTGGAGCTTATCTCCAGGGTTTATCCTCTCAGGCGAATAGCCTATCTTAAAGTCCTTTCCGCATCGCAATTTAGAATACCTTTCAAGAATAGGCACACAAAAATCCTCTGTCAGCCCTGGGTATACAGTGGATTCATACACGACAACAGCGCCTTTCTGAAGATTCTCTCCAACAGCCCTCGATGCAGACTCGAGGGGTTTTAGATCCGGCATCTTATGCCCATCTATAGGTGTCGGGACAGCCACTATGATTATGGATGCCTCTTTAAGCCTTTTTGGGTCTGTTGTAAAATCTATACGGGCCTTTTTCAGATCTTCAGAGGCAACCTCACCTGTGGCATCTATACCATGCGACAGCTCCTCGACCCTCTGCCTCTTGACATCGAGGCCTATAACTTTGCCTATGGCCTTTCCAAACTCAACTGATAGAGGAAGGCCGACATACCCGAGGCCTACAACAGCAATCACCTTTTCACCGCTTCTTAGAGAATCGATCATCCCTTATATTTCTCCACACAGAATATAGTGGCAAGTATTGTCCCCTGAAATAATGCCCTTACTTATCACATCTGATTTCAGATTAATCTATTTAATATGCCTTCAGCCCTTTCAACAAAATCCTGTGCACGCTTTAGAGAATCAGATGCCTCATCCTGCCCTATTTCTATATAGTCCCCATAGTCTGAATCTATCCTTCTTGCCTGAATACCCCTGAAGGTTTCTCCAGAGTCTTTAGGCAGAAGTCCTGTCCGTATAAACTCTTTCGAAAGCATCGTCTTTACTCCTTCATGGGTCTCAGGGTCTATCCCCCGTAGAATTAACAACGCCCTCGAAGCAGTTAATATTGCATAATAACTCCTATTTATGGAAGACTCGTAAGAGCCGCTATCAAAGAGTATTGAAGCATCCTGAAGAAGCCTCTTTGCCTTCTCTATCCTGTAACGGGAGAGTTCAATCTTATCCTCTATGTTTAAGGTCATAAAGCACTACTCCTTCTCTCTCGACATTTTCTATGAAACTGCTCTTGAGCCTTTTATTTATCTCATATTCCTTGCCTGTAAATATAACAGGAGATATCGGCACATCATAGTCAAGCTCTATATCATGAAGGATTCTTATTAAAACATTCTTTATCCCTATATCGGTAATGACAATCAGTAAGTCCAGATCAGACGAACCCCCGAAGTCTCCGCGTGAGCGTGAGCCGAAAAATACTACCTTCTCAACGCCAGAAAGCCCTGATAAAGACAATGCTATCTTTTCCAGGGCAATAATCTCGGATGGGTTTGCTAACCTCTTATAGGTGTCTGTAGCCATGGTCATAGTATACCTGACATCTAATAAATTTTACAGACGACAGTTGGAAATGATGCATGTTTTTACAACTCTGCACGCATTGCGTCTATAGCAGCGATTACATCGTTCACAGACACCATAGAGGCATCCATGCCGTTTTTCAGGATGATATAGCTCGTGCCCCATGGCCTCCATCTGTCAGGATTTGTAAAGCCCCATATTGTAACAATGGGTTTTTTTAATGCTGCTGCGATATGCATTGCCCCTCCGTCGCAGCAAACAACAATATCTGCAAGACTCAGGGCTGCGATGAGTTCTTTTAATTGAGTCGTTTTATAGGCAACCATGTTTGTTTTCATTGAGTTTATAATGATCTCTGCCTTTTCATCGTCACCCGGGTGGTATGGATTTTTCTCGCTTCCTGGAGACCATAAAAGCAATATGCTGGCATCATATCGGATGGCAATAAGCCTTGCAAGTTCTATAAAACTATCAGCAGGCCATCTATTCTCCGGGCGCCTGCTGCTTATATGAAAGGCTATCAGGTATTTTTTGTTATTACCTGATGAGCTATCCAGAAGATCTCTGACCTTCTTAACTTCGTCTTCGGATGGGAAAACCTTTAATGAAGAAGGAGATCCATTTATGCCAAGCTGGGAGAGTAAATTAAAAACCCTTTCAACCTCATGAAGTGGAACTTCAGGCTCGTATAGAGGTATGTTATAAAATTTTGATTTCTTCATGCCTTTTTGCAAATAGCCGATTCTTGTCTTTGCCCCAGTCAAAAATGTGTATCTTGCCAGCCTTGGAGAGTAGGAGCCACAGCCAATAGCTACATCATATTTTTCATTTCTTATTTTTTTTAAGACTTTGAAATTATTCCACCATACTGGAAGTTTGCTTTTTTCTGGAACATGCTTTGCTTTTTCATAGATATATACTTCGTCAATGTCAGGATTGTTCATTATCGCATCAACATTATAGCTATTGACCAGTATTCCTATTTTTGCATTAGGATACTTTTGCCTTACAGCATGTATGGCAGGCGTTGTGCAGATAAGGTCGCCTATATTGTCGCGGCGTATGAAAAGGACCTTGTTAATCGTCAGTTTAAACCCTCACAGCATCTATCAGTCCCTTCAGGCTTAAAAATCTCACAGAGATATTATCGTATGTCCTGAAGAAACTCCTCATTACATCTGCTGAGACTACATAATTGTCTCCATGAGGATATTGTCTTCTAAATGCCTTGATGTTTGTCGGGTCAAATTCCGATGAAGACCATTTGCATTCTATTGCTGTAGGCTCTGACGGCCTTTTAACCAGTATAAAATCAACCTCATGACCTCGCTTATCTCTCCAGTATAAGATTCTACGGGACTGCGTATGGGCATGTATTTCGTTTAATACAAAATGTTCCCAGAGGCTTCCGAGATCATCCTGTCTGAGTTCATGCCATCCCCGATAATAACATACAAACCCTGTATCAAAGGCATATGCCTTAGGGGCCGAAACTATCTCTGTAGGGCGATGCGAACTAAATGGCCTTACAATATGCACAACATAAGTTGCCTCAAGCACAGACAGATAATTAGAGATTGTTGAACGGCTAACCTCACATGGACGGGCAAATTTATTCGCCTCAAATATACCACCGCTTTGAGTTATCAGAAGTTCTGTAAACTTCAAAAAAGAGTGTCTTCTTTCTAATCTGAATAGCTCTTGAATATCCTTGGCCCAGTAGGCATCCATCCATTCCTGAAAATCTCGCTCTGGAAGGCTCTTTGATAAAAACAATGGAGGAAGCCCTCCATAAAGAAGGCGATGTTTCAGGTCAGTATTGCCAAAATCAGCCATATCCTCCGGGGTTATAGGTGTTAGCCATACCTCTGACTTACGTCCTGTGAGTGTGTCACGGAATTTTGTAGAGACACCGAGCGTAGATGAGCCTGTGGCCAAGATTTGAATGTCAGGATAATGGTCAGCTGCGATTTTAAGCAATTCCGAAGGATTCTCAAGGCGATGGACTTCATCAAGCACCACCTTGCGTCCCTTTAAATCGTCGAGGAAGGATTGAGGCTCCTCCATCATCCTCCGCACCCGTGGCAGTTCACAATCAAAGTATTCCACTTCAGGAAGACTCTTACATAGAAATGTCTTACCAACCCGCCTTACCCCACATAACCAGACTACAGAATGCCTCTGCCACGCCTGCTTTATCTTTTTAAGCCAGAATCCCCTTTGAATCATATGGGGGTATGTTAGCATAGAGTGCTACTAAATGCAAAAGTAATTGCATTTGGTAAAGTGACAGTCACTAATATTGTCGTGGCGTATGAAAAGGATTTTTTTCATCTTTTTCGGCATGGTAATTCCATCAGTATTTCTGCTGCTTCAGCTATATCGTTTACTGTAACAGACTCTATACATCCTCTGGTATTTAGCTTGCAGCTATACGGGCTTCTAAAGGCATGGGAGCATGGAACGCATGACAAATCTCTTCTTTGAATTATCACAATTTTGTTACCGGTTGGCCTCTGGTCTTCCATGTCAGCAGGCCCTGCAATATTGACGAGTGGAATGGATAGCGCATCAGCCATATATGTTATCCCTGTATCCACACCAATAAAGAGGGATAACCTTTCGATGAGCGCTGGAAGCTCTTTCAGGCTTAACTTTCCTGTGGCATTAACGATTCTATCTCTTTTGCTGGCAGCGTCTAATATTATATTGGCAGTGTTTTTATCCTGCTCAGAGCCGATAAGCACTACATATGCGTCAATATTATCTAATAGCATATCTATAAGTCTAATAATCTTCTCTGCTCCCAATTCCTTTAGCTTATTGCCACTGCTTACTGCAATGCCAATCAACGGCTTATCAATTTTTCCTATAATTTGTTGTGCCTTTTGGTCTGCATCTTTTGATTTATAGACCTCTTTGATTAAATTATTACTTTCAATACCGATGAATTTCAGCATTTTTAAGTAGGTTTCAATAACCAATTGTCCTTCAACGTGTTTTTCCAGATAGGTAAAAAATACTGATGCGAGTTTAAAAGTAATCCCAGCAAAATTAGGCATAACAGATAGTCTTATTGGAACCAGTCCCCAGAATGTTGCAACTGCAAAAGGTACATTAGGGTTAAGACAGACTGCAATGTCATATTTTCCCGTTCGTATCAAATTAGACAGCCTCAATTTTCCTGATAGTCCTTTATAGTCTGCGTTTCTCAAAGTTATGATTTCATTTACATGCGGATTATGTTCCAGTAATTCCTCTGTAACAGGATTCACCATTACTGTTATATGAGCATGCGGGTATCTTCTCTTTATCGCTCTGAAAACGGGAGTCGAACAGATTAAATCCCCTATTTTTGCTGTTTGAATTATCAAGATTTTCTTGACATCATCCCTCTGACGGAAAAAGAGTAACAGATATAATACGGGGCTTACTAAATATGTTAGTAGAATGTAAAACATGCTTTTATTGAGTCGCTTTCTTTGCAGTGATTAAAATACCTGCAGCAAAGTCTATATCGAGGAATTTCAGAAAGGGTTTTAGAATTAACGCCAGCAGTCGATGCTTTAGTTTTCTTTTTGCAGAAATCCTGAATATTTGAAGTCCTTCGAATCCAGCAGATAACAGCAATCCCCCTATATCATGGTAGCGATATGATGTTATGTGAGTACAATCTCCTGAAAAAGCTGACGGATGGCAATTGTTCGGGATGGTTATCACAATTCCCCCTTCAGGGTTAAGCAAATGACTGCATTTAAGCAGCAATGTTTTGCCTTCTGGCAATGGTAAATGCTCTATTACATCGAGAAGTAAAATAATATCGAACCTTTCTTGAATCTCATCAAGGGAATAGTAATCGTGAAATCTTGACCGATCCGTATCCATACTTTTATATTCTATTTCATTGTTTATATCTGAGCAAATCTCTTTGACAAATCTATCGGCAGCGCCGATATCAAGTATCTTTTTTTGTTTTCTTGTCTTATTAATCAACAGATTGCGGATAATTTGTTTTTTTGTTCCATAAATTATGGGCACTTTTAAAATGGTAGGATAGAAAGACTTTAGCTCTTCGCGCTTTAGTTTAACTTCGCTCCATGCTATTGAGCCTTGTAGATTTTCCATTTCCTTCTCAAACATTACTTACCAAACTCCCCCAAAAACATTCTCAACTCCAGCGACATATTTTTCAATAGAAAAATTTTCAATTACCCGTCTCCTTGCCTTTTCTCCCATCTGTTCTCTTAATTCATGATTTTCAATTAATTTTAAAACACAATCAGCAAAGACTTCAGGATGCCGCACTGGGACAAGAAACCCTGTCTCGCCATCAACAACAAGCTCTGCCGGGCCTGTCACATTTGAGGCTACAACGGGTTTCCCCATAAGCATTGACTCAAGTATAACCCTTGGAAGCCCCTCTTTTTCAGAGGTTAAAACAAATATATCCATTGCATTTATATACGAGACAGCATCAAGTTGAAAGCCCGTAAAAATAACTTTATCATGAAGATTTTTCCTCTTTACCAAATCCACTAAATTTTCTCTTTCTGGGCCTTCACCAATTATTATACATTTAATAATAGTATGGCCGTTTTTGTTTGCAGCTATAGATATGGCTTCAATCAAATCATTTAATCTCTTTCTTTTAATAAGAGAGCCGACTGTTCCTATAAGGATGTCGTCTTCTGATATTCCCCATTTTTTTCTTATCTCATGAGGAGGCATTGACGGTTTTGTTTCAGGATCTATTCCGTTATGCACTACTACGCATTTCTCAGCATCGATGCCTTGCCTCACGAATGTATTCTTAACACCCTGAGAAACGCATATCATTTTTTTTAGCCATAAGTTGGCAGTTTTGACCTCAAAGGGATTGAGCCTTGTCTCTATTCTGCTGTGCTGTAATGCAGGGAGGCCTGTTATTTTTGAGGCAATAATGCCTTCAAGGTTTGACGATGGCTGGTTGTTCATATAAAGCAAATCTATTTTTAAGTCCTTTAAAGCATGCGCAATTTTCTTTGCATTGCGTTTGATTCTAAATTGGTAATCGATAATGAATACCATATATTTTTTGAGTTGTCTGCCGAAGAAAAACAATGCCCTGAATAGTTCTTTGAGTGTTTTTGCAATAGCCGGCTGCTTTTTTTGCTCTAAGAGCAAAAAGTCTATTCCGAGCTTTTCTATCTCGGACTTTATATCAGACTCATCACCCTTTTTGTAGTTGTTGTAAAACAGGGCAGTAAAATGATACCTGGTTTTATCAATTCTTTTGAGGAGCTCGAGGAGGCTGTTTGTTCCGCCCCCCCATTCTTTGCCTGTATCAAGGATGAGAATCCTTTTCATAGAATTTAGATTTTGCCGGTCATTTTTATTGCACAGGGTGACACTATGCCGTATGGAATTAGCGCTTTAATCATGAATAGCACGGGGTAGTAAAACCATAGGTATCTCATTTCCAGGCGTACCAGCTTTATCTATCCAAAACCCTATTATACACCTCGTAAAGCCTGATAGCATTTTTTCGTGCGTCGAAATGTTCGATAACACGCTGTCTGCCTCTTTTACCGAATTCTGTTAGAAGATTAGCATTGTCCATAAAATGAGCTATTTCCTGTGCCAATTTAAAAAAATCTCCCGGCGGCACCAGAATACCGGCATCGCCAACAATTTCTGGAATTGATCCGACCGTGGTAGAAATAACAGGTTTGCTGCAAGCCATGGCTTCAATTAAAACCATACCGAACTGCTCTTGTAAGGTCATTGCGGGATAGCTCGGAAGGACAAAAACATCGGCCAGATTGTACAACTTTCGGACTTGATTATAGGGTAGGAAACCAGTAAAACGGAAATGTTTTTCTACTTTTGCCTCTGAGATAATTTTTTCTAAATTCTCAAGTTGAGCCCCCTTGCCTGTAACCAGAAAACAAAATTTTTTATATCCATTCTGTAGTAATGCCTTTGCTGCGTAAGCAAGATTATGTATGCCCTTCCATGATACCAGTTTTCCTACATATGAGATAATGAAAACATCATCAGCAAGATCGTATCTTTTAAGCAGTTCTGTATCTTTTGGCTCAGACTTAAAGAGGTTTGTATCAATTCCGGTATAGATTGTTGTAATTCTTTCTTCTGGTATTCCCTCCAGTATGAGTACTTTTTTTATAGTCTCGCACCATGGGATGAAATGGTCTATCATGCCGCATGCGGCATGTTTTATGTAATTTGTTTTGTTATCAAACACCTGTCTGTAAGGAATGTTCTCGACATAACTGACGATTAGTTTAAATTGTTTCTGTTGTTTTAAAGATGATATGGTATAGAGAGACCTGCTACTATCAGGGCATTCGACAATGTCATAACCCTCCAGATATCTATTGAGCGAATTGTAATAGAAATCCATTCTTTTAAATGGAGACCGTGCTAACCGGATGACAGACCCAGGAAAGTATCTCAGACCCAAAAGTATCTCTTTTTTGTGGGATAAGAAATTCTTTTTTAGCAGTACATCAGTAATATCGTATTTGTTGCGTTCTCCGATGAATACAGAAATATCTATATCAGATATGTCCATAAGTGGCTCAAACATCTGAGTTGACCACTTTGAAACACCGTTTTCCCAAACAATACCTATCTTCAATGCTCCTCCACTACGTTAAAAGTTTTTCTATGGTTTTTTTAACCTCGTCCACACTTATATTTTCCATACACTTCTGATACGCACACTTCTTACTTATACATGGCTCGCAGGTCCTCTCTTTTTGTATCACAACATGTTTTCCCAGATCATAATAGGGTCCAGACCTTTTTGCATCTGCTACTGCAAAGAGGGCAACAACTGGCGTGCCTACAGCAACTGCCACATGCATGATTCCCGTATCACCTGTCACCAATGCCTTAAATTGCTTTATGAGCGACGGAATATATTTTAAAGGAATCTTGCCTGCGGATACAATTACTCTTTCACCTATTTCATCTGCGATGTTTCTGCAATAGGCATATTCCTGTATTGAGCCTGTGATAACTATCCTTACTTCAGGATGAGAGGCAATGAGTCTTTTGCCCAGGTCAACAAATCTATCAGCAAACCACATCCTGCTAAGCGTTGATGCTCCCACCTGAAAACCGATGACGGTATCTGAACTGCCGATGCCATTATTTCCCAGAAATTCACCGACTGCAAATTCTCCTTCCTCACGCAGTGGCAGGAACATCCTCTTATCAAGTGCCTTGCAGCCTGCCAGCTCCGCTACCTTCAGCCTCTGTTCCACGCCATGTGCAAAATCGTTCCATGAAAGCACCTGATTCCTGTTGGATAATAAAAATCTGTTTTTGCTTGTATTGGGTAATTTTATTATAAACTGTGCCCCGGAGAGATAAGCCATCGGTGTAGCCTCCGGCTCATTGCCATGGAATATCAGGACAAGATCAAACTTCTGTCTTCTGAATTCCATGATGGTTCTCAAGAAGCTTTTATATCCGCCATAGTAGGGGATTATTCCGTTTATATGGGGATTGTTTTCAAAAAGCTCCATGTTCTTAATACTGAAGTGTGCAATTATCTTTGCATGGGGGTAACTTTCTCTCACTGCCCTGATTGCAGGCGTTGAAAGCAGTGTGTCTCCTATTGCAGTAGATGAAACCACTAAGATATTTTTGACATTTTTAGGGTTAAAATATTTTAAATCAGTTTGTCTTCTGTCGAGGGATTTCAAAAACTTCATGGACAAAAACAAAATGCCATCGATGGTATTTATTCTCATTTTTTCTTTATTCTTAGATAAAACCCTGAGAAAATTGAATTAGTATATACTAACATCCTTTTTTTGAACCATGCAACATTATCTTTAACCACTATTCTATTAATTGCTAGGGGATCAGAGCCTATTTTTACAATACCAGGGTTTGTGGTGAATATAGCTTTATAGCCTGCATCTTTTGCGATTTCTACGGCAACATCACTGTATTTGCCGTATGGCCAGCAGAGGTATGGGCATGGTTTGTTTAGCTTCTCTTCGATAATCTTTTTAGATTTTCCGAGTTCCTTCAAAAGCTCATTTTCTGATAGACCGTTACACTTTGCATGGCTTTTCGTATGACAGTAAAATTCCACAAGGCCGCTGTCTGACATCTCCTTTATGAGTTCCCAGTTAAGCACAACTTTATAATCCTCATTTTTCTCTATCAGCAGTTTTGATTCCTTATGGGTCGGCACGACAGTAACCCCCCTCTGTTCCCCCCTTAGTTTAAGGGGGGATGCAGGGGGATTAATTGCGGATGCCCTTTCCGTTCTATCGGTGATTATGAATATGGCTGTGTTGATTTTATATTTTTTCATTGCAGGGAATGCATAAATATAATTATCAAGCCAGCCGTCATCAAAGGTGACAACAACCGCCTTTCCTTTTAAGGTCAATCCTCCGGCTATATAGGATAACAGCTCATCGATCTTTAAGGTCCTATATCCTGATTCATGAAGATACTTCATCTGCCCTTCAAAGACCTCTGGCGTTACAGTAACCATATCCCCCTTATGGGGATTGACATGGTGATACATTAAGACAGGAATGGGGCACTCTCTATTGAAGTAATTCAGCATATAGATTTAGTGTTCTGTCAACAGTTTTTTCAATCGCATAGTTGTCTTTAATAGATTGCTGGGCGCATCTGGCAAGCCTTTCTGATTTTTCTTTATCAGAGAGCAGTTCGATAATTGCTTCTGCAAGGGCAGATATATCCTTTGGGGGAATGAGGATGCCTGTTTGATTGTCTATAACGAGTTCAGGAAGCCCTCCAACATTACTTGCAATCACAGGGAGCCCCATTGACATTGCCTCCATTGTTGACTGTCCCATGCCCTCGCGGAGAGAGGGTATGACATAGAGGTTGGCGGATGCAAGTATCCTGGGTATGTCTCCTCTCAGCCCGAGCATCAACACATTACCATTAAGTCCAAACTCATTAATATACCCTTCTATATTTGCCCTCTGCGGGCCTTCACCGACAATCAAGAATTTAGCATCGGGGAATTTCTTAAGAACCTTTTTTGCTGCATGGACGAAATAGTAATGCCCCTTGTCAAATCTGAGGATTGCAACCATCACTATTACTGGAGCCGCTGAACTTATGCCTGTCTCTTTTCGTAATGTGTTATCGGTCTTTAAAGGATCGAATTCCCGTAGGTCTATGCCGCTATGAATCGTAACAACCTTATCAGGTTGTATTCCCTGCTCGATGAAAAGCCTTCTTACGAATTCACTCACGGTGACTATTTTATCGGGCAGCAGGGTGTAGGTAAGGCTTTTTTTTATTCCTATGGCAAGATGCCGCGTCCTGACAATCGCATGTCTTCTGCCTGAAAGCCTTGCACCGATGGTTGCAATCCAGCTATCCTTAGAGCTGTGTGTATTGATTATATTGATGTTCTCTTTCCTTATCAGTCTTCTTACAAAATTTATTGCAACCGGGTCGAAATTGTTCCGCATTCTCACAACAGATGTTGGTATGCCTGTTTCCCCTGCCTTTTTTGCAAGGCCGCTTCCAGGCTGGCACAGTATTATTGCCCTGTGCCCTCGCTTGATGAGCTCCTTTGATTCCTGAAGTGTTCTGTTCTCCTGACCTCCCCAGCCTGTTGAGGACTCTGTATGCAGTACAGTAAGCATTATAAACAGTTATCTCCCCTCAAGGAAGGATTAAAAATTTCCCTGAGTACCTTTTCAAAACCGTCTCCCATAGCCTTCTCAGAAAATTTGTACTGAACTGTCCTGCGGCCCTCCAGAGCAATTCTTTTGGAAAGTGCATTGTCATTAATAACTCTGGCTATAGCGTTAGCAATAGCAGCATGGTCTCCTGCAGGTATAAGAATACCGTCTGTCTCACGGGTGATTATCTCCAGTATACCACCCACAGATGTTGCAATAACAGGTTTGATCATTGCCATCGCCTCTATAAGCACCATACCGAATGCTTCTTTGCAGGTAGAAGGAAGGACAAATATATCCATAGCAGCATACATTCGCTCCATATCCTTCCTCAAACCTGTAAAGATGACACTGTCGTTTATTGATAATCTCTGCGCCTCTCTTTCGAGGGTCACCCTGTACGGCCCCTCACCGACAAACATCAGTTTGAGCGAAGGGTATTCTCTGATAAGGCCATGTATGGCATAAAGGAGTTCTAATCCGCCTTTTTCAGGATAAAGCCTTCCGGCCGTGCCAACGACTATATCGTTATTTCCTAAGCCAAGTTCTCTTCGGACTTCATCCCTGTCAATAGCGAAGGGATTGAACCTTTCCAGATTAATCGCGTTATGGATTACATCTATCTTTTCAACAGGTATCCCGCCGGCTATCAGTGCACCTGTTACAGCATTGCTTACAGCCACGACCCTGTCCACATGCCTGGCAAGAAGCCAGCAGGTAATCCTCTTGAGCCTGTTCGTCTGATGCCTGACAACGATTATTTTCAATCTTAAGAGTTTTGCCACGAAGGTCGCTGGCCAGTATTCCTTCCCAAGGTTTGTTATGATGACTTTAATGTCTTCCTTTAATACTACCTTTATAATTTTCAATACAGCCCTGATGTCTGCCAGATTCTTTAGTTTAATTTCCCTTATAGGTAGATCGAACTTTTCTGCAGCGTGTTTAATATTAACTTCCGTTGAGCACAGGATTACGTTATGACCTCTTTCCCTCAATGCCAAGGCAAGTTCAATGCTGTGCGAGCCTATACCGCTCCATCCTTTCACTGCATTTAATATCAGGATATGCATACCTTTAACCCATCTTGAGTCTTAGAATTGAAGTGCAACTTATATAAAAACGATAGTGGATGTGTGGTCAATTTAATAGATATCCTCCTTATTTCAAGCGGATTATCATCCCTGTACACATAACCTCTTTTGGTAGTAACTGCTGCAAGGTACCCTGCCTGTCCGACTGCATCAAGTACCCTGTCATCATAATCACCATAAGGATAACAGAAAAATTCAACAGGGCAGTTCGATCTCTCCTCAATGACTGTCTTTGAACCTCTCGTCTCATCTTCAAGTTCTTCTGCAGAGGACCTGACAAGGGATGGATGGGTTTTTGAGTGAGAACCGAAAACAACACCATTGTCCTTCATCTCCAGAATCCTGTCCCAGTCAAGGAGCCGCTTTCTGACTTTCAGACGCTCGGAGTCCCATATGTTCTCTTTCCCTGCCATATCGGATACGATAAAGACCGTTGACGGATAATTATACATCCTCAATACGGGATAAGCATTATCATAGAAGTCCTGGTAGCCGTCATCGAAGGTTATTGCAACCAGTTTTTTATCAGCGCTTTCTCCCTTTATAAAACGCACTATTTCCTTCAATGAAACAACCCTGAACCCCGCAACTTTCAGGTACCACATCTGAAATCCGAACATGCGTGGTGTTACATACAGGCCCCTCATTTCAGCGTCTTCTGGTGGTATCCCGATATTGTGATACATTAAGACTATTGCCCTGTGGCCTCGCTTTATGAGTTCCTTTGATTCCAGAAGACTCCTTATCTCCTGGCCTCCCCATCCCTCTGAAGACTCTGTATGGAGTATGGTGAGCATCCAAATTTTTACTCAGGAATTCTCGTAAACTTCATAACTGTAAAGTGGTTATCAAAAGTGAATGCTTTTTTTGTCTCATGCCTTTTCATAACCACAAAACTAACAGCATCTGTATAACTAAGATCGTGGTCATGGTATTTTCTGAGAATCGTCAGTGCTTCATTCTCTATATCATCTGTAGAGTATAACTTTGCAATTCTTGGACTGGCATTGATATTTTCAAGAAATTCTAAAGCCCCTTTATGCCCCAATGCCTTGAGAAGCAAGATATATGTTTCTGCAATAACAAGATTTGTGGTGAAAAGGGTTTTATATCTTTTAAGGAGAGCAGGATATATTCCTTTTGCTATGTGGTGATATGCATCATCACTATCAGCAAGGGCAACCCATGCACCTGTGTCAACAAATATACTTTCTGTTAACATTATTTTTTCTTTTTTATGAGCGAGTACCTGGCTATATAATCATCGTGTCTTTCTGCCAGATCTCCCTTACCGGACTTGCCGAGGGCTATAATTCTTAATGCGGGGTCATCTTCTAAAGGAATTTTTTCCAAATACTTGTCAAGACTCAATCTTATAATTGCCGCCTTTGAGATACCCTTGTTTTTGGAGATTATCTCAAGCGCCCTGTCCTGGTCAGGTTGTAAGTAAATCTGTATAGGTTTTTTCTTTAATGCACGCATGTTATTTTATACATCATTTTTAATGATATTATCAATGTAACAGTATATTAACATAAAATATAATGCTCAGAAGGAGAACACGATAAGGTACTTTTGTAGGGCTTTTGTAGGGGCGAGGCGCCGCCTCGCCCCTACAATCATGATATAATAAATAATGTTCTATCCTTTGGCTTTTAATTTATCCCTTATCATTTCTATAACTTCCTCTGGTTTTATATCATCAAGGCATTTACTCATTTTACTCCCATCACACCCATCCTTTCCACAGGGTATGCAATCCCAATCCCTCTGGATAACAGTGTGCATTCCAAAAGTTTGCACTCCATTCTTTTGATTGTAAGGATTTTTGGACTCTGAACTCTGAACTCCGAACTCCGAGCTGTAGCTATTGTCCCACGGCCCCCAGTGGAAGGCGCCGCTTGGCCCAAAAAGGGCAATCACAGGCGTTCCAACCGCTGCTGCTATATGCATCGGTGCTGAATCGACACCAAAAAACAAATCAGATAGCTCTGATATTGCACCTAAGTGTTTAATGGTTGTTTTGCCACACAGGTCAATTAGCTGATAGCTGATAGCTGATAGCTGATAGCTGACAAGAGACAGTATCCTCTTTGCCTTCTCGATTTCCTTTTTATCAGGCGAGGAAGTCACTACTACCTTTATTCTCTGTTCAATAAGCCAGCATATCACTTCTGCCATATATTCATCCTTCCAGCACTTAAAAAGCCATCTTGATGTTGGGTGTATATGTACGATATTTGTTTTTTCCTCCACGTTTTTCTTTAAAAGCTCTCTAATGAAGATTTTGTCCTCATCTGGAATATAAAAATTTACTGACAGATCATTTGTGGTTATTCCAAGCTGGCTGACAACATCGAGATTCTGCAATACCATATGTTTATTACCATCAGGCTCTGATAAATGGGTATAGGCATATTTTTTCCCTATAAAGCCTTTTTCAGATTTCCAGCCAAGACGGTATCTTGCGCCCGATATAAGGGATATGACCGAAGCCCTGTCGCCACCTGTTAAATCAACGGTCATATCAAAACCTTTTGCCTTGATGCTGCCTAGAAATCCAAGCTCTTTAAGATAACGCCTTATGGGATAGAGGGTTTTTACTTTTCTTTCAAAGGTTATTATTTCATCTATCAGAGGATTGCCCTGTAGCACTTCCTCTGTGCCTGCGTTTACGAGTGCCGACAGAGACACATCGGAAAATGTCTCTTTCAATGCCCTGAATACAGGCACAGCAAGAAGGACATCTCCGATGTGGCGGAGCTTTATGACGAGGATTTTTTCTATGTCTCTAAAGGTATGGGTCATAATTTAGATGGCAGTAATCTGAAGGTCTTCCCATGTACTTTGAAAAATACAATATATCACATAATAGCTGATGGAATCAATTGCCGAAATACGCCTGTGTCAAGCCAAAATAAAAATGTCCTGTTTTCACCAAAATGAAAATGTCCGGTTTCTACGCTGCCACCTCCGTTATATTTTTGGAGGCGTTCCTGCCTATTTTGAACTTCCTCCATGGGTGATCCGCTGGTGGTATATAGGCTGTCCTTCTCTTTGTCTTCACTTTCTGCTTCTGTGGCTGTTCAGGACGAATGTCTATCTGTCTGAACTTTAAGCTCCTGTCCTGATAAAGTATCCGCATCCTGCCGTCTATCCGCTCTGTTACTGTCACACGCTTTCCAGCCATCACCTCCTCAATCTGATAGAGTTCCCTCTTATAGGTTATCGTGTTGTCATTCCTGACTGCCCTCTCTGTCTTTATGCAGAGTATTGTATTAAGGTCTATCCCTTCAGGCACAGGCATGTGAAGGTCTTCTGGTTTATGTGCCTTCAATGAAAATTTCTTGTTGTATTTCGGCAGATATGTCTTCAGAAATTTGTTTGCTTCTTTTACACTCTTTATTCCCATAAGTCTCATCTCCTTAATAAGTCTGTCCTGAAGGGTCTTAAATAGCCTCTCTATTCTGCCCTTTGCCTGCGGTGAATAGGCATATATCCTCTTTACCCCAAGTTCTTCCAATGCCCTGCCAAATTCGCTTAACGGCTCCTCTCCGTTTATCTCCTCTTCTATAGTTGGCTCTGCTGTTGATTTATATGTGGTATGCCTGTCAAAATATATGCTCATGGGTATTGCATATTTCCTGATGTATCTCTTAAAGCTGTCCATTGCAGGAATAGTTCCCTCGTATTCATAGAATCTGCAATAAACTCTGTTTGTTGCATCGTCTATATACGCCATGAGCACGCATTCAGGCCCCCTGCCTTCAAACCAGTCATGATGGCTACCGTCCATCTGTACCATCTCTCCATAATGCTCTTTTCTCTGTCTCCACTGACGATGCTGCCTCTTTTTCCTCCCTTTCTCCCACTGCCCTGCCTCTATCAGCCACTTCCTGGCTGTCTCATCACTGATGTGTATGTCTTCTAACTCTGCAAGTTTCTCGCTAAACAGTGTTGGTCCAAATCCCTGATACTTCTGCTGATACAAATATACTACTCGCTCGGTGAGTTTCTTGGGCAGTTTCCTGTTGGATTCCTTGCCCCGTGATTTGTGAACTATGCCAATGTCTCCTTCCTGTCCTATACGTTTCACTATTCGCCTTATCTGCCGTTCACTTAATGAGAGTATCTCCGATGCCTCAGCTTGCGTTATCTCTTCATTTAATACTCTGTGAATTACATGCAACCGTTTTAATTCCTTCTGCCTTATCATGATTATGTCCTTTCTGCTCATGCTGTCTCCTCCTCTTAAAAGGAGACAGTTTAGCAGTTCCAATTAGGACATTTTCATTTTGGTATATTAGGACATTATCATGTTGGCGTTACAGTTGACAAAAGGGCTTGAAAAATATACACTTTTTAATCTATGGAAGAGGCCTTGAGAAAAGAGATAGGCTTTAAAGTAAGGGCACTCAGAAAAAGATTGGGTCTTACACAGGCAGGGCTTGCTAAGA
>JAJYJJ010000033.1 GCA_021789595.1 Nitrospirota bacterium | reverse complement strand
GATTTTACCGAGGTTGATTGCCAAAGGCATTGATTTCATCATAGCGGGTGCCCTTTTAGAGACAATCCCGAGGGTAGGGTATTTTGCAGGGATGGCCTATCTTGCAGTAGGCGATGGTTTTTTTGACGGCAGGAGCGTTGGGAAAAAACTTATCGGCCTTATGGTAGTAAAGACAGATGGTGACGGCAGATGCACTTACAGGGAGTCAATTATAAGAAACTCTCCATTCTTAATAGGTTATGTGCTTATGATAATTCCATGGATAGGATGGCTATTTCCTCTCATCGTGATAGCATTTGAGAGCCTGCTTATTATTGGAAGCAAAGGCGGTATGAGGCTTGGAGATGAGATAGCTAAAACACAGGTAATAGAAAAACAATAGATGGGAGGTTTGATGTTCTTGAGCAATATACTTGGCTGGTTTTCAAATGACCTTGCCATAGACCTTGGTACTGCAAATACCCTTGTCTATGTCAGAGGGAAAGGTATCGTATGTAATGAACCTTCAGTGGTTGCTGTCCAGAAGAACAGCGGCAGGGTTGTTGCAGTTGGCGCTGAGGCAAAGAGGATGCTCGGTAAAACCCCTGGAAATATTGTCGCAATAAGACCCATGAAGGACGGCGTCATAGCGGACTTTGATACAACAGGAATGATGCTGAGATACTTTATAACAAAGGTTCATAACCGCAGAAGCTTTGTCTCGCCAAGGGTCGTGATAGGCGTCCCATCTGCAATAACCCAGGTCGAGCAGAGGGCTGTCAAGGATGCTGCACAGTCATCAGGCGCAAGGGAGATATATCTCATCGAAGAGCCCATGGCAGCAGCCATAGGCGTTGGCCTTCCAATAGATGAGCCGTATGGAAACATGATTGTTGACATAGGCGGCGGAACAACGGATGTCGCTGTCATATCACTTTACGGCATTGTTTACAGCAAGGCTGTAAGGGTTGGCGGCGATAAGATGGATGAGGCGATAATAAATTATATAAAGCGCAAATACAACCTCCTTATAGGCGACAGGACAGCGGAGCAGATAAAGATAGACATAGGTTCTGCGTTCAAGTTGAACACCGAGGAGCCTACAATGGAGATCAAAGGAAGGGACCTCATATCAGGGATTCCTAAGACCATAGTCGTTGACGCATCTGAGATAAGGGATGCCCTCTCAGAGCCTGTAGGCATAATAGTAAATACGATTAAAAATGCCCTTGAAAATACACCGCCAGAGTTGTCAGCAGATATTGTTGATAGGGGTATTATCCTTGCTGGTGGCGGCGCACTTCTAAGGGGTCTTGATGCATTAATCAGGGATGAGACCCAGCTTCCTGTCGTCCTTGCAGATGACCCGCTCGGTGCTGTAGTAAAAGGAGTTGGAAAGGTTCTGGACGAGCTTGACCTTTTAAAGAGGGTTACTATAGGCTAAATGTTTTTAAAGAAAAGACCCATCCTATTTGCGGTCTTTATTATCATTTTATTTTCCTGGATGACATACCAAAGCCTTCACGGGCCATCCAGATTCTTTAACTTTCTCCTTACCCCTATAAATCTGGTACAAAAGGCAGGTTACAACGTTTATGACGGGGCAAGGGGCATTATACAGGATTACATCTTCCTTGTCGGTGTAAGGGAAGAAAATAAGAAACTTAAGGCACACATTGCAAGGCTTGAGTCTGAGAAGAATTCCTGTATTGAGGCTACTTATGAAAACACTAACCTGAAAAAACTGCTCGGGCTGAAGGACAACAAAACAATATATGTAACATCTGCTACAGTCATAGCAAGGGATCAAACAAACTGGTTTAACAGTGTATTCATAGATAAGGGTTCAAGTGATGGGATAAAAAATGACATGGCAGTCATAACACCCACAGGTGTTATTGGTCGGGTTTATAAGGTATTTGCAAACAGTGCAAGGGTAATCCTCATATCCGATGTCAACTCATCTATTGCTGTAAGGTTTCAGGGCTCACGCCTCGAAGGTATAATCCAGGGGGCAAATACAGGCCTGCAACTCAAATATATACCTCAGGATACGGATGCCAAACTAAACGATATCCTTATAACCTCTGGTATGGATGATATATACCCTAAGGGGATACCTGTTGGTTATATAACACGGATAATAAAAAAGGGCTCGGGTCTTTTCCAGTATATAGAGGTAACCCCATTTCAGAACCTATCGAGTATAGAACATGTGGTAATAGTTGTGCCTTCTTTAATGGCCATCAACAGGGGAAGATAGGTGATTACCTTATGGTTATTAGCCCTGTTTTTGGTCATTGCCTTTCAGGGCTCTATAAGGGCATTTGGCACAATACCTGACATAACCATTCTTATGGTATATGCATACGGTATAAGAAACGGAGAGCTTCCAGGGATGACATTTGGCGCAGCGGCAGGTTTACTGCTTGATATAAGCTCAGGCAATCTGATCGGGCCTAATCTTCTCGGTAAGGCAATAGCCGGATTTATATCAGGCTCATTGAGACGCAGGGTCTTTCAGTGGAATATGCTCCTTAATTTCATCCTTATCACCGCAATTACAGCAGTGGATTCCACTGTTGTTTATCTATGCCTTATAAACTTCTTGAACTTCCCTGCATCCTTCTATACATTTATAAATCCAATAGCCTTTCAGTCCATCCTGACAGGGGCGTTAGGATTTTTGATTTCACCCTTGATTCTGAGGGGTCTAAAAGAGGGCCTAAAGACAAGATGACACCTCAAGGCCTTGACAGGAGGATTGTTATAAGCGGATATATACTGGCGGCTGTATTCATAATATTTATCCTGAGGCTGTGGCACCTGCAGATAATAAAGGGCATTGAATACAAAAGTCTTTCAGAGGCTAACAGGTTGCGAATAATCCGCATTGCAGCGCCGAGGGGTATCATCTACGATAGAAACGGGATACCACTTGTAAAGAATATACCCTCATTTAACATATCGGTAGTAAAGGAAGACCTGCCAAAGGATAAAGAGGCGGTCTACAGGATAGCCAGGATATTGTCTATGTCGCCTGAGGAGATAGAGGAAAGGATAAAAAAGGTCTCTGTAGATCCGTTTGAACCGATAAAACTTAAACAGGGGGCAACATGGAAAGAGGTTGCCATGGCTGAGGCAAATAGGCTTGACATACCAGGACTTATGGTGGAGGTAGAGGTCGGCAGGGAATACCCCTATGGCAAGGTTGCATCCCATGTAATAGGCTATCTCGGCAGGTTGACACCCACCCAGGCTAAAAGGTCTGATTATCAGGATGTCCCGCAGAAGGCGCTTGTAGGCCAGTGGGGGATAGAGAAGCTCTATGATAATACATTGAGAGGGACTGCTGGAGAAAGGATAATCGAGGTGGATGCAATGGGCAGGGAGGTAAGATCCCTCGGGATAAGAGAGCCGATAAAAGGCCCTGATATACACCTCACAATAGACCTTGCACTCCAGAAAAAGGCAGCGGCAGACCTTGGTGGAAGAAGCGGAGCAGTAGTTGCTATAGACCCCAACACAGGGGAGATATTGGCACTTGACAGCGAACCATCATTTGACCCGAATATGTTTACAAAGGCCATACCATCAAAGGAGTGGAGCTCACTTTTGGATAATCCAGAGAAACCACTGCTGAACCGTGCCCTGCAGAGCCAGTTCCCGCCAGGCTCTACATTCAAGATAATTACCGCCATTGCCGCACTTGAGCAGGGAGCAATCACCCCTTCTACAAAGTTCAACTGCACAGGCGCACTTAATATTGGGAGGTGGTCGTTTAAGTGCTGGAAAAAATCTGGACACGGCATCCTCTCACTGCACAGGGCAATTGTCGAATCATGCGATGTATACTTCTATGAGGTTGGCAGAAGGCTTGGTATTGACAGGATTGCGCAGTATGCAGAGGAGTTTGGTCTTGGCAGTCCTGTAAATCTCGGTCTCTGCAAGGAGGTAAAAGGAGTGATACCGTCAACCGAATGGAAGCTAAAGATAAGGCATCAACCATGGTATGTTGGAGAAACCCTTAATGCGGCTATAGGCCAGGGCTATGTCTCAGTAACACCTATGCAGATGGCCATTATGATGGCAACTGTTGCCAATGGCGGACACCTCTACAGGCCGTCACTCGTCATGCAGGATAGAGCAACACCCGAACTTATCAGAAATGTTTCTCTGAAGACACAGGACATTGAGGTTATAAAGGATGCCTTAAAAGGTGTTGTTCAGGAACCAAGCGGCACAGGCTGGGCAGCAAGGTCATCCCTTGTAAGCATTGCAGGCAAGACAGGTACGGCGCAGGTCATAGGCCTTAAAACAAGCGGGGGCAATCTAACAAGATATAAGGACCACGCCTGGTTTGTTGCCTTTGCACCTGTGGATGACCCAAAGATCGCCATTTCTGTTATTGTTGAGCACGGAGGCCATGGTGGAGGCGCTGCAGCACCAATAGCAAAGGACATCATAGAGACCCTTTACCGTGAATCACATAAGCCCAAGGTAATCCCTGTAAAGACACAACAGGAGGGATTAGAAAACAGCACTGCCAGCACTGCCAACACTGGAGGTTCGGAAGGTATGACAGAGTATGGAGGTTCTGAAAACAGTCAGAACCAGGATTCCCTGAACCCAGTTGAACATAACTAAGGAGCTGTGATGATAGACAGGAGAACGATTAAAAATTTTGACTGGTTTAATCTATGTATTGTTCTGTCCCTTTCTATTATAGGCGTTCTGACTATCTATAGTGCAACAAGGCCATTGCCCGGGGTGGAGCAGCCGCCATTCTACCTTAAACAATCCTACTGGATATTATTCAGCACCCTGGGACTTTTACTTATCACAGGCATTGACTACAGATGGTTTCAAAGGGCAGCCTACCTCCTTTTTGTTATAGGCATAATCCTGCTTGTCCTTGTATTGGCTGTTGGAAGAAAGGGCCTTGGTGCACAGAGGTGGATACCGCTTGGGCCGTTGTCTTTTCAGCCCGCTGAGTTCTTCAAGATCTTCTTTATCATGGCAATTGCCCGCTACCTCTCAGGGCTTGGCTGTCCTGCAAATCTTACACTAAAGAACATTATGAAGATGGCAGGGATATTTCTATTTGCAGCAGTAATCCTCCTCCTGAAACAACCTGATCTCGGCACTGCCATTATGTTTGTTTTTATATTCTTTGCCCTTATAATGGTGGCAGGGGTAAAGAGGAAAACAATACTGATAATAGTGCTGGTTGCACTGATCTCCATACCCTTTATAGGCCACATAATATGGGACGGACTCAAGGAGTATCAGAGGAACCGCATTGTGGCCTTTATCGAGCCTGCTGTTGACCCCCTCGGCATCGGCTACCATATAACGCAATCAAAGGTTGCTATAGGTTCAGGTGGATTTCTTGGAAAGGGTTATCTCCACGGAACACAGGGATTTCTCAGGTTTCTGCCAGAGAGGCATACAGACTTTATATTCTCTATCTTCTCAGAGGAATGGGGTTTCGTGGGCGCATTGTTACTTTTTGTATTATACCTTCTATTGCTTCTTCGAAGCCTTGATACAGCAAGAAAGGCCAAGGATCTCTTTGGTACATATCTCTCCGCAGGCCTTGGTTTTATGCTTGCGTTTTACTTTGTAATCAACATAGGTATGACACTCGGCATCATGCCTGTTGTAGGGGTGCCTCTGCCATTCCTAAGCTATGGCGGCACAGCACTGCTGTCCAATTATATAGCCATAGGGATAATAATGAATGTAAGGATGAGGCGGTTTTCACTCTTCTACTGACTTTTAACTCAAACTATTCCAGCAGATCCTTCAGCACCTTTGTATTGTCATCAATGATGGTGTCAATGGCCTCTTGCTCCTTCTTCAGTCTGAAGAGTTCATCTGTGATGTTCACAGACGCCATTATTGCTGCCTTGAGGGGATTTATATTTGGCGACAGCCTGTATATATCCCGCATCTTCTCATCGACATATGAGGCAATAGCCTTCATATACTCCTCCTCAGCATCGCCTCTTATGGAATATGTCTGGCCCAGGATCTGGACCTCTATTGACCTTACAACCATTGTTACCCTATCTCTATGGAGTCAAGCTCCTTTAAAAGCCCTTCAACCTGTGTTTTAACTATCTCCCTTTCCTCTGTCAATTTAGACAGCTCGTCTCTTAGTCTCTCTATCTCTTTGGTGTTCTGTTTAATGGAATTAAGTTCATCGTCCTTTCTCTTGAGCTCAAGTTCAAGCCTCTGTACCCTTTCCTCAAGTATGCGCTTTTCATCCTTCAGTTGTTTGACCTTCTCAACTATACTGACAATCCTCTCCTCGAGAAGCCCTATCTTTTCCACAAATCCATCCTCCTTAACAAATAGACTCTTCTGCATAATTGTTCACTTTACCAGATTAGGCTTAAAATTTCCATAGTCCGCCATATCCTTGTATCTCCAGTAGCTTTCAAGCACCCGTTTTACATACGCCTTTGTCTCGCCGTATGGAATATCCTCCATGAATTCATCCATCTCTTTATAATTGCCGTGCGACAGCCACTCTCTTACAGTAGCCCTGCCTGCATTATACGCTGCTATGGAGATGGGTATCTCCTTGAATTCCTTTAGGATCAAGGAGAAATAATCTACACCGAGGATGATATTCTTTTCTGAATTAAAGAGGTCATCCCTGTCTTTAACAGGCACGCTATCCGATATGCCTGTCCTTTTTGCTGTTGCAGGCATCAACTGCATCAGCCCGACAGCGCCTGCGCCTGATACAGCATGGCTGTCAAAACGGCTCTCTTCTCTGATAATTGCAAGTATAAGATATGGGTCTACCCCTGTTCTCTCTGATGCAGATGCGATGCTCTGCCAGTAGCAGACCGGATATGTAAAGAAGAATAGATCGTTTGCCTCTGTCTTTTTGGCGAGATATATACCCCTTCGATAATCACCGAGCTGATTAAAGAGATAAGCGATGGCTGTCAACTCGTCCTGACTTTTTATCCTTGTAATAAGCCTGGCAAGCTCCTTCTTGGCATAATCCTTCATGCCTATAAACTTCAGCTCATAAACCCTTTCAAAGGCTAAACCTTTAGGCAGCGATATCGCTGTATCTATGAACCTGTAGTGTGGCTTCTGACCTAACCGCTGCATAGCCATAGAGCCATAGAAGTCCTCTTCTTTTGATAAACTCCTGTATATAGGCCTTGCATCCCCATTCATATGTTCAAGGCTCCTGGCCTGCCAGTATCTGTATCTGTTGAGGTGCTGTGTATCCATAGCGGACAGCCTCGAAAGGTAGCCGTATGCCTCTTTATAGTTGCCGTCTAAATAATAAAGCCAGGCAAGAGACCATAGCAGGGTTTCTTTTTTAGAGGGGAATTCCTTAACCATGTCTTCAAGCATAGAGGCTGCTTCCTCTGTCTTGTTAGAACGCCTCATATCATTTGCCATAAGAAGCATCAGCCCGGGAAGATACGGTGAATCAGCATAATCCCTTTTGATGGATAAAACGGTTTTATAGAATCTGTCCCTATCCTTTAGTCTGTATAATGCCTTTGCCTTCAGGGAAAGCACATTCGGGCCGTCAAGCCCTCTGAGACAATCAAGGACGCCATGATACCTCCTCTCCTTAAGGCGGCATTGGGCAATTGACAGGGTTATTGACCTCTTTAAAGAAGGCTCTGCAAGGGGAAGGGCTTTCATGTATGCATTCTCGGCTGAAACTGCATCCCCTCTGTCAAGCAGGTTATCACCAAGTATATAAAGCTCACCCGCGCCTAAATCTCCTCCGCCAAGGGATCTGTATTCCTTCAAGGCATCCTTGTATAATGGACCTCCTTCAAGGTACAGGTCTTTAAACATCTCTGCGGCCTTTGTCTTTTCTCCTGTTTCCCCCATTAATTTGGCCAGCATAAACCTTGCATTTCTATCAGAAGGATAGCTTTTGATATAAGATGACAGGCTGTTTTTTGCGTCCTCCAATCTGGATTTTGAGAGCAGATAGTTAATCTCTTTTAACCGTGCATCCTTTAACAGCAGGCTGTCGGGATACGAACCCTTAAGCCTCTTGAGGGCCTTCACTGCTTCTTCCCACCTGTCGTCTTTCAGATAGGCATCAAAAAGCGCCTTTAACACATAATCGCCGAGGACGGAGTAATCAGGATATGCCTTTAAAAGGCTTTCCTCTGCATCTTTGAATCTTTCAGCATTTAAATAGATGAGCCCGAGCAGATAAAGTGTCCTGCCTTTATAGGTTTTATCGCCACATGATAGTATCTCCTTCAGGGACATTTCAGCAGCACCATTCTGCCCCTTTGAAAAGTCATCCACTGCTTTCTTAAACAAGTCCTCCTTGTAATCTGCAAAGGCAGGCAAAGAGACATGCATAAAGACACAGATGCAAAGGATGATAGATAAACGCCTCATCTTATAACCCCTGGCTCAACGCCGATAGATGATGCAAGAGCAGGATGGATAACAGCACCCCTGTAAAGGTTAACGCCTTTATAGAGTGAATCGTCCTTTCTTACTGCCCTTTCAAACCCCATAGATGCGATCTCTGCTATGTAAGAGATGGTGCAATTTGTCAGTACAAGTGTAGATGTCCTTGGGAATGCCCCTGGCATATTTGTAACACAGTAATGTATTACAGCATGGACCTCATACACAGGGTTACTGTGGGTTGTTGGTCTTGTTGTCTCAATGCATCCGCCCTGGTCCACAGAGACATCAACAATCACAGAGCCCCTTTTCATCTTAGAGACCATCTGCCTTGTCACAAGCCTGGGCGTCCTGCTGCCAGGTATCAGGACTGCTCCGATAAGGACATCTGCCTCCTTTACCTCCTTGTCTATATTATCCATGGACAGCGTCATAACCCTGCCCTGAAAGAGTTCATCAATAGCATGAAGTCTCTCAATTCCCCTGTTCATGACTACAACCTGACAGCCAAGGCCAATGGCAACCCTCGCTGCACTGCTGCCGACATTACCAGCGCCGAGGATAACTACCTTTGCAGGACAAACCCCTGGCATCCCAGTGCATAAAAGCCCCATTCCGCCTTCTGGCCTCTGGAGATAATACGCTCCAATAAGCACAGACATCCTGCCTGCTATCTCGCTCATGGGTGCAAGCAGTGGAAGTCTGCCATCCTTTTCAATAGTCTCATAGGCTATAGCAATGACCTTCTTATCTATAAGGGCATCTGTAAGCTCTATGTTTGGAGCGAGATGGAGATATGTAAATAATATTTGTCCCTCCCTCAGCATTGCGTATTCAGAGGCCAGCGGCTCCTTTACCTTCACTATCATATCTGCGCTGCTGTAAATATCCGGTGCAGATGTTATACTTGCCCCTGCGTCAATGTAGTCCTTATCCTCAAAGCCGCTTCCAATGCCAGCAGAGGCTTCCACCAGAACCTTATTGCCAGACTGGATAAGTGTCTTGACCCCTGCAGGCGTCATACCGACGCGGTATTCGTTGTCTTTTATCTCCCTGGGAACGCCGATAATCATACATCTATGATAGCCAAAATTATTTTATTCGGCAAGGGCATTAACAATACGCTCGCTATCCATTTAATTACCTCTCTTTTCTATGCTATCATTATAAAAGATGATTAAGGATTTAAGACTCCACGGCAGGGTAAACCCCGGTATTGAATTCTTCACCCTTGTTGGCGGTGCGGACATAGCTAATGCATACTTCTATGAAGAGGGTGATTCCTACATAAGGTTTTTCTCCAAAGGCAACGAATTCCTTATAGAAACCGACGGCATAAGATACAGCGGTGCAGGAGGTAGTTTCTGCGAATACATGTTTGGTGTCGAACAGCCGATAAAAGACCTCGTGAAGAAGGATGTTGCCAACCGTCTTGTTATGTTTGGCGCCATACAGGACAAAAAGGAACGAATAATATTTACAAATAATACAACGGGGAAGGAAGGTTTTGACAGGATATTCCTTCACGGCAATGCTGTAGTCAACTACTATTTCTTTGTGTCATCGGATTACCGGGGAGAGATGAGGAAACGGCAGGAGGCAATACTGAAGAAGGTAGGCAAATTTCTTAAAAGGACAACACTGGTTTCTGAGGGTAAGGATACGGAACTCATGGAGGATCTAGTAAATGAATTAGATGAACATGCAAGTTCTATATTCCTTTTCAGGCTCGTAAATAGGCATAACCAGGACTATTACATGGCATTCCACGGTTTTTATTCCAGGGATAAACTCATGAGGGCAGATGAGAAGCGCTTGCTGGCAAACATCGCATCCAGATATAAGATAGATAATTACCAGCAGGAGAGGATGAAGATAGATGTGATGTATAGGCATCCCGAAAACAAGCGTATAGTAGATGAATATAAGGATATCCTGGTAGCAAGCAGTCTCAGGGATGTCCTACATCCATCTGAACTTGCCAGGTTGGGGAGGCTCAGGACACTAAGCCTTAGAGAAAACATACCGAGCATACTGTTTGACACCCTCGATGAGCTTTTACTCAAGGGGAAAAAACTCTTAGAGATAGAAGAGCCGGAGTATCTTAAGGAGACAAGGGCAATCCTTGAAAACCTCTTTTTCAAAGACCCTGCATTGAAACGACACATCATCGAAGAGGACATAATTAAGCTGTTAAAGGCCCGCCACAGGGCGCAGAGTCAGAGTGATATGGGCTTTGAGCAGATCCTCCTTGATGCTGGAAGGCTCTGCGATGAGATAGCAAGGGAGACAAACAACCTCGAACTCCTTGAGGATTTCGGCGCAATAATCACATATTTTGACCGCTATGACAATATACGGTCGCTGATGGGACAGCTTGCATTTGCAGAGGATATAAGATTTTCAGAGGATACACTCAGGAGTATAATCGGCAACAAGAAGGCATTTGATGCACTAAGCCCGGTATTGTTTGAAGAATTGTTTGTAAAGGATATTTTTGAAAATCGCTATCTAACCCGCTATGGAAAAAAGAAGGTATCCGCATTACTCAAAGGTTTAAAACGCATAGAGGACGGCAATGCAACATACAATCAGGTAGTCAAGACCATAGGGGCAATTACAAATGAAGAAAGGCTTTATCACTACTTGCATAGGGCATTGAAGGAAAAGATGCGCAGCTTCTTCCCGGGGCTTGATCTAAAGGAAGGCAGGGAGGAGATAAGGAGAGAGATAGAAAGGGAATTAAAAGAAAAGGGCATAAGGGCAGAAGTCCTGAAGGGGCTTTTTGAAAGAGTGCTACTTGACCTTAAAAAGGAGTCCTTCTACATAAACCACCTCCTGCCGATAATAATCGAGGGCAAAGATGTGAGGCTGAGAGAGGACTTCCTTGAAAATAGCGGCCTGGACAGGTTTTATATCGAGACCCTCGAAAGGGAATACCTCAATACAAAGGGCCTCAGACAGGACTATATAGAGGAAATCGGCAGGATAAGAAACCATGATATCTATCAGCCTCTTTAAACCCGTTTTATAAAAGTTCGAGGTTGGATATCTTTAGGCTGGAGGCGGCGAGCGGATTTGAACCGCTGCATAAAGGTTTTGCAGACCTCTCCCTTAGCCACTTGGGTACGCCGCCATAACTGCAGTGATTAGTGAATAGTTGTCAGTGATTAGTTTAAATCCTTTTTCCTAATAAACTAACAACTAAACACTAATAACTGGTCGCTGTCTTCATGGAGCGGGTGGCGGGGTTCGAACCCGTGACCCCAACCTTGGCAAGGTTGTGCTCTACCAGCTGAGCTACACCCGCTTGGATAATTATAAATACACAATTTAGCATATATTTGTCAACAGTCCGCATCATGACTGCCGATTAAAAATTAAAAGTGAACCGTTTTTATCAAATTTAAGAAATAAAAGTGAACACCTGTAATATAGGCCTCAAAAAGGAGGCTTATACTTTGGCAGAAGTGCCGTATTTTAGATTTTAAAGGGCATTAGCTGTTTTTCCACCTTTTCAACATCCCCGAGACAGCAGCGGCCAGATGGATTATTAATCTCACAGGCGCAGCTCCTTGCCTTTATCTCGGACCGAATCCTCTGGGATGCTGTTGATCTGCCTGTTTTACGAATCTCTTCCCTGATGTCACCTTCTGTTATATTGAAACAATAGCACACTAAAATAGGAGGATTATTACTTTCTTTAAGACCTACTTTCACGATGAGGTCTTCTTTATGGAAGGTCACAGAACCCTCAGCATTGTAATAGACTACTGGACAGTCAGGTGTAGCACAAAAATAATAGTTGCCGTCACCAATAGCGCCTCTTTTTTCCTCTATCACCAGATGCTGCAAAGTCTTCAGGCCAACTGGTTTGCCTTCTGCCCTGCATTCAGGACATACCGTTGCTTTTGAACAGGTTGTTACACTACAACACGACCCCATTATTGTTTGCCTCCTTTGTTAATCAGATGGGCTGTATATCCAGCATCTTCAATGGCCTTGATCATCTGCTCCACGGTTACCTTGCCTTCATAATAACTTACTGTCGCCTTTGCCTCTTTAAAGCTAACATCCGCATTGATCACACCCGGAAGCCTTTTTAAAGCCATCTTAACCGTAGCAGGACATGTAGCACAATACATTCCATCAACCTTCAAGGTTACATTCTTAGCTACTTCGGATCCCCATACACTATTGATAGCAGGAATGAATAATATCCCTGCCAGAACAAAAACCGAAAAAATCATTCTTTGAACTTGAACAGCCTTTTTCATAATAAAAACCTCCTGAATTTTTATAAATTTCCGAACAT
>JAJYJJ010000014.1 GCA_021789595.1 Nitrospirota bacterium | reverse complement strand
TCAGAAACCATGACCCATGGGGGGTAACCATCGGCACAGAACTGGACTTCTACAGGACAAATCTTGCATCAGCGAGTGTCAGCTATGAACTGAGCGACAGATTCAAGCTGCAGACCGATTATTCATATTATATTGTTGATTATGATGCCGAAAGGAATGCCTTCAGAAACAGGGCTGACAATACAATATCGGGTTATCTCTACTATAGATTTCTTCCAAGGACATCTGCATTTATACAGTATGAGTATGTCCTTATAGATTATAAGGTGGCATCGGATTCCAACAGCAGGGAACAGCATTTCTTCGGAGGCATTACATGGGATATAACTGCCAAATCCAAGGGCACTGTAAAAGCAGGCTATGGGCGAAAGCGGTTTAACGACCCTGCACTTGGGGCATTCAGGGGCTTAATCCTTCAGGCATCCATAGACCACAAATTCAATACTAAACGCTCTATTATTATTAAGGCTGTACGGCAGATAAATGAATCCAATATAGCCGGAAGCAGTTACTTTACAACAACAGGCATCGAGGTTCAATACTTTGACAGGTTTACAGCAAAGCTTACAGGCTTTGTCAATACCGCCTATGGCAGGGATATCTTCAATGGGGACATAACCATCGGGACAGAAACTAAACAGAGGAAAGAGGATACATGGAGGGCAGGGCTTGGCATGGATTATCAATTGCAGAAATGGCTCAGGGCAGAGTTTGAGTATAAATACACCACACGACACTCGAGCTTTGATGTATTCAATTATAACAGCAATACCTTCCTGCTGAGGCTTACAACTACGCTATAGTTCGATAGACTAACTAAATGCATCAAACACATGAGCCCTTTTATGATATAATGGAGTAGTATGAAAGTATATAAAATCCTTATAGTCCTTGTCTTTCTGAGTATACCGTTTGTCTCGGCTGCCCAGGAATATCTGGTCGGTGAAGGCGATGTCCTCAGGATTACGGTCTATGATCACCCCGACCTCAACACCACTGTTCGGATAAGCGGCGATGGGACAATAATGTTTCCGCTCATCGGCGAGGTAAAAGTCGCCCATCTCAGCGTCCAACAGATAATAAAGAAACTGAGCGCCCTCCTTGCCGATGGATACATAGTAGACCCGCAGGTAAGCGTATTTATCGAGGAATACAGGAGCAAAAAGATAACCGTCATAGGCGAGGTAGTAAAACCAGGTCTCTATGAACTTTCAGGGACTACTACCTTTCTCGAACTCCTTTCAAAGGCAGGTGGGCTGGCAAAGGACGCAGGGAATAAGGCAATCATAAAAAGAAAGATCACCAAAAACAACAAGAGCCAGGAAGAACAAACCATAACCATAGACCTGAACAGGCTTGTTGAAATGGGCGATACATCCCTCGATGTAAATATCCAGGACGGCGACAGCATCTATATACCAAAGGCGGGTTATTTCTATGTAACAGGCGAGGTGAAAAAGCCAGATGCATATAAGTTTGATGAAGGGACCACCGTGCTAAAGGCGATAACCATGGCAGGAGGCTTCACAGACAAGGCAGCACAGGGCAGGGTTAAGATAATTCGCAAGCAGGACAATAAAGAAAAGACCATGACTAACGCAAAGATGGATGAACTCATTAAACCGGACGATGTCATAGTCGTGCCGGAGAGTTTTTTCTGACGGTTTAAATTATTGCAGGCAATATGGAAGAACAAGAGATACATCTAAGGAATTACTGGAGGGTAATATATAAGAGGAGGGGAACTGTCCTCACCTTCTTTATTGTACTGGTAGTAGTGGTTGCTATAGGCAGCCTGACAACAACGCCCATCTACAGGGCAACCACCAAGATGCTCATCGAGAGGGAAAATCCCAATATAATCAACCTGAGAGATATGTATTACTTTGACACATATGAGGATTATTATCAGACACAGTATGAGATTATCAAAAGCACGGCTGTTGCTGAAAAGGTCGTAAAAAACCTCTCCCTCGACAGAAATCCAGAGTTCAATACTGCACTGAGACATGCCTCCAGAGGCCTGCTCGGCAGCATTATATACGGCATAAAAGGGCTTTTCCATATGGATAACGCCCAGAAAACCACATCCGAACCAGTTCAGATTACCGAGGAGACCGAACTGGCCCTTGCAAAACAGATATTAGGCCCGTTGAAGGTTGAGCCCATAAAGAACAGCCACATTATAAATATAAGCTATGAATACCGCGACCCAAGGCTGGCTGCTGCCATAGCAGACGGCGTTGCACAGGCATACATGCAGCAGATGTTTGATATAAAGATGGGTGTTACAAAAGAGACCATAGGCTGGATGACGGATAAGATAGAGGAGCAGAAAAAAAAGTTGGAGGACTCAGAAAACGCCCTTTATGCATATATGAAAGGCGCAAATATAGCTGATATAGAAAGTAAAGGCGGCAGCGCCACGCCTCAGAAACTCCAGGAGTTAGCCACGCAGCTTGTCATGGCAGAGACAAAGAGAAAGGATGCAGAGGCGCTCTACAATCAGGTAAAGGGGCTTTCAGACAGCCCTGACAGGGCACTTGTAGTCCCAGAGGTGGCAGCAGACCCTGTAGTTCAGTCATTGAGGGCAAACGAGATAAAGACCGAGACAGAGATAATGGAATTAAAAACAAAGTTTGGAGAAAAACATCCAAAGATGATACGGCTCAGAGAGGACCTCAAGGCCATTAAGGACAGGGAGGCATCTGAAGTAAAAAGGGTTATAGCCGCAATAAAAAGCAACTACGAACTTACAAGGTCAAAAGAGGCAAATCTAAGGTCGCTTCTCGGCGAGAATAAGGCCGAGGCAATAGCCTTATCCGAAAAGTCTATTCAGTACAGCATGCTTAAGCGTGATGTGGAGACCAACCAGCAGATATACGAGACCCTTTTAAAGAGACTTAAGGAAACAAGCCTGACAGAGGGGGCGAAATCCATCAACATATGGGTTGTGGATAAGGCCGAGGTGCCCAAAGGCCCAATCAGTCCGAGGACGCAGATGAATATCATGCTGGCTATCATTGTGGGTCTCTTCGGCGGGGTTGGGATTGCATTCTTTCTTGAATACCTGGACAATACCATCAAGACACCTGAGGATGTGGAGGAAAAGCTCAAGCTTCCGTTCCTTGGGGCCATACCAAAGATAAGGTTAGATGAGGTCACTGGCGGAAAGATAGAGGGGCTGCCGCATACAGACCCCAAGTCAACTATCTCAGAGGCATACAGGGCAATAAGGACAGGGCTACTTTTATCCTCTACAGAACGGCCGTATAAAAAGCTTATGGTATCGAGCTTTGCCCCTGACGAGGGGAAAACTACCACTGCATTAAATCTTGCGATCACTATAGCACAGACAGACAAGTCTGTTGTCATTGTAGATGCCGACCTGAGAAAACCGAAGATGCACCTGCTGTTTGACCGTGATAATCGACTGGGACTCAGTAATTACCTGGCAGGGCTAACCGAACTTAAAACGATACTCAAGGAGACCTATGTGCCAGGGCTGAGCGTTATCACCTCAGGTCCCCTGCCGCCAGATCCAGCGGAGTTGATCAGTTCAAGGAGGATGAAGGAGCTCCTGCAGGGTCTGACAGGGGATTTTGATGTTATTATCATAGACTCGCCACCCCTGTTGCCTGTGACCGATGCAGCTATACTATCAAGCCATGCTGATGGCGTAATACTTATTGTCAAGGGCGGTAAGACAACAGTGGACATGATAAAACGGGGGATAAAGGCTCTAAGCGATATAAATGCAAAGATCATAGGTGTTGTCATCAATGCCGTAGACATGGATAAGGAGGATTACTACCTGCACTATTATCCCTACCATCAATACTATTATGGCGACAGGGAGAAAAAAGATGAAAATGATAAGGAATGAGAATTGGGTAGTGGAGACACCCTGAAGAGGGCAGCGACCCCGGAAACTCATCACTACAGGATGCGCATAGAACTCAAAGGGTTGATTGCCATCCTTTTTTTTGCGCCACTTGCATTTGCAACTGTAGAGCCATGGTCTCTGGCCATAATGGAAGGTGCAAGTTTCGGCCTTTTTCTCTTATGGTTTTTCAATACAGCAGTAGGGGAAACCAAAAAAGACAACAATACCTTATCATTATCGCTCCTTAAAATCCCGCTTATTATCCCGATAGGGCTTTTTATAGGGATTGTTGTCCTGCAACTTATCCCGCTGCCGCCATCCATCATAAAGATAATATCACCTGCCGCATACAGGATATACCATGAGACCATAGGCAATGCAGCAGGAGGCAGTCTGCCATGGCTTACCCTTTCCCTTTATCCCCATGCAACTGCCATTGAACTGAGCCGGATACTATCCTATCTTGTGGTCTACTTTCTCGCTGTTCAGCTCTTAAAGGACAGGGCTTCCATCGAAAGGGTATCAGCGCTGCTTTTGATATTTGGCTGTCTGATTGCACTGTTTGGCATCGTTCAGAAACTCCTTTACAACGGGAAGATCTACTGGCTGAGGACGCTGACAGAAGGCGGATCTCCATTTGGCCCCTATGTGAATAGAAACCACTTTGCAGGTCTGATGGAGATGCTGATACCCATAGGCATAACTATTTTCTTAACACACAATACGCATAGATATAGAGGCAGACTAAAGGAAACCATAGTGGAGTTCTTCTCTATAGGTGCTGGAAATGAATCTATCCTTGCTGGATTCTCTATTGTCATTATGGGGACTGCACTGTTTTTAAGCCTTTCCCGCGGCGGTATTGCAGCCCTCAGCCTCTCCATGCTCTTTATGGGGATTATGCTTATAAGGCGGCGCTCTACAAGGAGCAAGGGGAAGTTTATCCTTGTCCTCTTTTCTTTTATCTTCCTCTCTGTAAGCTGGTTTGGATGGGATAAGATTATAGAACGATTCGAGGGACTAAGGCACCATGACCCCTCTGCCGTTTTCAGACTGGAGAATTGGGAAGATACAGGCGGTATGATCTCGGATTTCTCTATCTTTGGCACAGGGCTTGGGACATATAAGTATATATATCCAAAATACAAGACGATACCTTCACAAGAGGTGTGGGAACATGCCCACAATGATTATATCGAGCTTGCCTCTGAGGTCGGGATACCCGGCCTTATGCTGTCAATGTATATAATCTTCGCCTTTATAAGGACAAACCTCAGGCTTCTCAGGCAGAGAAGGGATATCCATGCAAGGCTCCTGTCCCTCGGTGCGCTTACAGGCATCATAGCCATCCTGATACACAGTCTTACTGATTTCAACCTGCATATAGGTGCAAACGGGCTTTTTTTCTCGTTCCTCATGGGGCTTTCACTGGCGGCATCCCACACAAGGCTGAGTAATGAAAACGGTGGAACACTCCTTAAAACAGCTCAGATAACTATCCCTAAGGGCCTCAGGATCCCTGTCTCTTTTGCAGTCGCAGCCATCGCCTTCGGCCTCAGCCTTGGTGCGTTCAAATCAGCAGTAGGTGATCTGTATTTCTCTCTTGTAAAGGACAAACCCCTTTCAAAGGAGACACCTGCAACAGCCGTTGAAAAGAGGAATCTGATAGAAAAGGCCATACTCTGGGACAGAGGAAATGCCCGTTATTACTTTGGCCTCGGCAATATAGAATCCATTCTTCAGGAAAAGGATAATGCCCTTAAAGATTACTCTACAGCGGTCAGGTTAAATCCTGCCCGCGCTGAATACCTCCAGATCCTCGGCATTGCTTATGGGAATATAGGAAGCTGTCAGGACGCCGGACATTTCCTGAGGCTCGGTGTCATTTATGACCCAAGCACATACGAGAGGCACAGAAACTATGCACAATGGCTCTTCTTCATCCACCAGAGAGAAAAGGCCATTGAGGAGACAAAGAGGGCTATTGGACTTGACCCATCAAAGACCCGCGCCATGATAACCACAATGATACTTAACGGCCTTGATGATGATTCAATAAAAGGGGCAATCCCTGACTCTTATCAGGCATATCTGCAGTATGCCCTCTATCTTACAGGTGTAGGGAAGGATGACCTGGCATTACAGGCGTATACATACTGTCTTGACCTGATGCACAGGGAGGGCAAAAGAGATGCATCCGTATATCAGGTATTTGCAAGATTCCTCGAGGACAGAGGTGATGTAAAGCGGGCACTTAATGTATGGCAGGAAGGCGTCAACCTCAACCCTGATGACCCGGGACTCAGGTTTGGACTTGCCAGGACTTATGATGCCCTCCATCTGACATACAGGGCTAAAAAACAATATCAGACCCTGCTCATACTTCAGCCTGACAATGCCTTTGCCCGGAAAAGGCTCAGGGAGATAGAGGACAACCATTGATTTACTGGAATCCAGAAAGACCTTGATGTATTATGTGATATATTATGAAAGTATAGGGGGTTATTGATGAGATACCTGTATTATGTTATAGCATTGGTTGTTATTTCGCTGATGTTCTTAGGCTACAGCCTCATGCCGAAGAGGCCCGAAGATAAGGATGTAGTTGCAAGGATAAATAACAGGGTAATCACAAAAACAGAATTCGAGGATTCCCTTGCCAGGGCAGAGGCCATGACACATGTGAAAAAAGACAGAAGGTCATTCCTTCAAGATATGATATCAAAGGAGCTTCTCATACAGGAGGCAGAGAAGATGGGACTTGATAAAGATGAGTCCTTTCGCCGCTCAATACAGAACTACTATGAACAGACCCTTCTTAAAAACCTTATCAATAGAAAGATGGACATGATAAAGGTATCTGTAACAGACAAAGAGATAGAAGACTACTATAACAATATGGACAAGCCACGGCCGCCCTTCTCTGAGGTCAAGGATAAGATAAGGGCAGCTCTCGAGGAAAAAAACAAGCAGCAGGCATTAGAGGCATGGTTCAATAATCTCAAGGAAAAGGCATCTATAAAGATAAATGAGGCTTTGGTCAGATAAGGAGGGAAGATGCAGAGAACATGGAGACGGAGAAACTATTTTATAAAGAAGGACTTTCAGGGGAGATTCGTCCTTAGATTCTTCTTTACAGTCATACTCACAACAGTCATATTCACTATCATCCTCAGCATAATCTCCTTAAACACCATGACTGTTGTCTACAAGGACTCACACCTGAGACTTGACAGGACACCATTTGCACTCATCCCTGAGATACTGCAGACATACTGGATATATATAGTCCTCATAGGTATTGTAATCGGCCTGTTTTCCATACTCATATCGCACAGGGTTGCAGGGCCGATCTACAGGATAGAGAGATCCATAGAGGAGATAACAAGGGGCAATCTGTCGTTCAAGATAAGGCTCAGGGAAAAGGATGAGATGAAGGAGCTTGCTGAAAGGATAAATGAGATGGTGGGAGGGCTTTCAGAAAGGATTGGGGAATTAAAGGGACATGCCGATAATATAGACAGAAACCTTGAACAGATGCTTGAGATGAAAGAACCTATGCCGGAAACACTGAGAAACAGCATAGCTACAGCAGCAGAATCTGCTATAAAACTCAAGGCATTACTTGCCTTATTCCAGACAAAGGATAATACTACCTCAGGATAGATGATGCTATTCAAGGCCTCTGTCCTTACAGCAGTCCTGATCGTCTATCTCTGCATACCTGCTATTACAGCAGCACAAGGGCAGGATATCAAGACCAAATACTCAAGGGTTATCTATACGGACATTGATGACCTGAAGGAGTTTAACAGCAGCCTCAGGATTGGGCCGCTTGATTACCTGCTCAAACACAGGGCAAAAGGGGACGATACCTTATCAGGACGGGTTGCCGAAAAGGTAGACATCATCCTTGAAAGGGTAGAGACCATCCTTGAGATGTATCCCAGAAACTTTAGCGTAGACATAAAAATAATACATAACTCAAAAGAGGTAGATAAGATATACAGGGAAAGGTATTCAAAGAAGGTTGATTTCATCTCATTTTATTTCCCCCTTGAGCGGGTTATCTACATATCATCCGAGGATTCCTCATCCAATATCCTTGCACATGAGCTGGCACATGCAGTTATAGATCAATATTATGGCGGCATAACCCCTGTGAAGGTACAGGAAATCCTTGCCCAGTATGTAGATGAACACCTTATGGATTAGCGGTATCTGCTCTCGGGAGTCTATCGCCTCCTTCTAAGGATAAGTAACAGCGGGTTGAGGATATAGTAAAGATATATCTTCTTAGAGTTAGGCGGTATATCGTATCTGAGGGCTATCTCGCTCAATCCTGGGAATAAGCGTTTTAAAAGCACCATAAAGGTCTCCGCTACGCTGTCCTGAAGCAATGTAAAGACGGCCATCCTTATGGAGGGTCTCTTTACCCCTTTAAAGAACCCGGAAAGGACAAGTCTCCGCAGAAATCTATGCCCCCGCTTTGTGGTGAAGACCTCCCTGCCTGTGTCTGGGCATACAGGAGGAACCTCTGCATCGAGAAGCTCATTCAAAAGACCGAGTGTGAATGACATGAGCTTGACCATCCTGTATCGGGCAGAAAACTCCATCAACCTATGGTAGTCCAGCACATCCCTGTAATGCCTTGTTATCTCCCTGATTATGACGAGGAATCTTAATGGAGTAAAACCCCGGGCATAAAGGCGAAAGGCAGTATACATGACATATCTCTCAGGAGATAAGAGGATGTAGCTCCTGCCGTTGTGCTCCTGCACTACAGTGTCCTCCCACCAGAAATCAGGTGGAATATCAAAATACCTGAATGCGAGGTTCCAGTGGAGTTCAACAAGACAGGACTGCCCCATGTATGGCAGGTGATAAGAGCCTTCAAGAAAATCCCTCTCGTGTCCTATCTGTGTATAGCCGTCAGCAAGGAGCACCTCCGTGGCCTTGTTCAGGTCGGAATGCCTTACGAGTATATCAATATCGCCGGCAGGATAAAGCCCTATATCCCTGAATATATACTCGGATACCAGAGAGCCTTTCAAAGGGATTACTGGGATTGACGCCCTTTTAAAAACAGCTATGACCCTGTCCGCCTCATCGGCATTTATAACATTATTTCTCAGGCAGACCCTGTAGATACCCTCCAGCCGCGATAATATCTCTTCTGGGACGCCTTTCATATCCTTGAGGTTTTTATATATAAGTGGTGATACTCCATTTGCATTGGCCTGCTCGATGAACATATCCCAATCAATCTGCCCAGATAACAGCCTGGATGCTGATTCTGAGGCCTCAGGCGATAATCCTACCCTTGAAAGAAGGAGTATAAGCCTTTCCTCTGGTTTCATATATAGAGATTACTATTAACATCCAAAAACCTCAAGAGACTGTGCCTGCAGCCAGGCCATTGACCATTGATTATAAGTGTGTTATCTTTGTAGACGATGGACATAGTCTCCGATGAAATAAAATCTGTGAAGGACATCATTCAGGTAATCCTTAAGGCAAAAAAGACTATACGGATGTACCTGCCGAACAACCCTATCTATGCAAAGACCCTGGATGATGTCTATAGCAGATTTACTGACTTTTTCTCGATGGGCGATGATCTCCGTCTGAGGATAAGACAGAATGAACTGGTGTATTCAAATGAACAGGTCTATTTCAATCAGGACAAGGAAGACAACCTTGCGCTGTTCTTCTTTAAGGATGGGGTAAGGGAGATTACATTTCTCAAGGGTCTGACAAAGGATGAGGTGATTGATTTTCTGAAGATACTATCCTCTGATTTTGATCGTGAGATCATAGATGACGATGTGGTTACTCTGCTCTGGGAAAAAGACTTTGAGCATGTCAAATATATTGTGGATGAAAGCTTCCTTATCGAAGATGAGGACTATGAGGCATCTATGATAAAGCAGGTAAGGGAAAAATCTGCAACAGAGGACGACATACTGAAGGCATACAGAGATGGACTAACTGCCGAGGCGGAAAAGACATCGGTGGCTGTTGCATCACTGAATGACAGCGACCTGCAGGCACTTGCGAGGGAGATAGAAAAAGAATACCGCAGCAAGATAGACAGGGCTATAGCCGTGCTTTTCGAGGTGCTTTATCAGGCAGCAGAACCCCCTGTCTTCTCCGAGATATGCGGCTTCCTGGCAGATGCCTTTAAATACTGCATAGAAAAGGCTGATTTTCTAAAGGCATCTTACATGCTCGATAAGGTCAGGGATATGATAGAAAAGGGGCATCTATCCGATGACTGGGCAATGCCATTAAAAAGAGTTCTATCCTTTGCAGGAAGCGACACAGTAATAAACGCTGTGGGCGAGATCATAGACAGCGATGTGGTCTTAGATGAAAAAGACTTTATGGCCTGCATCAAGCACCTCGATAAGTTCGCCATACCTTCACTGATGAGGCTCCTTGGCGAACTAAGGAGCATAAGGGGAAGGAGGCTTGCCATAGAGGCGCTCTGCCATGTAGGCAGGTATGATACCAGGGCCATTGCCCGCGGGCTACAGGACCAGAGATGGTATGTAGTAAGGAACACCATATATATCCTTGGAAGGATAAGCGATAAGACCTCCATAGAATATCTGAGCAAGGTCATTACACACCCTGACCAGAGGGTTAGGAAAGAGACAATAAAGGCCCTTGGCAGTCTGGCAGGCTCGCAGGGACTGCCGTATCTAAAGACAGCACTCTTTGACAGCGAACCCTCTGTGAGAACTGCAGCCGTAAAGGTTATAGGGAATATAAAAACAGATGCAGCCAAACGAATATTGATGGATGTTATAACCAGTGACGAATTCCTCAACAGGGGATTTGACGAGAAGAAGGAGTTTTATGAGGTTCTCGCCTCATGGGCTGACAGTGAGGTTGCGGACTTCCTTACGAACACACTTAAGAAGAAAAGATTCTTTTTTGGCAGGTCAAAGAACTCAGAGCTAAGGGCCTGCGCAGCCTATGCCTTAGGACTCATGGGCTGTAAGGATGCCATCCCCATACTTGAAAAAACAAAGAACTCAGGTAACAGGCTCCTGAGGGATATGTCCATAGAAGCACTCAAGAGGCTGATGTAATGCCAGAGCAGATCTATCAAGAGGCAAAGGATATAATAAACCAGCTTGCGGTCACTGTAAAGACCTCACAGATACACGACCCTAATAACATCGCTGTTATAAACGCCATAGAGAAATTTCTGGCTATCATCAACCCCATCATCAAGGCAGAGGGCAGACTGACCATAGAGCTCATTGGCGAGTTCTTCTACATGAATGACAACAGGATAAGATACAGCCTCGAACATATACTCAATTTTGACTGCCTGATAAGGGAGTTCAGGAAACGGGGAGTCGGAAGCATAATCATCTACGAGCCGTTGAAGATAGACGATGTAAAGGTGTTTTTAAGGGCGTTATGGGCTGCAGGCTTTTCGGAAAATCCATTTGATACCATGCTGGAAAAACTATCAGGCCTGAACAGGATAAGCATAGACAAACTAAAAAAGATAAAGGAAGAGCCCGAGGACTATGATCCACGAAGGGCAGTGAAGAGGACATATTTTAATGCCGTCTCCTATACAAAAGGGATAATAACAAAGATAAAGGCAGGGGAAAAGACAGGCATCAAGAGGGCAAAGAGGGTAATAGAGAACATCATCGACCAGATCCTCGAAGAAGAATCCCTGCTCATAGGTATGACAGCGATAAAGGAATATGACGAATACACATACAACCATTCGGTAAATGTCAGCATACTGTCCATTGCCCTTGGCCAGAGGATAGGGCTTAACAGGAAGTCCCTTACAGACCTGGGGCTTGCAGCCCTGTTCCATGACATAGGCAAGGTTGAGATTCCACCTGAGATACTGAATAAGCCAACAAACTTTACGGATGAGGAATGGGAGATAATGAAGAAACACCCGTTCTGGGGCGTAAGGGCACTGCTGAAGTTAAAGGGTTTTGATGAATCGGCATTAAGGTCAGTAATAGTAGCATTCGAGCATCATCTCCACAACAACCTATCGGGCTATCCGAAGCTAAGGGAGAGATTGGAACTTGACCTCTTTACAAGGATCGTTACCATTGCTGACCAGTATGACGCCATGACCTCATCAAGGATATATTCAAGGGTACCACTGGCACCTGACAAGGCACTGAGCATTCTGATAGAAAGGTCAAATGACGAGATAGACCCTCTGCTGTTGAAGTTCTTTATAAATATGGTAGGAGTATATCCAGTAGGCACACTTGTCATGCTTGATACAAAGGAGCTCGGTCTTATCTTTGAGACAAATCCCAACCCTGAATTTATAGGCAGGCCAAGGGTGATGGTAGTTGTTGACAGTAAAGGTAACCGCGTGAAGGGGCCAACAGTTGACCTCACAGAAAGACACGAGGAGACAGGAAACTACAAGAGGAATATCGTAAAGACCCTGGATCCAAATCTGTACCATATTAATCTGTCAGAATTTATGCTTTAACAAGATTCCTCTGCTTTCAAAGGCAGTCTTTTTTATGCTATGCTTAATGCTGGAAACATGCCTCAGAATTCTAAACCTTTCATATGCGTGCCGGCGTGGTGGAACTGGCAGACGCGCCGGACTCAAAATCCGGTGGGGGCAACCCCGTGAGAGTTCGATTCTCTCCGCCGGCACCAATGACAGGGGTTATGCTGAAAGTTCGGCAGTAATACCCTCAAGCAGCGTGGTTATAATCGTAGGGTCAAAGTCCTTATCCAAATGGGGTATGATCTGAGCCTCTCTGACCTCCCCTTTAATCTCCTTCTGCAGCACCCTGAAAAAAACCCTCGATATCCTGCCGTCAAACTGCGTTCCGAGGCACTTTCTCACTTCCCTGAGCGCCTCCAGGAGATGGAGTTTTCTTCTGTATGGCCTGTCGGTTGTCATAGCGTCAAAGGCATCGGCAAGTGCAAGAATCTTTACGCCATCGCTGAGGTCTGCCTCCATAAGTGAATCAGGATAGCCTTTGCCATCAACCCTCTCATGGTGATGCCTTACAAAATCCACCACATCCTTCCACGGAAACTTGATCTTGGAGAGTATGTCGTATGAGATCTGCGGGTGTTTCCTTATCTCGGTTATCTCCATTATGGTAAGTTCTTCGCCCTTGTTTATTACTCCCCTGTCAAGTATTATCTTGCCTATATCGTGCAGGAGGCCTGCGACATATATGCCCTCGACATCCTTTTCTCCCCATCCGAGCTCCCTTGCAATAGCCACTGCATACCTTGCCACCCTGTATGAGTGATTTTTTGTGTAAACATCCTTGGCGTCAATAGCAGCAGCAAATGCCTGGATAGTGTCATGGTAGATGCGCCTCATATTCTCATACAGCCTTTTGTTTTCAGTAACCTTGTTTGTAAGCTTCTTGAACAGGTTTGAATTATGCAGCGCTATTGACATCTGATTTGCTATCACCTTGAGCGCATCCCTTTCGCTCTGGAGGTATGATTTTCTGGACAGCCTGTTGCCAAGGCTGATAGCGCCTACAAATTCATCCTTTGCAAACAGCGGGATAAATGTCTTTGTTTGAAGTCTTTTGAATGCATCATGGTTATCTTCGTAAAAGGAGTTGTTCTTTATCTCATTTATGCTGCATGGCTCATTCTTTTTAAAGGTCTTTATATGTTTTGCCTTTATATACACTCTGGTTCCATCCATCCCCCTGATGCCCTTGTATGTAAGGACCTCAAGGCTGCTGCGAGTTGAGTTATATACAAGCAGGGCAGCCCTTGGCACAGAAAACATGCCTGTGACAACATGGAGGGTGGTCTTCATCTTCTCGTTAATGCCCTTGGATGATGTAACCTCTTGCCCGAGTTCAACAAGAGACGAGAGATTAAAAACCAGACGTTTTAGGTCCCATCTTCCCTTCATCTCAGCCTATATCCTTCAGAAAACTCAGGGCATCCTTCTCTTCCTTGAATACCCGAACATGTTTTGTAATACCTAACATCTCAAAGACATCAAGGTGAACCTTCTTCATATTTGTAAAACAGAGGTAACCCCTATGTTCTGCAGTCTTCTGCACTATATCTGTAAGGACTGATGCCCCGATGCTGTTTATATGCTGCATGTCCGAAAAGTTTATCACAATCTTTTTCAAACCCTTATCAAAATACTGCTCGCAGGTATGCTCCAGACGCTCGGCGCCAAGGTCATTGACATATCCCCTGGGCATTATGACAACTACATCTTTGGCGGCTTTTAAGGATATGGAAAAATTATTCATTGGCTGCTGTCTCATTCTTGTCAGCTTCCACTGCCCCCTGAAGTTTTTTTACTAAAACAACCCTTGTCCCTCTTTCTGTCTTTTCAAATCTTACCGAGTCTGTAAAGTTCTTCATAAGTTTTACTCCCCACCCCCTGCTATCATCTTCCCTGATGCCCCTGCCAACAAACGGCTCACCTACCTCTTGCGACACAAATTCCCTGCCGGTGCTCTCAATAGAGATCTCCAGGCGGTCTTCTTTAAGATCAACACTCAGATATATCTTCCCGTCTTCCCCTTTGCTGTGCTCCATAGCGTTTATGCATGCCTCGATAACAGCCATCTGCAGTTGGCCGATGACATCCTGGTTTAAATGCAGATTCTTGCCTACCTGTTCGAGGCACCGGGCTGCAACAAGCTCTGCCTCTCTGATCATCGGTATTGTCATTTCAAAAGAGATGCATTTATGCTTTGCACCTGATGTTCGCTCAAGCATTACTGCCCCGGTATCGCTATAGGATTTTCCTGAGAACTCCCTCATATAGAGGCAGTTTATAAAGTCCATTAAAACCAGGTCTCCGGGTGCCCTTAAAACACCGAACTCACCGCTTACAAAACCCGAGAGATAGAGTACATTTGCTATCACTCCTGTATGTTCCCTGCTCAAAGAGACTGCTCTCTGAATCCTGTCAGAAGTAAGTGGTTCCTCTGCATGATAGATTGTATTGATCACCTCAATGGCCTTTTCCCTCATGCTCAGTTCAGGGAAAGAGTCTCTCAGGACCGATGACCAATAGAGGTAGATGTTTCCTTTCATGACCTCATCTATATAGACTGTCCAGAAATCCCTCTCACCCGGCTCTTTCTTCAGGCCCGCTGCCCCTGCTGTACATCTTATGTAAAATGGGTTGCCACCGAGATGGTCAAGCAGAGGATGAGGCGCTGCATCAATATTGATTCCATATGCATCAAGCAGGGACAAAAACATCAAGGCAGCATCCTCTAATCGAAGCGGCTGCACATATATCCTCGCAAGATTGGCAGAGACAGGCATCTCCTGAATCTCAGCCTGATTGCCCGTAATCAGATGCAGTGTATTTCTTGAAGACAGGGGCATCTCGAAGAGGCAGACAAGCATCGGGTCAGTAGCTCCACCGATATGCAGATTTTTCAGTCTTTGAAATTCATCTATCATTACCACCACAGGCTTTCCGGTACAGAGGGCTGATTGATGCGGCAGGTTCAATGCAATGCGCAGGGAATCTGCAGGTTCATGGCGGTTCTGGCTATAGCTGTCAAGAGCCTCCAATGCCCAGGCGGCTTTTCTTTCCTCTAAAACACGATATAATCCTTCAATTGACAGCCCATCAAGATATACGAAGGATGTCTCCTTCTTCTCAAAGGCAAGCCTCTGGCAGATGTAGCGCGTCAGATAGTCTCTTGAAAACTCCGCTGCAGATAGTATGGCATTATTTACAGAGTAGTAAAAAGGGACTACATTATCCTGTCTCCAGAACAGATGGTTGAATAACTGTTTGAGCAGCTCTGTCTTGCCAATCCCCCTGAGCCCTGAAAGAAAGATGCTCTGTGCAGCGCCCTTTTCTGTATCGAGGCATCTGCGGTATAGGTCTGTCAGTTCTCCTTTTCTGCCGAAGAAATCCTTTTCCTGGAGTGTCCTGAAAGGCATCCTATGAAAACACCTCTATCCTGTTCCTCCCTTTATTTTTCGCAAGATAAAGAGCCTTGTCAACATGCTCAATGAGCATCTCTGTTGTATTGCCATCCTCGGGATAGGAGGCTATGCCGATGCTGAGTGTAAGATTTGACGGCGATAATCCTGCGTCTGTCAGGCTGTTTGCCAGTTCGGTTTTTCCCACATCACTCTTCAATCTCTCTGCTATACTGACGGCCAACGCCTTATCGGTTTCTGGCAGGATTACCATAAATTCATCGCCGCCGTAACGGGATACTATATCTATAGACCTCACAGAGTTCAATATGGCCTCTGATATAGCCTTAAGTGCCCTGTCACCCATAGGATGGCCGAATGTGTCGTTGTAATCCTTAAACCCATCTATATCCAGCATAAGAAGACTGAACAGCCGACCATGCCTCTGAGAACGCGACAGCTCCTCTTCCAATCTGTCGAGCAGGTATCTGCGATTCAGCAGGCCTGTGAGGGGGTCAGTTATGGATAACCTTCTCAGCTCTTCTATCTGTGTATAAAACGAATTCCTTTCCATTACAATAGCGGCCTGCGTAGCAAAGGACTGGATAAGTTTCAGGTCATCTTCATCAAAGGCCTCGCCTGTTATTTTATCCGATAGATTCAGCACGCCGATAATGCGGTCTTCTATCCTTACAGGCACGCTGACAAATGATCTTGTCTTATACCGCAGTCTGTTTTTCTGTTTAATCCTCGGATCGTTTTCTACATCCTCTACAAGGAAGGGCTCACCAAATTCAGCCACCTTCCCCGCTATGCCTTCGCCCTTTTTAATCCTGAGTTTTTCTGTTATGCCATCGCCTATACCTTTTTTTGCCTCAAGAAGCAGCACCTCGGTCTCGCGGTCAAGCAGCATCAGGGAGCCCTGCTCCGCCTTAAGCAGATCAGCAGACTTATCAAGGATTGTCTGCAGCAGGGCCTTATAGTCGAAGATAGGGGCTATGGTCTTTGTGAGCTCTGAGATGGCAGCAAATATATCAAGTTTTCTACACAGTTCATGGTGTAATCGCTGGTTTTCTATGGATATTGCTGTCTGTTTGCAGAATGCATTGATAATACTTATGTCACCCGCTTTAAGAGGGCTGCCAAATATGCCCAGGACACTCTCTAATCTCGGCCTGGTTAAGATAGGGAAGAAATAAAAGATCTCCAGGTCTTTCAGGAAATCAATCCTGCCAGCCATAAAAGGATCCATTGATGAAACAAATGGTTTGCCCTTTCGAAGTGCCTGCAGTATTATATCATCGGCTTTGATGCTGAATGCCTCTGTCGGCCCCTCATCCTTCACGCTGTAAAGACTTGTAAAGACGCCTCGCTGTCTGTCCAGGGTAAGGATTGCAACATGCTTTATGTCAAGCAGTGTGAATAGGTTGGCAATCATATATTTATAAACTGTTTCTGGCTGCTCCTTAGCAGCAACACCCCACATACCCAGGACATCTTTCAGGCTGTCCATTTTTTGTTTAAGTAAAATGGCGTCCTGACTATTTTTTAAAAGCTGATTTATAGAGCTGTCCACAAGACGACACGCATTCCTTGCATTTTCGGCAGTGGTAAATTTAAGTGGGCCTGTCACAGAGAAATCTCTAACCTTAAAGAGGCTTAAACGACCCATAAACTCGAGAAAATCCTCATAGCTGGAAAACGACCCCTGTCCCAGGATTATTCCCTTCTCGCTGAGGTATTCAACTGGCAGGGCAAAACTCATCATCTTTGCATAACACTTGTAGATTACGGGCTTACCCTTGCTAATGGCGCTCATCATGGTACAGCGGCAATAGGCATCGCATTTAGCCCTGAAATCAGGGGAAGACAGTAAAGGCCTGCAAATGGGGTAGTAATCATCAGTAGAAAAGATAAGGCTGCCGTCCTCTGAGAAAACACTAAGATTAAATCCAATGGTATCAGAAATGGTCTTGAAATAGCCTTTCCAGTTCGCAGACAGGAAAAGCTCCTGGAGATGTTCTGCCCTATCTGTGCAAAGTTTATTCGCCATTTTGCCCAATAATTAGAAGAAGATTACCATAAAATACATACTGCGTCAACAGACAGGTTCCCTGCCTAAGGATTGGGATAGGATATAGAATCTTCCGCTACCAGCTTTCCTTCCTTATAGACCTCTAACCTTATCTCATATCTATCCATTGCAGAGATTCCCATGGTCAGCCTCGAAAGCTGTATTTCCCCCTTGCTTCTGAGATATACAAGACCTGACTGGGAAGTCTTTGCCTCGCCTGCCCTGCCAGCCTTTCTTGCCTCTAACCTGTACCTCACATAACCATCCTCAGTAGATTGACAAAAGGCATCTATGCCTATCGTTGAGTTATCAGGCCTGATGCTTATCCATGCCTTGTACTGCCCGGAATAAGCTGTGGGGTTAAAACTATAAACCACGGGATATACAAGAAGAAGCATTGCAACAATCCTTTTCACCTGAAAATCCCCCCTCGCCCCCCTTTGTTAAAGGGGGGAATATTTGAAATCCCCCTCTTTGAAAAAGGGTTAGGGAAGATTTTTATTCCCCTTTGTGTCTTTCTAATACATGAATGTTTCATCTTCATCACCTTCATCTAAAGAAGAAGGGCAGTCCAAAAACTGCCCCCCCAAATCTCCATCAGTATTTTCCTATACCTTAATACTGATAGACATATGCGTAACTGCCCTGTCCGCTCTGGTTTACATAACTGGTGTTAGAGGAATTCCACTGCTCCTGGTGGCTGTAATTATTAGGGCCGCCAATCTGTGTTGCTTGGGCATAATGGAATGCGCCTATCTGCCACTGCTCGGCATAGTTATCTACGCCTGACTGATAGATATCAGCGGTGTTAAATGCCCCCCACTGTACTTGATATGCCCCATTGTATGCACCGTCCTGATAGATAGTGGCATAATTATATGCCCCATACTGTTCCTGGGCTGCCCAGTTATATGCACCTAACTCATATATGTAGGCATAGTGAGACTCTCCATCCTGATATTGGGAGTCCCAGTTGTAGTATCCGATCTGATAGTCAAGGGCTACATTATCGTGGCCTATCTGGGTCTGATAGCCTACATTACCCGTACCAGACTGGTACTTATAGGCATAGTTAGGGCCGCCAGGGGGACTATACACCTGGTATTGAGATGCTGAGTTAGATGTCCCGTACTGGTCAATATATGCGATGTTGGTATCATATGTGCTGCTACCCTGCTCCTGGTAGGCGAAATTGTTTGTCCCGGTCTGATTGACTTCACCATAATTATTGTAGCCATCATCTGCCAGGACAGTTGAAACTGAGGCCAGAAGGAGCACTAAACCTAAGATGATTATCCTTTTCATACTGCCTCCTTTGCATGTTTACAGAGGGTTAATACTGAACCACCCAGGCGTAATTGCCTGTCCCGGTCTGGTTTACATAGCTAACATTCGAGGAATTCCACTGCTCCTGGTGGCTGTAATTATAGGAGCCATTCTGTATAGCGCTGGCATAATGGTAAGAGCCTGTCTGATATTGCTCAGCCCAGTTCCAGTCTCCGGTCTGGTTGATATAGGCGACGTTGCCATATCCATTCTGGTATTGATAGGCTCCATTATAATCCCCATCCTGATAGATAGCGGCATAGTTATACCATAATCCATACTGATCCTGCCTTGCATAGTTTCCGCCTGAGCCCTCCTGGTCTATATAGGCGTAATTATACCATCCATACTGGTTTTGCTCAGCATAATTGTAGCTTGTAGGACCGTCATAACCCTGAACTATCTCAGCGTAGTTGTATGCACCGCTCTGGTTCTGGACAGCAGTGTCATAGTCTGAATACTGATAGATATAGGCTGAGTTGTGGTTTCCAGTCTGGGTTTGTGAGGCGCTCTTGCCTATGCCGCTCTGATAGATATAGGCATAGTTTCCTTCGCCTGACTGGTTCTGCGAGGCACTGTCAGATGTGCCTGTCTGGTCTATATATGCCTGGTTGTCGTGGCCCCCCCAGGTGTCGTCCTGGTACTGCGTCTGGGACGCTGAGTTGTCTGTGCCTGTCTGGTCAATCTGTGCATAGTTAGAATCACCACTTGCTTGTGAGCTTGATGTCCCTGACTGGTTCTGGTAGGCATGGTTTCCTGCCCCGTACTGATTTATCAGGGCATTCTGATAGTAATCAGACTGAACCTGTACAGCCACATTTGGGTTTGATGCATCTGTGCCTGTCTGGTTGATTTCAGCATAGTTGCTGTCGGCATATGCAAGACCCACAACTCCCAGAGCCGAAATCAACATAATGATTAACATTAGATAAGACTTTTTCATAACATCCCCCTTTACTTTTTTGATTGTTTGTCCTTCGTCCTTCGTCTTTCGTCCTTCTTTTACATTGGTATCCCCCCTTTCCTGCCCGCAGGCCTGAGCCCGGAGCATCTATGGACCCATATCTATCATATCTATGGACCCTGTATAACAGAAACAACAATGCCGTTTCCCACGAGTGTCACTGCTGATGACAGGCCATTGCCGTTCTGTATCTGGGAACTTACATTGCTGCTGCCGATCACTGTAGAGGAGGCATAGTTGTTATTGCCGTTCTGCTTTTGATAAGAACTGTTGGCATCTCCTTCCTGGCTGATGTATGCATTATTCCCCCCGCCTGACTGATACTGCTCAGCCCAATTGTCAGTGCCGGCCTGCTCAATATAGGCGGTGTTATAAAGGCCGTTTTGCCATTGAACAGCATAGTTGCCATAACCATACTGCATTGTTGTTGCTGTATTGCCCTGTCCTGACTGGTCAATCTCCGAGAGATTTCCATCACCGTATTGGGTTTGATAGGCCTCATCGAGGTCCCCATCCTGTGCAATATCAGCCTCATTATCGCTGCCATACTGCTGCTCATATGCCTTATTGTTCAAACCTGTCTGCCTGACATTGGCAATGTTGTCAGAACCGCTCTGATACTGGCTAACTGTATTGCCATCAGCAAGGGCAACCCCCTGAATGCCCGGTGCAAATAGATACATCAGGCTCAGTGCTGCTATCAATAAATGTATCATGTGCCTCATTGTCATCACCGCGATGTCCCCTTCAGGGAAATGAGGTTGCCATCTTTGTCGAATTGAACCATCTCTCCCTTTTTGTCTTTTAGATATTGCAGGATCGCAGGAGACGACCTGATATCTGCCGGGTTTTTTAATGCCCACAGGTGATCCACAATACCTTCTACCACCATACCGTAAACCGCCTTCTCTATCGCCTCAAGGACGCACATCTGAGGCGGTTCGTTTGTGCTCAGACCTGTCTCCACCTCGAGGAGGTGGTTGAGCCTGATAAACCTGAATATCCCTAAGTCTATCTCCCTCGAGAGTATGGATTTGGTGGTTGAAAGGGACTTGAGAACCCTTCCATCATTGACATCCACGGCCCTCAGGTAGAGGGTTACCTGGTCCCTCCTTGTTTCCACAGAGCCGCCTACGCCGAAGTATTTGGCTCCGAAACCGCCTGTAACCAGATTCGTCTCATAAGCGACTATGCCCCCTTCCAATATGAGAGGGGCATGTATTAAAGACGGCAGAGGCTGCTTGTCTTCATGGTTAGACATTGCTGCTGCCCGACTGATCTTTCTTTCGGTCAGCAGGTCAGGCAGCCCCTCTCTTTCTACCGGTATAAACCAGCCTGAATCAATAAGGGCCTGGATCAGCATTGAGGTTGCCCCCTGTGTAACAGCAGTGGAAAAAGAGGTAACATTAGCCTGAGGCTTATACTGCCCTGTTTGATCCCTGAAACTATAGACAGCCACCACTATCTTATTCTTCGGCGGAGGCAGCGAGATCAAATCCTTATGCACTGCGGTTACATAGCCGAGTGTTGCAGGAACGGTTTTTATCGAGGCCATAGTAGATGCGCAGCCTGTCAGAAGGACACCCAAGCTCATCACTGTTATCGTCTTTTTAATGTCTTGTCTTATCCTCATTGTTGCCTCCTTAAATTTAGTACCTCAAATTTAATAATATGGAATTTGTATCGTGGATGTATTACCTGTTGCAGGGTCTGTGATAACAACGGTTATACCGTTAGAGTCTGTCCCGACATCAATGGTGTAGCCGCCAATTAGATATGTCCCCGGCTGAAGGCCGCCCTCGCCAAATGCCATATCCACTATCTTTTGCGCCAGCCTGCTCAGGAGCTCCCGGTTTAGATTGTCCTCGAAGCTCTGGAATGGACTCTTCTGCTGGGTGGCTGTAGAAGTGTCCTTGAACTTGTTCTGGGCCGACGCCGAATTCATCAGCCACTGCCCATTAGCTGGATTGCCTCCAAAAGACGGGTTTACCGGCACATAAACCAATTCTGTGGCAAAGGCTGCATCCAGCAAAAACAGAACGCCAATCAAAGAAACACCAATTAATAATAGCCTTTTCATCTCCTTACCTCCTGTCCAGATTTTTTATATATCCTCTCCTGACATATCGCCATGCTCCAACTGCTCTAATCTCTTTTTGTCCTCAGAGTAGCGATAGAAAAGATACCTCTTCACCACCTCGACTCCCTCTTTTGCTGCTTCCTGTATCTGTTGTGTCTGCGGCTTGAGCATTTTTCTATAGACCGTCATATCATTTACCTTAATCCAGATCCAGCTTCCCCACTGGGCACTTGCCCTCTCACCAATGAAGATATTGAAACCCTCAATCCCTTCAGGGGCCTCCCAGAAGGTGACAAAATCCCGGTAAAACTCATGGCCTGCTCTCGTCTGGGTCTGGTCAAGCAGCAGCCCGTCTAATCCCTCTTCCTGTGCCCATGAAACTGAAAAACAAAGCAGGAGAACAACTGCCAATATCAACCCGCCCCACTTCTTATTCATCTGAAAATACCTCGCCATCTTTTCCCTCGCATCGTTGGGTTGTTTTAAGTCCTTGATTCCACTTTAGCAGAATACCAGATAGAATCTATTGGTCAACCTGGTATTTTTGAGGGGGAAATAGGTTAATTTTTTTGGGTAGTCAGATTAACTTCGGTTTTAAATCAAAAGATTAACTGGCATTTCTTGATTGGATGCCCGGGTGGCAGTTGTGGCTTATGAGGCAAAGGTTGCTAAGGTATTGTGGAGAAATACCTTGACATTATAAAAATCTATAGATGCGAAAAAATCATAAGCTAAGGCTAATACTATGTTTAGCTTAAGTGATCTTATGGCTATGGATACCAGTTGAGAGCGGCTGCTGATATTGAACTTTCTGAAGATCCTGTTCAGATGTGCCTTGACAGTCTGTTCACTCAGAAAAAGCCTCGATGCAATCTCTTTGTTCCCGAGGCCCTGACATACATGCTCCACGATCTCTTTTTCCCTCTCGGTAATGCCGTTTATTTTCCCTGTCTTAGACATGGCTCCTGCATTCTGCAAAAGCAACTTAACAGTGGTGTTATCAATCCATATCTCCCCTTCACTTACAACCTTTATCGCCTTTTTAAACAGGCGAAGGTCTGTGCAGGCTGAAAGCACGCCGCATATCTTATAAGAAAGCAGTGCAGTGATGATGTCCTCTTGTTTTAGGCCTGTATCCACAAGGATAACCTTTGCCTCAGGATATTGAGAAAATAGTCTTTGATTTATGTTGTTAATATCCGCGAGGATAATATCAGGCTTGAAACTATCGGCAGGCCTCCTGTCAGCAGCCACAAATATCTGATACCCGTTCTGCTGTTTTTTCAGAAGTTCGTATAAGGCCTCTGCGATGAGACGGCTGCCTATGTCAATGAGTATGTTTATTTTAATCCCCCCTGCGTGTATGATTCTTTGTGTGAATACCCTGCGCCAAGAGCGCAGGGCGTCAAAATCAAAAATACAATTTTATCGCTTGATTTGGGATATATATTACTACAGCCAGAAGGACTGTTCAATCCACAGAAGGTTATAATTTCCCTAAGAAGAGGTTTGAGATGTGTTTAAAAACTAAAGTTCAGGGATTTTGAACTTTAGTTTAACCTTCCAAGGCCGGCCATTACCATGGATTCATCAGACTTATGTTTCACCCACACGACCTTTGCCTTGATCTGGAGGTCTCCGATAGAAAGATCTATGGTATCGCCTACTGCAATGGGCGGCTCGCCGAATATCTTTATGCCAATCCCCTTTTCAGAAAAATCCACAGCGCTTGCCTTAAGGCTCTGTCCCTGATAAGGAAAGACAAACGGGATTTTCCGTTCCATACGGTTTGCACTCCTCTTGTCAGGCCCGTATTTCCCACTGAAAACATATCCACAATAAGGGCATGGCCTATAGGATTCGACATCAGCGCTATATGAATCCTTATTACACTTGGGGCATATAAGCCTTAACATTATCCCCCCCTAAAAATATCTGTCTCAATATACGCTCTTCTATGAGCCTTTGGAATTACCATAAAGGCTATTTTTTTTCTCAAAAGGTCATACATGATTTATACCCTCGTTCTAACACCTTTGATACACTCAGGCCATATCCTGTAAGAGTAAAGGGCAAGCTGCAGCCTGTCCGATACCCCTGCTTTCCTATAAATATTATTGCAATGGGACTTCACTGTCTGCTCGCTGATATTAAGCTTTTGGGCAATCTCCTTGTTCCTGTATCCCTGACATATCAGGGACACTATCTTTTCTTCCTGTTTGGTGAAATTTACTATTGCCATAGAAGGTTCCTTTGAGAGGATATTCTTTATGGTCTTGCGGTCTATCCACAATTCCCCCAGAGAGACAGCCTTTATTGCCTTTTTTAAAAGGATTGAATCGGTACCAGATGGAAGGATGCCCACTACCCCTCTTGAAAGCAGCTCTGGTATCTGTGCATTTATGAGAGGAACACCGTTATCAATGAGAAGGATCTTCAATTTTTTATTAATTGCAAAATCAGCAGTAAGGCCAAGAAGGATGTTGAAGTCAGCCAAGATTAGATGCGGATTGAGTTTTATTATCTCCTTCAGGTCCATGCCTTCAGTGAATATCCCGATGGTATTTACCTCACTATCATCCTCAAGTAGCCTCTTCAAGCCTTCACTAAAAAGATAGCTGCAACAACCAATGACAAGTCTTATTGCCATAACCTATCCCCCTTCTACCCAATAAGAACGGCTCTGTTTAGATTATACACTATATCGCTATTATTGCAAACATCCTTGCCTGCCCATAGAATTCGTATCAGGCATGTGGTATACTGGTAATAAAATAAAAAACAAGGGAGGTTATTATGGCGGTTCCAAGATGGTTTTCAACTCTTTCAAAGAGATACGGCAGGATCATCAAGGCACAGGAGGCCCTTGCTGCAGCCATAAGGGAAGAAGGGCCGATAGATGAAAAGACACAGCATCTCATCCAGCTTGCAGCAGCAGCATGTTTAAGGTCAGAGGGCGCAGTTCATTCCCACACGAGGAGGGCTATCGAGGCAGGGGCAAGCCCTGATGAGATAAGGCATGCAGTCCTGCTGATGATTAATACAGCAGGCTTTCCACTCGCATCTGCTGCTATGTGCTGGGTTGAGGATACGCTGAAGACGGGAAGGAAAGGTAAAAAATAAAGGGAAACATAAAAAACAGAAGTTGCTATTGAAGGCCTTTTATCTCTCTGAGGGTATCCCTGTATGCAGATTCCTTTGACGGATTCAAGGCTATTGCCTTGTTGATAAGTTCTTCTGCCTCCCTGAGATTTCTCTTTTCCTTTGCATACAGATACGCGAGGTTGTTATAGGCATCAGCAAGTTTCGGGTCTCTGTCTATAGCCTTCTTATAATACCTTTCCGCCTCTCCTGCATCTCCCTTCTCAAAATAGGCATTGCCTGTGTATAAGAATGCCCTTGCCTCTGTATCGCCCTTCATGGCCATCTTGTATTGTTTGATTGCCAGGTCAAATTCCTTCTTTGCCTCATATGTAACGCCGAGATTGAGATGCTCCTCAGGACTGAGCGGGTCATCAAGCACAATGATTCTTGGCAGGGCACATGATGAAAAGGCTATGGAAGACAGGAGCAGAACAGATAGAAGTATTCCTGAAGCCGTATATCTATCGTCCATCCCTTTTGTCAACCTCCTGCCCTTTTGGTTTTATCAGAAGCATCCAGTAGTCTCCTCTTTTCCATATCCTCATGAATTCATCATATGGTATAAACTTATCTGCCTCTCTGCCTGAATGTGCAATGATGCCACCCTTTCCATAGCCGATAACAACCATATAGTGGTCGATCTGATAAAATGCTATTCCATAATCTACAAGGACGATTACAGGATAACCCTTTGAAAGCATGTCTTTCAATAGATCCAAGGTGCCGTCAAACTGCCTTGCATCGAATCCCCTTTCTCTTGGATATATGAGCATATCGAGGTTTAGCGTGCCTGCTGCACCTTTACTGAATATCTCCTTTGCGATATCATCAGGGCTTACCCTGCCTCCCCAGTAATCAATGACCATTGCCAATGAGGACGGCCCGCACTGATTATCCTCCTGCGGGAAAAATGGCACGGCCTTTATATAGACATCAAGCCCTGCGATGTCTATTTTATGCGGAGCACACGCTGAAAGTATAAGGATAAGGGTTATGACTATCTTTCTCATTAATTTCATATCCACTATCTTTTCCACACCTGGAGAAAATTAAGGGTAAGGGCTAAAACCCTTACCCTGTTAGTACCGTTTTAAAAATTGGCCTATTTCACTACCACCTTATGCCCTGTGAGGTTCAGGATCAGTACGACGAGTATTGTAATAACAAGAAGGGCGATTATTACGCCGAGGGCATCGTCTCCTCCAACCCTCAGCTTGTCTATGTTCTGAGAAAGCTGGTGGATCTGATAGTCGCTCAACTGGCCTATCCTTGCCCTTATCTCATCCTGACTTAAGCCGAGCGCTCCGAGCCTCTGCTTCACCATCTTCATCTCAAGCGCCTTTTCAATCCTGGCCAGATCAGCAGCCCTGTCTATCGATGATACTCCTACTACCTCCGATGGCACAAAGGCAGCCTCAAGCCCCTTTGGCACAGCAGAGATAACGAGAAGGGCAAAGATTAGATAGATAATTAATGGCATTTTAAAGGGTAGCCTCATGTTTTTCACCTCCTTTCTGTAATCAAGGCTATTATATCATTGTTTTTTTGTATCTGCATCCTTTGGCCTCATTACCTCTTTATAATCCTCAAGGCGTTTCTTGATAGTCCTTACCTTTTCCTGAAATTCATTTGTCAGCCTGTCAGCCTCCTCTTTGCTGCTTACCACATGGGGGGTGACCATTATGAGCAGCTCTGTTCTATCCACGGATGTTGTCGTGCTTCCAAAGAGCATTCCTATGATTGGAAGCCTGCTCAAAAACGGGATGCCTGCCTTGGTTGTGTTTCTGCTTTCCTGGATAAGCCCTCCAAGCACAAGGGTATGGCCGTTCTGGACAACTGCTGTTGTCTGGGCCTTTCTCGTAATGAAGGTCGGGGAGGTTATGCCGGCAAGGGCCTGGTCTGCCCCTTTACTGCTTACCTCCTGATTTATCTTGAGGGTTACCTGGTTTTTGTCATTGATATGCGGCGTAACAGTAAGCAGAAGTCCTACGGTCTTGTATTGTATCTGGCCTGCTGCAACAAAGGCATATGATGTTGCAGTTGCTCCAGTTGCAGGCTGCTGCAGGAGGCCTGTTGCTATAGGGATTTCACTGCCTATTTCTATCTTTGCCTCTTTATTGTCGAGGGCAAGTATATGGGGGCTTGCAAGGACATTCAACCTGTTCGATGAGCCATACAGGTTTACAAGCACCTCGAAAAGCCTTGTTGAATCAAGCACATCTGCAACAAGGCCTGGGAGGTTTGGATTGGTTCCTGTTGTAGTAGAGGTTGTAGTGGAGCTTGTCTGAGTATTGGTCGTCGTTATCGTTGGAACAGGGAATGGGGCTATTGCTGTGCTACCGGTTGCATTCGGCATTGTCCCCCTTAATCCAAATGTCCCCCATCTGTGCCCGCCAAGCGCCCTCTGCAAAGTCCATTCAACCCCCATGCTGTCACTGTTGCCGAGTGTCACCTCTGCAATCATGACCTCTATCAGCACTTGCTTTGGAAGTATGTCGAGCTTCTTCAATGTCTCTGCAATGGTAAGAAAATTCCTCGGCGTTGTCTTAATAATAATGGCATTGATGTCTTCATAAGGCGTTATTGACACCTCTCCCTCAACCTCTCCTGAGACTATGGTCGTTCCAGGCAGTTGCTGCACCCCGGGCAGGGTTAGAGGCCTTATAGGTGTTGCAGTCACAGCCGGCCTTGGTGCGACTCCTTTTTTCTCCACATATATGGTCTTAAGGATGTCTGCCAGTTTCTTTGCGTCGCCGTTTTCGACATAATAGACAAATGTCCTTGCAGATTCCCTCTCTGTCTCTGATATGTCTATGGCCTCGAGTATCTTCATAAGCCTTGCCATGGCCTGCGGCGGAGCAGTTATAATGAGGAGGTTGTTCGGCTCATATACGGTAATGTCTGTCCCGCGCGGTGTGAAGTTTTTCAGGACATTTGCTGCATCAGATGCCTTCACATACTGAATGGGGATTATCTGTGTTACAAAGCTTGAATCGAGATAGACCTTGACCTCCTTGCCTGATTCAACAGGCGTGGGCTGCTGTTTTGCCGTCTCTATCGGGACAATCCTGTAAAGCGAACCGTCCCTGACCGCTGTCAGCCCGTTCATCTCAAGTATGCTCTGGAATATCGAGAAGAGGTCTTTCATGGGGAATTTCTTGAATGACTGGATTGTGACATTGCCGCTTACATTTGGCGAGAGGATATAGTTTATTCCGAGCAGCTCTCCGATGGTTGAGATGACCGTCTTTATATCCGCCCCATCAAAATTGAGCACTATGTATTTTTCCTCTCCGCCCTTTTCAACCTGAATGCCCTGCGGAGCCTGCATCACAACCCTCGGCGTTGTCTCAGGCCTCTGTTGCGGCTGCTGTGTTGCCTCTGCCTTTGGCTGTTCCTTTGGCAGCGGCGCAGATTGCTCTATAGGTGTCTTCTTTACACAGGATACAATAAAGAAGAGTGCCACTGTCATCAAGGAAATGCTCTGAATAAACCTCTTCATCCTCATTCCTTCATTGCTGAATTTTCGGCACAGCCCTTTGCGGCACTACAGGCATTGTTCGGGGTTGTACAGGCATCCCGTTTGCTTTACCCTTCAGCAGATCAGCAGGGGTTATGGTCTTAACCTCCCACATGGTCAGCTCAAGATCCTCATTCATCCATTTCAGATATACCTTGTTTGGCTTTATATCAACAACCTCGACATTATCAAAGGTATCCCCTTTTCTGTATTGTTTTGTCATTGCCCTGTCTGTCTGTATCAATGCGACAAGTTCGCCATCAGGGCCTGTGACAATGCCTTTTAAGGCCATATCAGGTTTTTTAGGTGGAACAAGCCCTGCCTTTGCAGGCGGAGGCGGTTTTAATACATCTGCATTCCTGTCAGGATGAAAGAGGTTTTTTTCAAGCACGACCTTAGCGTCAAAGGCAGTAAAGGCAGGCAGTTTTATCTTGACCTTTTCTGCCTTATGCTGTGCGACTGCCTCTCCTGATTCATTTGCCGGGCTATAGAGCATCGCTACATAATATACCTTCCAGATAAGGAATATCAACAGTATGCCGAGGATTAGTTCTAAGGGGAGCCACCTTCTCACCTGATTATCTCCTCTGTCTCATTTTGTGTCAAAGGGCTCTCAACCCTGCCGCCTGTGGGTGCTGTCTTTTCTCCATGGCGTCTTTTTATAATGCCTGAAACAACAAGCTTTAGATTTAATTCCTTTGGCGACACTGTGTTTGTTACCGTCACAGTCAGTCTGCCTACCCTGAGATATATCCTGCTGTCCTCAAGGGATTTTAGAAAATCCCTGAACTGTTTTATGTTCCCGGTTCCATCAACCTGGATTGGCACCTCTGTATAGTCCCTGTAATCCATCGTATTCATGGGCCTTACGCTAAGGATATTTATCCCTGCCTTTGATGCACTGTCCTCTGCAATGCCCTGAAGTTCTGCGGCAGCCATGGAGGCTGTGCCTGATGTAAGTATGTGCGATTCAAGGGAATTGATCTGCTGCCTGTATTCGACCAGTTCCCTTTCTATGTCCCTTGCATCCTTAATTGCACTGTCATAGTTATTCAGCGTCCTGTATTCCTCTGCTATGGAATCCCTGATCTCGTTTCTATACTGCGTAAGCATATCTAAAAAGATATAACCAAGCACAACGGCCAGCAATATAAGGAGTCCTGTGAAAAGCCTGCGTCTCTTCATCTTTTTCTTTTCATCTTTTTCTTTCTATCTTTTTCTTTGTCTCTTTGAACCCTGTCAGGTCAGGCATCTGCGACCTTTTTATAAACATCCTTATGGAAAACCTGTCCTTCCCCATCATGCTGGTTATGGGTGAAGAGAACTCTGCGCCCTCGAAAAACCCTGATTCATCGACTATCGCTATAAGCGATGATGCCTTCTGCGCATAACCTTCAATCTCCACCCTGCCCTTGTCATCAATTTTCAGGTTTGTAATCCATGCCTGTTTAGGAATGATACTGCTGAGCTCCTGAAGGGCAATGTCAGGGGTATTCCTTGAGGCAGCAAATATGTCTATAAATGCCTTCTTGTTTTTTATATCCTTTACCTGATTTTTTTCTTCTATAAATCCTGCTGCCTTTGTCCCCTCGGCCTTTATCCTCTCCATTATATCCCTCAATGTGAGATAATCCTTGAAGAAACCTAAAAATAGATAGACTATTGCAAGCAGTACAACAGCAGCAGACATGGATGTGACCAGATATAAATGCGTATTTCTCTTTCCTGGCCGCATCTCAACAGGAAGAATCTCAGCGGTGAAAGGTCCTCTCTTAAATGCAGATTCTGCAAGGCAGTATGCGACATTTAAAGGCGATGAACGAGCCTTGATGCCGAGTAATTCAGGGGTTAATCCACCACTGATGGAGATCATATCCTTGAACTCCATCCTATCTTTAAGTCTTTCTATTTCAGCAGACAGGGCATCCACAGAACTATAGGGAATGGCCTTTATGTATGAAAGGATTCCTTTCTGAAAGATAGCAGCGTATATCCCGTTGTCTGCCATTATAACCATGGAATCGCTGTATGTGCCTTTAATGCTGTTCATGGCCTCAAGAAAACCAAACCTTATAGAGGATACATCAAGTCCTGCATCCTTAAACATGCTGATAAGGCTGTCAATGAGGCCCCTTTTTACTGCAAAGGCAATAACCCTGGTTTTATCTTTTTTATCCTTCGGGCCCTGCAATGGAAGGAAACATGTATAGAATTCATCTATTGGAAGCGGAAGGTGTCTTTCAAATTCAAACGGCACTGCCTGGGACAATTCCTTCTCGTTCAATCTCGGAAGCTCCAGGAAGCGGCTTATAAACTGGCTTATAGATATGCCGAGGACAACTGTGTCGGGCATCCTGTCCTTTGATATCTCCCTGAGGCCTTCTATTATGGCTGACCTTCCCCCTGCTTCATCCTGGGGAAGCCTTATCTCCTTGCTCGTTATGGGCCTTGTAATTCCCATAGCCCTCTCTAACACAGAGAGGCCGAGAAAGGATTCCCTTAGATCAACTCCTAATACTCTGGACATTTGCCTTCCAATACAGGACACGGATTTTGTAGCCCTTATCTGAAGGAATCCGCTGCACAACTGCTGTTATCCTTTCATTGATCTTGCCGTCAGGCGAGGAACCAGTTGATTCTATCCTGAAATAATTCGATGCTGTATAGGCAATCCCCCTCTGAAGCAGGCCTGCTGCAATCCCTTTCATCGGGCCAAATTTCCCCTCCCTGAGAAATGTTATGCCCTCTATCTCCTGAGGGGTAAGACCGAGTATCTCCATAACATCGGGTTGAACGGTGTTTATATTTATTGGACCAGGTGTGAATGTTGTTATATATTTTATAATGCCTTCTGTGCCTTTGTCAGGGTCTCCATAGAGGATCTTTTTATCTACCCCCTTTACCAACAACAACTCTCTTGGCGTATCAAAAGGGCCGTCTTTGGCCATGTACGGCTCATCAAGGGATTCGTAATATTCGCTCTTTGTACCCAGAAGCCTGTGGGTTCCTGCCGGCGACCTCCAATCAAGCACAGAGTCAACTATTGGGCCGACATCCTCGTCAGATACACCTGCTTTCAGGAACAGCCTCGTAAGGACATCTGCGCCTGCTGTGTTTATATTTATCTTGCTTTCCTCGTCCTCTATCTTTACATCCAACCTGCCAGGGCCGCTGCTCTGTACCTTAAATGACTTACCTTCAGGCTCAAGTATCAGATTGCCATTTGTATCAATAAAGTCCACAGTAGGGTCTTTGTCCTCCATAAGGAAGTCAATCGCCTCCTGGTAACCTGTCATTGCATTATAATACGCCACTGTCTCTTCCTTGAAGTTCCGTGTGCTTGCAAGGCCAAGCCGCATCATAAAAATAAAACTCATGGTAACGATGCTCAGGAATACAAGCACCCACAGGGTTATCAGGAGGGCAAAGCCCTGCTCTTTCCTGCTAAAATGATGTATATCCATGACTATGCTATAGATTAAACGAAAGACAATAGAAATTCAACAGGGCGTATACCTGTGCTAACCTGTATGATCGTGAATACCCTGCGCCAAGAGCGCAGGGCGTCAAAATCAAAAATACAGCCCCTCCCCTGGCGGGAGGGGTCAGTCCCTCTTCCTGTTTTGGCCTCATTGATATTTTTAGTTTTGCATTTTATCTTTTTCATCTATAATGTTAATGATGATGGAAAATAAACTTCGGCCAACAATTCTTGTTGTAGATGATGAATGGGGGGTTAGGGAATCTTTCAAACTCCTTTTTAAGGATGAATTCGATATCCTTGAGGCAGAGGGAGGAAGGGAGGCCATTGAACTACTAAAGGAAAAACCTGTGGATCTGATTCTGCTTGACATCCTTATGCCCATAGTAGATGGAATGGAGGTTCTGAGGAAGGTCAGGGAGATGGGGCTTGATACAGAGGTCATCATGGTTACAGCCCTCAGTGAGATAAGTACAGCAGTTACGGCAATGAAGATGGGAGCCTATGATTATATCACCAAGCCGTTCAATATAGAGGAGGTCATCTCTATAGTAAAAAAGGCGATGGAAAAGCGCTCACTTGTCCGTGAAGTGAATTATCTCCGTTCAGAGGTAGAGCGTTATCAGATGTTTGAAGATATTGTTGGCGCAGACAGCAAGATGCTTGAGCTGTATTCAACAATAGATAAGGTCGCCAGAAGCGACAGCACAGTACTTCTTCAAGGAGAAAGCGGGACAGGCAAGGAGCTTGTTGCAAGGGCGATACATAGGCGAAGCCTGAGAAAAGACAGGGCATTTGTTGTCGTAAACTGTGCTGCCATACCATCGGAGCTGCTTGAGAATGAGATGTTTGGTCATGAAAAAGGCGCATTCACAGGGGCATTCTCATCCAAGATAGGCAAATTTGAGATAGCAAATACCGGGACGATATTCCTTGACGAGATCAACTGCCTTGCACTTAACCTTCAATCGAAGCTGCTCAGAGTATTACAGGAAAGGGAAATAGAAAGGGTTGGCGGTCTGAGAACTATAAAGGTAGATGTCAGGGTAATTGCAGCCTCAAGCAGAAACCTTACGGATGCAGTAAAAGATAAGGCCTTTAAGGAAGAGCTCTTCTACCGCCTCAATGTCATACCCATACACCTGCCGCCGCTCAGGGAAAGAAGAGCGGACATCCCGCTGCTTGTGAAGCATTTCATTGCAAAATACAATGTAAGCTTAAAGAAGAAGATAAAAGGCTTTTCCAGGGAGGCCGTGGACTGTCTGATCGCATATGACTGGCCGGGAAATATAAGGGAGCTTGAAAATCTTATAGAAAGGGTCATTACACTTTGCGACAACAGGGTTATCGGTGTTAATGACCTTCCCATAGAGATCCTTCTCCCCAATAAAGGGCACCTCAGGGAAGATATGCCTCTAAAAAAGGTCCAGATGCAGTTTGAGCGCCAATATCTCCTCACCATTATGGAAAGGACAAACTGGAATCAGAGCAAGGCAGCCCGCCTCCTCGGCATTCACAGAAACACGCTCTTACTCAAGCTGAACCACCTCGGCCTCAGGAAAAGGAATTAAGGGGTTTGGCCTGCCTTCTTCTGTTTGTAATCCTCTATCGCCTTTCTGAGGGCATCGGCACCGAGGTTAGAGCAGTGCATCTTCTGCGGCGGCAGCCCGCCAAGCGCCTCGGCAACTGCCTCCTTCGAGATCTCAAGGGCCTCATCTACGGTCTTTCCCTTTACCATCTCTGTAACCATGCTGGATACGGCAATGGCAGCGCCGCAGCCAAAGGTCTTGAACTTTGCATCTACTATCCTGCCGTCCTCAACCTTGATTGAAAGCTTCATCACATCGCCGCATACAGGATTGCCCTCTGTGCCGACACCGTCAGCATCCGCGATCTCCCCGACATTCCTCGGATTTGTAAAGTGCTCCATGACTAATTCCGAATACATTTCCCTGCCTCCTTATCACCCAAGCCCTGGCTGTATGGTGAAATCTCTCTAAGCCTTTTTACCACCTGTGGGAATACCTGAAGGACATAATCCGCATCCTCATCCGTATTTCCCTCTCCAAAGGTAAATACTATTGAGCCCTGTGCAAGACTTGCAGGGATCCCCATGGCAAGAAGCACAGGAGATGCCTTCAGGGCCTTGGAAGTACAGGCAGAGCCGCTTGCCACATCAATGCCCTGCATCGCCAGCATCAAGAGCATGGACTCTCCCTCTATAAATTCAATGCAGAAGCTCGCATGACCGGGAAGCCTCTTTTCAGGATGGCCTGTGAGATATACATTTTCAGTCTGCATAATGCCTGATATGAGTTTGTCCCTGAGCAGCTTCACATGGGCATACCTTTTGTCCATATCCCTTTTTGCAATCTCAGCAGCCCTTCCCATACCCACTATGGCAGGGACATTCTCTGTTCCTGCCCTCCTTCCGCCCTCCTGGATGCCGCCGTATATCAACGGCATTATCCTTATACCTTCTCTGATATAAAGTGCGCCAGCACCCTTTGGGCCGTAAAACTGGTGTGCAGAAAGCGTAAGAAGGTCAACACCGAGCTGCTTCACATCAACAGGGATATTACCTGCTGATACAACTGCATCAGTATGAAACAGGATACCCCTTTCCCTGGCAATGGCAGAGAGCTCCTTTATCGGCTCTATTGTCCCGACCTCTCCGTTGGCGTGCATAACAGATATAAGGATGGTCTCCTTTGTAATAGCCTTTCTCAGAACATCAGGCTCTATGATTCCGTATTTATCAGGCGGCAGATATGTTACAGCAAAGCCCATCCTCTCAAGGGACCTTGCAGGATTCAGGATCGAGTGATGCTCCATCTTGGAAACGATAAGATGTTTCCCTTTCTCCTGATTGGCAAGGGCAATACCGCGCAGGGCAAAATTGTTTGCCTCAGCACCGCTTGAGGTAAATATTATCCCGTTAGGTCTTGCATTTATCAGTGATGCCACCTTTTGCCTCGCATCCTCTATAGCTGTCTTGGCCCTTGTCCCCAGGTCATAGATGCTCAGCGGATTGCCGAATTCCTCCTTGAAATAAGGGAGCATTGCCTCAAAGACCTCCGGGTTCAGCGGGTTTGTTGCCACATGGTCTAAGTATGCCTTTCTCATCTTTACTCCTTTCCGTCTGGATGGCTCTCAGATAACTTTCTCACATACATCCTGAAAAAATTACTTGCATCTTCTATTCCGATAAACTCGTTTCCTGTCTTCTCACACCATGCAGGAATATCCTCTAATGCACCATCGTAATCCGTAAGGATTTCCAGCACCTCACCAACCTTAAGCTCCTTCATCTTCTGCTCTACAGTAAGCAGGTGCATAGGACACATCATAAGCACAATATCTGCAGTCACATCCGGCCTGACACCCTCAACAAACTTTAACTTCTCCACCACCATAACCAAACCCTTTCACCATCAAACCCTTGTCGGTTCCTATAAGGTCCATCAGCGTTGTCTCCTCAAGGAACTCCTCTATCTTATCTCCCAGCTTCTTCCACAGAAGCCTCATAACGCATATATCTACCTTGTTGCATGTATCTGCCCCAGGGCCGAGGCAGGAGGTAAGGGCAACAGGACCTTCAAGCGCCTTTAATATGTCTCCAATGCTTATCGTGGATGGCTCCTTGCTAAGGACATAACCGCCTCCAGGCCCCTTAACACTATCTATCAGTCCACCTCGCCTCAGTTTATTCATTATCTGTTCGAGGTATGCTACAGACACATTCTGCCTCTCTGCTATCTCCTTTATTGTCATGGGCCCTGACCTGTAGCTCTTTGCTATCTCAAACATGGCCCTCACACCGTATTGCCCTTTTGTTGATAACCTTAACATATTTTTAAAATAGAATAGTTTACTAAAATTGTCAAGTATTATTTTTATCAGGAAGAATAGAGAATAGGGGAATTTATAAAGCACTACCCGGAGGAAGTTCAAGGCCGTTCAAAAGCCTTAGCAGAGGGATATTGTTTTCAAAAAAATCTATTACATTAAGGCATCCGTAATCCTGCTCTAATCTGAATATATTCGACATATCCATACCAAGGATATGTGCGAGGATAACCCTGTTGGTGCCCCCATGGCCGACTATTAAGACCTCATCGTCGTTGTGGGAAGAAACTATCCTGTCAAAGGCCGGTATAACCCTTTTATATAGGGACTGAAGACTTTCACCACCTAAAGGGGTAAAATTCAGAGGGTCTGACTTCCACGCATCTATATCCTCAGGATATTTCTCTGTAATCTCTTGAAATGTAAGGCCCTCCCATCTGCCTATCTTCCTTTCCATCAGATGCCTGACTATTGTAATGGATGTATTATGATGGTATCTGCCTATTATTTCAGCCCCTTTTATTGTCCTTTTAAGGCCGGTGGCATAGATTGCCTTCAGAGGCCTGTCCCTGAGTATCTCAGTTATCCTCTCCATATCACTGATGCCCTGCTCTGAAAGCTCCACATCAGCTTGGCCATTATATCTCTTCTGCGTCTCTGCATTGCCTACATGACCGTGTCTGACAAGATAAAGCCTGACCAAGAATATAGACCTCCTCAATTAAATTTGTTTAGTTTTTTTATTAAAGCAAGCAGGTTAATCTATCATTTTCTTAACAGCCGTGTCAAAAATCAAAAGGAAATTTTTGACACACATCAATCGCTAATGCTAAAATAGGCACGCTATACGCCTATGGATGCAAAAAAGATAGAAAAGGGTGTAAGGCTCATCCTTGAGGGGATTGGCGAAAACCCTGAAAGGCCGGGACTGAAGAGGACACCCGAAAGGGTTGCCGAGATGTATGAGGAGATATTCTCAGGGCTCGGCACTCCTTCTGAGGAGGTCCTTATGCCAATGGAAGGCGAGAAACACGATGAGATGGTACTGCTCAAGGATATACCCTTCTATTCGGTATGTGAACACCATTTACTCCCATTTGCAGGCAAGGCGCATATCGCATACATACCAGAAGGCGGCAGGATTGTCGGCATAAGCGCCCTCGCAAGGGCGCTGGAGATATTTGCCAAACGGCCTCAGGTGCAGGAGAGATTAACAAGCCAGCTTGCAGACCTGATAATGGAAAGGCTCCAGCCTAAAGGATGCATGGTCATAATAGATGCTGAACACCTGTGTATGAGCATGAGGGGGATAAAAAAGCCTGGTTCAAGAACCGTGACATCAGCGGTCAGAGGTATATTTAGAAGCAAAGAGTCAACAAGACAAGAACTGCTTGAACTCATAAAGAAAAGGGATTAAAGGAGGATCTATGGCGGCAGAATTAATTGACGGTAAAAAGGTAGCAGCAGATATAAGGGAGAACCTGAAAAAGGAGATTGCAGGATTAAAGGCAAAGGGAATCAATCCAGGACTTGCAGTTGTCCTTGTCGGCGAAAACCCTGCGTCAAAGAAATATGTTGCATCAAAGGAAAAGGCATGCGAGGAGATAGGCATAGCGAGTTTTGCCTATAAGATTCCAGATACTACAACACAGGAAGAGCTTTTAAGCCTCATTGACAGGTTAAACAATGACGCAAATGTGAACGGCATACTTGTCCAGCTTCCGCTGCCAAAGGGGCTTAATGAGAAAGAGGTAATGAACAGGATTAAACCTGAAAAGGATGTGGACGGTTTTGGCCCTGATGCCCTTGGAAAGCTTGTGCTTGATGAGCCAGGTTTTATCCCCTGTACACCGCACGGTGCGATGAAGATGCTTGAGGCATACGGGATCAACCCCTCAGGCAGGCATGCTGTTGTTGTTGGAAGAAGCGTTATTGTCGGAAAGCCATTAGCACTTCTGCTTCTGAGGAAGAATGCAACCGTGACCATCTGCCACAGCAAGACGCCAAACCTTAAGGAAGAATGCCTCAAGGCTGATATACTATGCGTTGCCATCGGCAGGGCAAAGATGATAACAGGCGATATGGTGAAAGAAGGGGCAGCGGTGATTGATATAGGTATAAATGTAACGCCAGAAGGCAAGATTGTAGGGGATGTAGATTTTGATGCTGCAAAACAGAGGGCAGCATATATAACGCCTGTCCCCGGCGGCGCCGGGCCGATGACAATAGCCATGCTTGTGTATAATACAGTCCAGGCAGCAAAGATGCAGGCAGGGATAAAGATAGGACTGTAAGTTACAGTTAAGGTGTAAAATTCAGCACTTGTCCTGGCAGACAGTGTATGATTAAGTTCCGCTTACTGATTCCACCTGCTAATCTACAGTTTCAAAGGGCATTAATTATTGACGATTTCTGTAGAAATGAGTAGATCGGTTCCGTTGCAAAAGAAGCCTGAAAGGTTTGGATGTAAGTCTTTTGCAACGTGTTAGCCGTCCGTTGCAGGCACGGATAAATTTTTCATTCCCGTATAATTTCAACTACCTTTTCAATAACCTCGTTGAGCTTGTTGGCTGAAAGATTGCCAACTTTATAGAGAACAATATGGCTGTCTGCTGTAAATATGCGATTAGGTCTCACATTGCTTGGCTGTTTTAACCCTCCCATTTCAAAGTCTTTATCGTCAATCGAAATTGCATAGCTGTCTTTGATGTTTTTACTGGTTATCTGGCAAAGAATTAAGTCATCACCTTCTAATTTTGAAATGACTAAAGCAGGACGCCTTTTAGCCTGGGTTAGGTCAGAAAAAGGGAAAGGAACAACAACGACATCGCCTTTTACAAATTTTGCCATGCTTCGTCTTCCTCTGGCTTCAGCCAATCCTTTTTGAGAGAGGATTCGCTTGCAATAGCAGTATCAAGCCTTTCCTTAATTATCTTTGTCTTCAAGAAATGGACAAAGTCCAAAACTTCGTCAAGAAAAGGCTCTGGAACTCGTTCAATCTCACTTATAAGCAGTTCCTTTTTGCTCATGACTTCCTCCTATATAAAATCGGTTTATATAATTATACCAATTGTTAGTTTAATTTTACTTCTCGTGGGAATACATGTAGGGACAGGTCTTGCTTTTTGACATTCTTAGTTTTCATCTGTCAGCGTGTCTATTACTTGGAGTAACGAGCAATATTAAGATCAACGCCTAATCCTTTTTCGTCCTTTTCAAACTCTCAAAGCAATTACAGAATTTTTACCACTTTATAGTGGAAATTGCAAGAATATTTTTGTAACATAAGGTGCAAGATGATAGAAGAACTTATTGGAAAGGTCGTTGTGGTAGAGGCAGATGGAATAGTATATAAGGGGAAGCTGGTTGAGGTTGCGGAAGAGGAGGTATATCTTGAGGCAGAAAGCGGCTGGATTGTTGTTCCATCTGAAAAGATATCCTCTATAAATGAGGCAGAGTAATTTTCTGTTTTCTAATTATCTTCCTGAAGGTCTCCAAGCTCGTACTGGATTATACTTACCGCAACGATAGCTGCTGTCTCTGCCCTTAAGATCCTTGGCCCAAGGGACACATGCTGAAATCCCCTCTCTGACGCTGCCTTTATCTCTTCATCTGAGAAGCCTCCCTCAGGGCCTATCACAATAGTTATACTGCCGCCTGGTTTATAATCCCTTATTACCTTTTTAAGGCTGTTCTCAGATTTTTCCCAGAATATTATTCCAGATGATGCTTCGGCCATGAAACTATTAAATCCAACAGGGGACTCTATCTCAGGTATCCTTAATCTCCTGGATTGTTGTGCTGCTGAAATTGCAATCTCCTTCCAGCGATTTAGCCTTCTTGTTATCCTTACCTCTGTTCTTTCTGTCACAATGGGTATTATCCTTTTTACCCCAAGCTCTGTGGCCTTCTGAATGATTATGTCCATCTTATCACCCTTTGGTATTGCCTGTGCAAGCGTTATGTCAATGGGCAATTCTGTCTTTATATCCTCGTCTTTTCCTGTGAGTCTTACTACTACCTCAGACGGCAGTGATTTGACAATAACAGCGCTATAGCTGTTACCACGATTATCAAGAAGGGTAAGGGGCTCTCCTGTATTACACCTCAGGACGGTTGAGATGTATCTTGCATTGTCCCCTTTTATGGAAACAATGTCTTTGTCAAATACATCTTCTAAAAGGAATATCCTTGGGGACATGAAATCTCGACATGATGATCGTTATATGATCAGCCTTTCTTATGGACCGCATCTTCCTTGCCAAAAAGATCCTTGAGCCTATCCATAAAACCCTTTGACAGCCCATCGCCGCTTATAGAGGCAAACTCCTCAAGTAGCTCCCTCTGTCTCGGTGTAAGCTTCTTAGGCACATCAACATATACCTTCACTATCTGGTCGCCCCTGCCTCTTGCTCCAAGTCTTGGAATACCCTTCCCTTTTATATGAAAGAGTTTGCCCGATGGAGTGCCGGGGGGGATGCTGAGTTTACTAACCCCATCAATAGTAGGGACATCTATTTCTGTGCCAAGTGCTGCATGGGGAAACGATATTGGCACCTCACAGACAAGGTCAATGCCTTCCCTATGGAAAAATGGATGCGGCTTTACAGTAATGATGACATACAGGTCTCCATTTGGCCCGCCATGGCTGCCTGCCTCTCCTTCGCCTGAGAGTTTTAATCTGTTTCCTGTATCAACGCCTGGAGGTATCTTTACAGAGACCTTGCGCAGTCTTCTTACCTTGCCTGTGCCCGAACATTCACGACAGGGGTCTGTGATTATCCTGCCTGTGCCGCCGCAGCGGCCGCATGTCCTTGAGACACTAAAAAAACCATGCTGCATCCTTATCTGTCCAGTGCCTTTACATGCAGTGCAGGTCACAGGGCCTTTCCCAGGCATTGAGCCGCTGCCGCCGCAGCCTGCGCAATTCTCATACCGCGGGATATCTATAATCTTCTCTGCGCCAAAGACGGTCTCTCTCAGGTCTATCTCAAGGTCGTATCTGAGGTCAGGCCCCTTTGCAGGCCTTAGCCTCTGCCTGCCTGTAAATGCGCTGAAGAAATCGCCGAATATGTCTTCAAAAATATCGCCAAAGCCTGAAGGAAATGGCCCATACTCAGCGCCGAAACCCTCTGAAGTTCCGAACCTCTCATAGTTGGCCCTTTTCTCTGCATCACAGAGGCAGCTATATGCCTCATTGATCTCCTTGAACTTCTCCTCGGCAGCCTTGTCCCCCGGGTTCCTGTCAGGGTGGTGCTGCATTGCAAGCCGTCTGTATGCCTTCTTTATATCAGCGTCTGTTGCGTTTCTGTCAACGCCCAATATGTGGTAATAGTCCTTCAAGTCTCAACTACATCCTCAGTCTTTCTTTTTATCCTTATCAACTTCCTCGAACTCAGCCTCTACAACATCTTCCTCCGGCTTTTTGCCTGATGCCTGCTCTTCTGGCTGGCCAGCACCTGCAGTTTTATAGATGTGCTCTGCAAACTTATGCGACGCCCTTGTAAGCTGCTCTGTTACCCTCTTTATGTCTGAGGCGTCTGTGGCTGTGTCTTTTGCCTTACGGCAGGCCTCAACCGCCTCCTCTATCTCCTGTTTTTCTTTCAATGTCAGTTTATCGCCGTAATCCCTTAGAGATTTCTCTGTGAGATAGATGAGGTTATCTGCCTCATTCCTTGCCTCTGCAAGCTGCCTCTTTCGCCTGTCATCCTCTCCATGCGACTCTGCATCCCTTGTCATGTTCTTTATCTCTTCCTCTGTAAGACCGCTTGAGGCAGTAATCCTGATTGACTGCTCCTTACCCGTGCCGAGGTCCTTTGCAGAAACATGGAGGATGCCGTTTGCATCTATATCAAATGTAACCTCTATCTGTGGTATTCCCCTCGGTGCAGGGGGTATACCAACGAGTTCAAATACCCCAAGCATCTTGTTGTCAGAAGCCATCTCCCTCTCGCCTTGATGCACCTTGATAGTCACCGCAGGTTGGTTGTCACTCGCTGTAGAGAATATCTGGCTCTTCTTGGTTGGTATGGTGGTATTTCTTTCGATAAGCTTTGTAAAGATGCCGCCGAGTGTCTCAATACCAAGGGAAAGAGGCGTAACATCAAGAAGAAGAACCTCCTTTACCTCACCTTTAAGAACACCTGCCTGGATTGCAGCGCCGACAGCAACAACCTCATCAGGGTTGACACCCTTATGCGGCTCCTTTGCAAAGAAGGACTGGACAACTGTTTGAACCCTGGGCGTCCTTGTCTGGCCGCCAACAAGGATTGCCTCATTAATATCCTTCTGGTCAAGCCCTGAATCTGCAAGTGCCTTTTTACAGGGCTCGATGGTCTTGTTTATGAGGTCATCAACAAGCTGTTCAAACTTTGACCTTGTAAGCTTCATGAGGAGATGCTTTGGCCCTGATGCATCTGCTGTTATAAATGGGAGGTTTATCTCTGTCTCCATTGCAGAGGAAAGCTCTATCTTTGCCTTTTCAGCCCCCTCTTTGAGTCTCTGAAGCGCCATCTTATCCTTTTTCAGATCTATACCGTATTCCTTCCTGAATTCATCAACCATCCAGTCAATAATCTTGAGGTCAAAGTCGTCACCGCCAAGATATGTATCTCCATTCGTTGCCTTTACCTCAACGACCCCTTCGCCGATCTCGAGTATAGAGATATCAAAGGTTCCGCCTCCAAGGTCATATACCGCTATGCGCTCCTCCTTCTTTTTATCAATGCCGTAGGCAAGGGATGCAGCGGTTGGCTCATTGATTATCCTGAGGACATTTAGTCCTGCGATTCTGCCTGCGTCCTTTGTAGCCTGTCTCTGGCTGTCATCGAAATAGGCAGGGACCGTTATAACTGCCTCAGTAACCTGCTCTCCGAGATAGTCCTCTGCAGCCTGTTTTAGCTTCTGAAGTATCATGGCAGATATCTCAGGCGGAGAATATATCTTTCCCCTTATCTCGACATGTGCATCTCCGTTTGATGCCTCTACTATCTTATATGGAAGCCTCTTCAGGGCAGAGCTTACCTGGGGTGAATTATACTTCCTTCCCATAAGACGCTTTATAGAGAATACCGTGTTCTCAGGGTTTGTTATCGCCTGTCTCTTTGCAACCTGCCCAACAAGTCGCTCACCTTTTTCTGTAAAGGCAACTACAGAGGGAGTTGTCCTGGTGCCTTCCTGGTTTGGAATTACAACAGCCTCTCCACCCTGCATAACTGCAACAACAGAATTGGTTGTTCCTAAATCTATCCCTATTACCTTTCCCATCTTAATCCTCCTTTATATTCTCCGTTATATTCTCCGTTTCTTTACTGTCTTGATTATTTTCAGGCTTCTTTGACACCCCTACATATGCAGGCCTTAACAATCTGTCATTAAAAAAATAGCCTTTCCTGAACTCTTCAACGACCATATTCTCATGGCCCTCGGACTCTATCTGCGCCATGGCATGGTGTAGTTGAGGGTTAAAAGGCTCTCCGAGTGCCTCTATTTTTGAGATACCATATTTCTTAAGGATGTTCTGCATCTCCTTCAGTGTAATATCAACCCCTTCTACAATCCCCTCAGTGCTGTCCTTTGAGTGCTGTATGGCCAGTTCAAGGTGGTCAACAACAGTTATCAACTCACTCATAAGGCTCTCGTTACCATATTTTAGCAGCTCTTCTTTTTCCCTCATCACCCTCTTTTTATAATTTTCAAAATCAGCATAAAGCCTGACATATTTATCCTTTAGCTCTGACAGCTCCTTTTCCAATCCCTCAATCTCCCCTGAGGCAATCTCTTCTGCCTTAAGCTCTACCCCTTCGCTGTTAGCCGATTGCCCTGTTTGCTCTCTGTCGTCTATATCACCCATATCAGGCACCTCAACTCTTTGATATTATGTTTGTAATCCTTTTAGCCGTATAATCCACAATCGGAATAACCCTTGAATAGTCCATCCTCTTCGGACCAAGCACACCGATTGTGCCCAGGACCGCGCCTCCATGTTTATATGTGGAGATAACCATGCTCATCTCATGCATATCCTCTATCTGATTTTCAGAGCCTATCAGAATCTGTACACCTTCGAACTCTATCAGCCTGTCAAGGAGCTTCACAATTATATATTTGTTCTCAATTGCCTTGAATACCTCTTTGATCCTGCTAAGGTTTGCAAAATCAGGCATATCAAAGACACTCGATAAACCATCTATATAGACATCCTCTGAATAGGCATCATCTGTCTGGGTGTTCAGAATCTCACGGAAAAGTCTTATGGCCTGAGAGACAAGCCTGCCAAATACCACTTTCTCCTTTGACATTTCCTTCACTATCTTGCCCTTTATCTCACGGAGGGTCATCCCGGTGAACTCCTCATTAAGGTACTGCGATATCTTATTGAGTATCTTCTGCGGGATTTCCTCTCTTAGAGGAATGATCCTGTTTTTAACTATCCCCTCACTGGAGACAAGGATAACAAGGATATGCCTCCCCCTGTGCCTCACCAGTTCTATATGTCTCAGCCTTGTCTCTGTAAGCCTTGGGGCAGTGGCAACACCAAGATAGTGCGAAAAGTTAGACAGCATCCTCGATGTATCCTCAATAAGACAGTTTATATCCTCATTTATATCCTTAAGCCTTCCGTTTATCTGCAACAAAACCTCCCTGTCTTCCGCTATAGGATTTCTACCCATCAACAGGTTATCCACATAAAATCTATAACCTTTATCCGTTGGAATCCTTCCTGCTGATGTGTGCGGTTGGCTAAGGTAGCCAAGCTCCTCAAGGTCAGACATTATATTCCTTATTGTGGCAGGGGATAGGCCAAAGGCATATTTTTTTGTAACAACCCTTGACCCTACAGGGTCGGGATAGCCTATATATGTCTGGACAACAGCCCAGAGAACCTTTTTGCCCCTTTCATCAAGCATATCTGAGTCCTCCAGCATTTAGCACTCACAATGATAGAGTGCTAATAACATATCAAGAAATTGCATCCTGTGTCAAGCCTCTAAAAAATCCTGATGAGATTGTAGCAGGTGTCCCTCTGTGCCGGCTTGAAGCCTGCGGCCCTTACAGCCTCTATGAGCTCGTCCTTGGTTATCATATGACTTACCCATGTTGAGGCAACGACATTTTCCTCTATCATTGTTGAACCCATATCATTGGCCCCAAATCTCAGGGCAACCTGTGCAAGTTTCAATCCCTGTGTAACCCACGATGCCTGAATATTTTTGATATTATCGAGATAAATTCTTGAAAGTGCAAGCACTTTCAAATAATCCACCGCAGTGGCAGGATGAATGTTACTACCACCCCCTCCCTTACCCTCCCCCCTCGAGGGGGAGGGATGGGTGGGGGGGTTGTATTCTGACTTCTGTTCTAATTCTGTATTGCCCGGCTGAAAGCTCCATGGAATAAAGGCAGTGAAACCTCCTGTCTTATCCTGAAGTGTCCTTATCCTATCGAGGTGTTCTACTATATCCTCCGGCCCCTCGACGCTTCCAAACATCATGGTTGCAGTTGTCCTCATAAAAAGCCCATGTGCCTTTTCCATCACATCCAGCCATCTATCCGAGGTAATCTTTCTGGGACTTATCGTCCTCCTGACACGGTCTGAAAGAATCTCTGCGCCTCCGCCGGGGATTGAATCAAGCCCACTGTGCTTCAGGATCATCAGCGTCTCTTTTACTGTCAGGTCGTTGCTGTCTGCCATATAACATATCTCAGGCGGCGAGAAGCCGTGGATATTAATATCATACCTTCTCTTTATAGAACCAAGGAGGTCTGTATAATAATCGAGGTCAAGCACAGGGTTAAGGCCTCCCTGGAGGAGTATCTGTGTGCCTCCGAGGGCGATGGTCTCATCTATCTTTTTGAATATCTCATCCTTGCTGAGAAGGTAGGCATCGGGACTTTCAGCATCCCTGTAAAAGGCGCAGAACCTGCACTTATTGATGCAGACATTGGTGTAATTGATATTCCGGTCAATAATGAAGGTTACAATGCCATCGGGGTGAAAAGACCTTCTGATAGAATCGGCCATCTCGCCAAGATCAAGCAGGTCGGAGTTTTTTAGAAGATTAAAGGCTGTATTTTTATCTATTCTATTCATAATTAACGATTCCAGCATAGCCTATTCCTATTATTCCATTCCGAGATGCAGTTTTATCGCGTTCTCGACTTCGTTTATCAAATGGTTATCAAGCGTGCCGATGTATTTTGTCAGACACTCTTTATCAACCGCTCTCATCTGGGGTATTTTAAGTTTGGAATCCACATCAAGCCCGCTGTCCTTTTTCTTCACAAAAACCTCAAATGGATAAACTTTTTCAGTTTTTGACGAGAAAGGAATAACCATAACTGTTCTCAGATGTTTGTTCGCCTCGTTGCAGGAAATAATCAGGGCAGGCCTTTTCTTTTTTATCTCTGCTCCCTTGGAAGGCTCAAAATCCACGAGATATATATCACCGCGTGTCATCTTCGAGTCCGTCCTTCAGCGTGTCTTCCCATTCCTTATATGTTTCGTAATCCTCTTTTGCTGCCTCGCGGTAGGCGGCCTCTATCTTTTTACGCATCTTTTCCTTTTCCTCTATCTGCCGCCGTTCTCTTATGGCCGCAGCTATGTAGGCGGATTTGTTTTTTACTCCGGAAAGTATTCTTGCCACATCTTCGGGCAGGGTTATGTTTAATCGTGCTGTATTCATATACACCTCCTATACGCATTATAATACATTTAACGGCAAAAAAGGTTTTCATTTTCTATCGTATTATAAAAAGCATCCCTTTGGACTGGTGTTTTACCTGTCTTTTTTATAAGGTATATCAGTTCTTCTTTTGTCATTCCTTCTTCTGACATTGCTCCTGCCGAGTGGGTTATCTTTTCCTCTATGATTGTGCCGTCAATGTCATCTGCGCCAAATAAAAGCGCAACCTGTGAGACCTTTTCTCCAAGCATTATCCAGTAAGCCTTGATGTGATCAAAATTATCGAGGACAAGTCTGCTAATGGCAATGGTCTTTAAATCATCTATTCCCGATGAATAGAAACCGCCTATTTCGGTATTCTTCGGATGATATGCGAGAGGGATAAATGCCTGAAAACCGCCTGTCCTGTCCTGCAGGTCCCTCAATCTAAAAAGATGCTCAACCCTGTCTTCTATATCTTCCAGATGACCGTAAAGCATGGTGGCATTGGTCTTTATCCCAATACGATGTGCAGTTTCCATCACCTCAAGCCATCTATCGCCTATTATTTTTTCCGGACAGATCCTGCTCCTCACAGCATCTGCAAATATCTCTGCGCCTCCGCCAGGCATAAGGTCAAGGCCGTTTTCCTTAAGGGCCATCAAGGTATACTCAAGACTCAAGCCGCTAATCTTTGACATATAATCAACCTCTACCGCAGTGAATGCCTTAATAGCTATGGATGGGAATTCTTTTTTTATGGTTGAAAGCATATTGGTGTAGTATTCAAACGGCCAGTCAGGATGCAGGCCGCCGACTATGTGAACTTCTGAAAAATGACTTTGGGTAATCCCCCCCTGCCCCCCTTTAGTAAAGGGGGGTGAGGGGGGATTTTTGAAATTCAAGCCATTTGTTTTAAGCTTCTGGATAATATCTTCTATTGTTAATTCATAAGCGCCTTCCTCTCCTTTTGAACGACTGAAGGCACAAAATTTACACCTGTTGACACAGATGTTGGTAGGATTTATGTGCCGATTGACCACAAAATAAGCATTCTTTCCATTTTTCTTTTCTGCCACATGGGAGGCAAGCCTGCCGATGGTAAATATATCATCGCTCTTGAAAAGCCTTATGCAGTCCTCGAAGGAAAGCCTCTCCCCCGACATCACCTTTTCCTCAATATCAGCAAGCATGTTTAATTATAAATTTTAATGGGACATTTGGGCAAGTGGATAGACTTCTCCTGGATACGAAGACAGAAAGAGAGGCATTTATATGATATAAATCATATCCTTCCTGCCATCATTGAAAATATATTATAGCAAACGAAATAAGTAGTGTTACATCTTCTGTCATTCTGGCTTGTCCAGAATCTTTCTTCAAGAAGGAAGGATTCCCGACAAGCGGGAATGACAATACTAAAGAGTTATGTCAACTTACTTAATGCGTTTGTATTAGGATCTATTATGGATGATAAGGATATAGAGCTAAGAGACGAAGATATAAGGGATGCCCTTAAAGAGATACAGGGCTATGTGGATGTCACAGAAGAAGACCTCATACACATCTACAGGATAGCACTAAGACATGCCAAAGAGAGGCTTTCATGGAAGCTCCCTGTAAAGGATGCAATGACGACAGATGTAGTAACTATCAAGAAAGATGCCGACATCCATGAGGCATCAAGGCTCCTTTCAGAACACAGGGTGAGCGGTCTTCCAGTAGTTGATGATGAAAATCATGTAATCGGCATTATAACAGAGGCCGATGTCCTTTCCATGGTCGGGCTTAAGAGAGGGCACACATTCAGAGACATTGTAAAACATCTCCTCGGAGAACCCATGCCAGAGCGAAGGGCAGGCAGTAAGGTTGAGGATATAATGACATCGCCTCCTATAACAGCACGGCCTGACGATGACATAAAGGTAGTGGCAAAGATCTTGGATGATAAGAGGATCAAGCGGCTCCCTGTTGTGGATGTGGAGGGCAAGCTCACAGGGATTATCTCAAGGGCAGATATAGTCAGGGTGATGGGGAATAGATGAAGATAGATGAATACCTTTCAAAGATGAGAGGTGGTGCAAAAAGCCCGCCTGGAGTCTCGTTGTCAGAGGTCTTATGGTCATGGCTCGGCTCAGCCGCTGGTATAGGTATCTGCGGTTACCTTTCATCAAGATATTTCGAACCGAGGGACATGACCTTAATCATAGGCTCATTTGGCGCCTCAGCAGTCCTCATCTATGCAGCGATAAAAAGCCCTCTTGCACAGCCGAGGAACCTTGTAGGCGGTCATGTAATATCAGGGCTTGCAGGGGTGGCATGTTATCAGATGTTCGGCAGTAACATCTGGATAGCCGCTGCAATTGGCGTCTCTCTTGCAATTGCAGCAATGCTTGTTACAAAGACCCTCCATCCGCCTGGAGGTGCAACTGCATTGATTGCGGTTATAGGCGGTAAAAAGATACATGACCTCGGATTTCTCTATGCATTTGTCCCTGCAGGACTTGGAGCCGTAATACTCTTAATCGTTGCGCTTTTAGTTAATAACCTGTCAGCAAAAAGGAGATACCCCGAATACTGGATGTAGGATTAAAGCATTCTTACCTGCCGTATTGTCCTTCAGCCTCACGGCACAGTAACTCATAGTTATCGCTATATCTCGGCGAAAAATGAAAGACAACAAGCCTGCCAACACCTGCCTCCCTTGCAATCCTTCCAGCATCCCTTGCAGTGAGGTGGTAGCGGTCATTCGCCCTTTCTCTATCTGCCTCAAGAAAAGATGCCTCGCAGTAAAGCACATCCGAACCCGCAGCAAGCCCTACGGCCTTTTTTATATTCTCCTGGCTTCCAAGGCAGTCAACTATATAGGTAAACTTCTGTCCCCTTGTTATCAGTGCAATACCCATAAGCTCTTCCATCCCATAATCCCTCTCCCCTATTGTAAATACCCTGTCTTTAATGCCAAGCCTTATAGCCCTTTTGAATTCCCCAAGCCAGGGGCCGACTGAAAGGCCAAGCCTCCTCAGGGATGCCTTATCTATGTTAATATGGTAGTCTTCCTCAAGGGAAAAACCGAGGCATGGTATCTGGTGGTCGAGGATAACTGCCTTTATACAGAATGATTCCTCCCTGAGGACAAGGCCATTAAATGCCTCTTTGCCGATACATTGACGCCTGAAGAGGCCATGGGCTTCAAAGACCGTCTTTTCAATAAAATCATCCTCTATCTCGTAGACCTCGATCCGTAACGGGTAGTCGGCAATGAGGTTCCATGTGTAGCCCTTGAGTTTTCCCTCCACATGGTCTGTAAAATCTCTCGGGCCATAGAGCCTTAAAGGCACATCCCGCCTCAGGAGAACCCTGAATACAGGGTCAAAACCGATAAAGTGGTCAATATGGGTGTGTGATACAAATACATCGGTTATCTTGATAATATCCCTTGGTTTAAGGGACTGTGTAAAGCCGAGGTCAAAGAGTATTGCCCTCCTCTCTCTGAGCAACCTTATATAAAGGCACGGGTCTTCAAACAGGTCATTCAAGAGTCTTGTATGAAATAGGGGCTTCATAGGGGGGATTATAGCCTATTTTGTATGATATAATGAAGAATCAAGATTCAGATAACACCTGTTTCTATAGCTGGAACAGTTTAATCCGGAGGTTAAGATGCCTGAACTTAGAAAGGATCCGATATTAGGTAGATGGGTTATTATATCCGTAGAGAGGGGGAAAAGGCCGACAGATTATGGCTCACAGGTCTCAAAACGAAAGGGCGGATTTTGCTCCTTTTGCATAGGCAATGAATATACAACACCAAAGGAGATAATTGCATTCAGGCCGGATGGAAGTAAACCCAACACCACTGGCTGGACACTCAGGGTAGTGCCGAATAAATTCCCTGCCCTGCAGATAGAAGGGGATCTGGACAAGATCGGCGATGGGATCTATGACAAGATGAACGGCATAGGGGCACATGAGGTAATTATAGAAACTCCTTCGCATGACCTGACATTATCCAGCATGTCTCTTAAGGCAGTAGAGGATGTCATCTGGGCATACTATTACAGGATTGAGGACCTGAAGAATGACCCCAGGTTCAGATATGTCCTTGTCTTTAAGAACGAGGGCGAGGCAGCAGGCGCATCCCTTGAACACAGCCATTCACAGCTCATTGCCCTTCCTGTTATTCCGAGAGAGGTAAAGGCAGAGCTCGACGGCGCAAGACACTACTATGACTACAAGGAGAGGTGTATATTCTGCGACATGATACGACAGGAGATTGAAAGCAAGATAAGGGTAATATCAGAGGAAGACAATTTTATTGCCATTTCACCTTTTGCGCCGAGGGCGCCCTTTGAGACATGGATACTGCCAAAGAAACACAGCTCTGCAATAAACCCGAAGGACAACTTTCCAGAACTATCAGTCATACTCCAGAGGACATTAAGACAGTTAGACAAGACCCTTGATACGCCGCCTTACAATATGATGCTCCATACATCTCCCTTTGGCGATGAGGACAATGAATACTTCCACTGGCACATGGAGATAATGCCCAAGCTGACAAAGATCGCCGGCTTTGAATGGGGTTCAGGCTTTTATATAAATCCAACACCTCCCGAGGAGGCTGCAAAATTCATGAAGGGGGCAAAGATATGAAGGTGTTGATTGCTACACCAGAGGCAACCCCATTTGTCAAGACAGGCGGCCTTGCCGATGTGACAGGGGCGCTGGCAAAGGAGTATCAGAAGATGGGGGTGGATGTAGCCCTTGTCCTTCCACTTTATAAGAGGGTGAGGGAAAACTTCAGGCTGAGGTCGCTGAAGAGGAGGTTTACTGTTCCGCTCGGCGGCCAGAAGGAAGAAGGCTCCGTATGGTATGCAGAGACAGACGATGAGGTGCCTGCATACTTTATTGAAAACAATAAATTCTTTGACAGGGATGAACTATACGGTACCCCTGATGGAGATTTCCCTGACAATGCATCGAGGTTCATATTCTATTCAAGGGGAATCCTTGAGGCCTGTAAGGCAATCGGGATAAGGCCTGACATTATCCACTGCAATGACTGGCAGAGCGGCCTTGTCCCTGTCTATCTTAAGACGCTTTATAAAACTGAATTCAAGGATACAGCGGCACTCATCACCATCCATAACCTCGGGTATCAGGGGCTGTTCTGGCATCTGGATATGCCTTTAACAGGCCTTGGATGGGAGTTTTTCAATATGGAAAACCTGGAGTTTTATGGAAAGATAAATCTCCTGAAGGCAGGCATCGTATTTTCAGATATCGTAACAACCGTCAGCAAGACATATGCAAAGGAGATACTTACAGAGCAATACGGTTTTGGCCTTCACGGTGTGCTCAAGAAAAGACAGGAAGATCTCTACGGCATTGTAAACGGCATAGATTACAGCGAGTGGAACCCTGAGGACGATACGCTGCTTCCTGCCAACTATAGCATCAGCGATATGGATGGAAAGGCTCAATGCAAAAAGGCATTGCAGAAGGAGCTTAATCTAAAGGGCACTTTAAGGCAGCCCATAATAGGGATCGTATCAAGACTTTCCGCACAGAAAGGGCTTGACCTTATAGCAGAGGCAATAAAAAAGGTTCTTGCACTGAATGCCAGGGTTGTTATCCTGGGTAAAGGCGATGAGCCATTCCATCAGATATTCAAAGACATCGGTGAAAAAAACAGGGGAGGTGTTTCTGTAACCATAGGATTTGACAATGCACTTGCACATAAGATATATGCAGGCTCTGATATGTTCCTTATGCCTTCAAGATATGAGCCATGCGGCCTCGGCCAATTAATCGCCTTGAGATACGGGAGCATCCCTGTTGTAAGAAGGACAGGCGGGCTTGCAGACACCGTCACAGAGTTTGACCCGAAGAAGGGCTCTGGCAACGGTTTTCTCTTCAAGGAATACTCTCACAGGGCATTGCTGAGGGCAATATCAACAGCAGTAGAGTTTTATAGCAGCAAGAGGCTCTGGCATAGCATCATAAAGAACTCCATGGAGGCAGACTTCTCATGGGGCAGCTCTGCCAGGCAGTATATCGCCCTTTATGAAAAGGCCATAAAAAAGGTAAGGGGATGACCCTCAGGGGAAAGTTATCCTTATTCTCTATCGTTTTTCTTATAGCAGTGGGCGCCATAGGGGCTTTCGCCTTTCATACGGTTGATGTCGTAGCAAGGGACATAGAGCACATGGACACTGCAATCACAAACCACAATGACACAGAGGAGCTTGACAATTCCTTATTAAACTTATTTATAGCTGTTGAGCAATGGGCGCACACCGGCAACCCTGCTGAAAGAAGGGAATTCCATTATGCCCTTTCCAGGGTATACAAGGCCTTTGGTGCAATCTCTTCCATCAAGGGCATATCTACATCAGGGATAGGAAAGGAGTTTGATGAGGCAAGAGATATTGCACAAGAGATTATCGCAGAGGACAATCCTGTTGGAAACAGAAGGGTTCTCAAGAATCTAAGTGAACTTGAAGAGAGACAGAGGAGTCTGTCTTTAGACATCTCTAAACTTCGTAAAGACACCCTTGCCGAGACGATACAGGCAATAAAACTTGGCAAGACCGTAAGGCAGGATATAGGGGTATCTTTTATCATAGCCTTTTCTTCCTTCTTTGCCCTCACCATAATACTGAATTCCATCCTTTCAAGGACTATTGCATCACCGATCAGCAAACTTGCACAGGCGGCTGAAAACATTGGCAAAGGAGACCTTACATACAGGATAGGCATCAAAAGATCGGATGAACTCGGGCTTCTATCAAGAAACTTCGATGTAATGGCAGAGGCCATAGAGGCATCCCACAGGAGGTTAACCGAAAAGCTGACAGAGTCCGAGATCATCCTTGAGGTCTCGGGTATTGCAAATTCAACCCTCAACCTGACAGAGATATTCAAAAGGATAACAGGGGTCATTGCCAAAAAGTTTAACAGGGATGTATGCGAGATATACCTGTACAATGAGGTGAAGCAGAACCTTTGCCTGGTTGCATCAAATGGCGCAGGCAGGGATACAGAGGGAGAATGCTTTCCTGCAAAGGGAAGCATCCTCGGCATATCTGCCTCAGGGCACAGGCCGCTCAGCATAGAGGATATAACAACTGATGAGCAGTATAAGAACTACCCTGATGCAGTGCAGAACTTCAAATCCCTCCTGTCTGTCCCGATATTAAGGGATGACCGCTGCCTCGGCCTCATAGTTATCAGAACAATACTGCCTAATCATTACACCGCCGATGAGATAGATATCCTCAAGATAATCTCTCATAATCTTAGCAGTGCAATAAAGAACGCAGAACTATATGAGAACACATTAAAACAGTTTGAAAGGATTGCCTCTATCTATGAGATGACAAAGGCATTGACATCGCTTCTGAATCTCGATGAGCTGCTGTCAAGGATCGCAGAGGAGGCCGCAAAACTCCTCAGAGCAAAGGGCTGCATGATAAGGTTTCTTGAAGGAGATGAACTTATAATAAAGGCATCTTATGGAATTCCAAAAGAGATGGAAAGGCAAATGACAGTCAAGCTCGGCGAAAGCATCCCTGGATGGGTTGCCCAAAAACGCAGTCCGCTTTTGATAGAGGATATGGCAGAGATGCCCGCTGAGATGAGGACACCTAATTTAGAGGTGACCTCTGTTATCTGTGTCCCCCTTAAGATAGGTGAGAGGGTCATAGGAACCATAGGACTCTATGACAAAATGGAAGGTGAGGCCTTTGATGAAGACGATCTGAATACGGTTAATGCGCTTGCCTCTACTGCCTCCATAGCAATAGAAAATGCAAGGCTCTATGAGGACCTTTCAAGGCGTGAGGCAGAGGCCATCGAGGCAAAGAGACGTCTGGAGATACTATTCGAGAGTGTTCAGGGCGGAATCATTACATTTGACAGGGGATTCAGGATAGTCTTTGCCAACAGGTTTATCGAAGAGTTGATAGGGAAAAGGTTAGATGATATCCTCGGAAAGGACTGTAGTGAAATATTCAATAATGAAGGCATCCAATTACAGGAAATGGTACGGTTGACCTTTGATAATGCCAAATCCCACAGCCAGACCCAAAAATACATAAAGGATGGAAGCACATCACATATCCAGATATCAACCTATCCTCTCAGGGATGCTACGGGAGGGATAACCGAGGTAATAGCCTTCATACAGGATATAACAGAACGGATAATGTATCAGGATGAGATATTCGACCTCTACAAAGAGGTAGCACAGACAAAGGAATATCTTGAGGGCATAATAGACAACTCAGCGGATGCTATTGTCACATCGGACATTAATGGTGTTATCACCTCATGGAACCGTGCAGCAGAGATTATCTATGGTTTCACAGAGCAGGAGGCGCTTACCAGATTCTTACCCATGGTGTCGTCACATCTGATAGAAATAGAGAAGGGATATATCGAAAGGCTGAAAAAAGGGGAGATAATAAGGGATATGGAAACAGTCAGACAGCGGAAGGACGGCTCAATAATAGAGGTCAGCCTTACACTTTCACCAATCCTGAACCCCGCAGGCGAGGTTATAGGCATCAGCGGAATATCCCGCGATATATCAGAGAAAAAGAGGGTTCAGAAAGAGCTTGTGAGGAGAAACCTGGAACTATCAAGACTTTCCTTTATAAGCTCTGCCGTAAGGAGCACATTCGAGGTTGACAGGCTCCTGAGGATGATCCTTACTGCCGTTACAATGAGTGACGGCCTTGGCTTTAACAGGGCACTGCTCTTCCTTGTTGATGAGGAAGGTAAATATCTGAGGGGTGTAATGGGCGTTGGTCCGGCAAGTCCTGATGAGGCATGGAAGATATGGGAGGGTCTGTCCATAGAGAAAAAAGGCCTTGAAGACCTTATGAGAGAGATAGAGACAGGACCGCTTAAAAAGGATTCCTTCCTCGACAGGTTGAGTCAGAATATCCAGATACGCCTTGACGGAGACAGCATCCTCTCCCGCATTGTAAAGGAAAAAAAGGCTGTGAATATCGCAAATGCAAAATTCGACCCGGTGGTTGACCCAATACTCATCCAGCAGTTGGGCACAGAGGCATTTGCAGCAGTGCCCCTCATTGCAAAAGACAGGGTAGTGGGGATCATCTGGGTAGACAATCTCTTTAACAGAAGGCCTATAACAGATGATGACCTTCGTTTCCTTGTAAGCTTTGCAAACCATGTCTCATCTGCTATCGAAAGCGCACAGCTATTTAAGAAGGTATCCCTGGCAGAGGCAGAGCTTGAAAATATCTTTGAATCCATATCAGACATCGTATATTTCACCGACAAAAACTATGTCTTGAAGAAGATCAACAGGGCAGTCAGTGAGACCGTGGGTAAGCCATACGAGGATATTATAGGGAAGAAGTGCTATGAGGTTTTCCATGGGAAAACCGGGCCGTGGCACGAGTGTCCGCACTGGAAAACAGTCGACACAGGCAAGTCCTATATCGAGGAAGTAAAGGGCTTCTATTATAAGACAGATGATGTATATGTGGTTTCAAGCTCTCCAATCTACGACACGGCAGGAAACTTCATCGGCACCGTCCACATAGCAAGAGATATAACGGAGCTGAACAGGTTGAAGGAGCAGCTTGCCCGTTCAGAGAAGATGGCTGCCCTCGGAGGGATGGCGGCGAGGGTAGCGCATGAGATAAGAAATCCTCTTACTCCTATCGGCGGGTTTGCAAGGAGGCTTGCAAAAAGACTTGCTGGCGAGCAAAAGGAATATGCGGAGATAATAGTCCGTGAGGTTGACAGGCTTGAAGCTATGCTGGATGAGACCCTGAGCTTTGTGAGGCAGGCACGGTTAAGCATAGAACCCTTTGACATAAATTCCCTTTTAGATTCTATTATTAGCCTCATCACCCCGTCTTTGAAGTCAGGTGTAGAGGTAAGAAAAGACCCTTCCCCCGAACCTCTTCTGATAACAGGTGATACGAACAGGCTCAAAGAGGCATTCCTAAACATAATAAAAAATGCAGAGCAGGCAATCACCGAGAAAGGTGTTATAACAATAAGAAGCACCAAAGATGTTGGAGCAGCAGTTGTAGAAATCTCGGATACAGGTTCAGGGATAGATGAGGAAGCACTTAAATTTATCTTTGACCCATTTTTTACTACAAAGGCATCTGGCACAGGCCTTGGCCTTGCCATAACCAACCGTATTATAGAGGAACACGGAGGCAGGATAGGGGTGGAAAGTGAAAAAGACAAAGGCACAACATTCAGGGTATATCTGCCGTTAAGAAAGGAGGAATAGGTTATGAAGATCCTTGTTGTGGATGATGACAAGAACATCCAGAGGCTTTATAGGGACGAGCTTGAGGATGAGGGTTACGAGGTATATACAGCAGGAACAGGCGAGGATGCACTATCTATCTTTGAGAGGGAGGACATTGACCTCGTTACGCTCGACATCAGGATGCCTGATATAGACGGCATACAACTCCTGAGGAAGATGAAGGAGAAAAAGCCGAGGCTGCCAATAATAATGTCGACAGCCTACGACTACAGGGATGATTTTGCTGTATGGGCATCTGAGGCATATATCGTAAAATCCTCTGACCTTGATGAGTTGAAGAAGACCATAAAAAAACTCATCGCCAGGTGACAGACTGCGAGGATTCCTTGACAAACCCATGAAATCGAGGCCATAATTAATTATGATTTACGAGAAGGATCCCTCCATGGTCTTCAGAAGGATTGAGACCGAGACATTCCTCGTGCCCATAAAGAGCAATGCTGCCGACCTCGACAATATCTATATCTTAAATGAGATAGCAGCAAGGATATGGGAATTGATTGATGGAACACATTCTACCGAGGATATCAAAAATACCATCCTTGAGGAATACGATGTCACGCCTGAACAGGCAGATGCAGACATAAAGGAATTTATAGCTGCACTCGAAGGGCTCAGGGCATTAAGGTCGCTAAACCCTTTAGCTGAATAAAGCAAGCGCTATGGACTGTCCAAGGATTCAGGAACTGTCTTACGGCGAGTGGAGCGAGGGGTTTCACAAGCGGCTTTCTGACAAGAGGGTGCCTCTTTCAGGCAGCCTTGAGTTAACCTTCAGATGCAACAATAACTGCATACACTGCTATTGCAACACGCCTGCCTATGATAGAGGAGAAATGGCAAGAGAGATGAATATCGGTATGATAACCAATATCATCAGCGAGATTGCAGATGAGGGTTGTCTCTGGCTTTTGCTTACAGGAGGCGAACCACTTCTCAGGCCTGACTTTAAGGAGATATACCTCCATGCAAAGAAAAAAGGCATGCTCATAACATTGTTTACTAACGGGACACTTATCAACGAGGAGATTGCAGATCTTCTTGCAGAGTGGAAGCCGTTTTCAACAGAGATAACCCTCTATGGAGCTACAGAAAAGACCTATGAAGCCATCACAGGGACAAAAGGTCTTAGGCGGTGCATAAACGGCATTGAGCTGCTTCTTAAAAATAATGTCCCGCTCGAGCTCAAGACAATGGCATTGAGGCAGAATGTCAATGAAATCCCTTTGATGAAGAGATACGCAGATGGACTCGGCCTTAAGTTCAGGTTTGACCCAATGATAAATGCCCGCATAGATATGGATAAAGGCCCTT
>JAJYJJ010000001.1 GCA_021789595.1 Nitrospirota bacterium | reverse complement strand
TTGACCGATAATGCCAGAAGAGGCAGCCGTAGCGTTCAACGCAAGCAAAATCTCCTTCGTTCTTTCGTTAATCATAGTCCTCTTTCTTTACGCCTTAAATAGGACATTACTGTTGCGTTAATTAATAGTTGCCTCATTCCATGAGAAAGATTTCCATCAGGTGTCTCTACGATCAGGTGATAATGATTATTCATAAGGCAATAGGCATGACATAGCCAGTTGTATCGGTTATTTGCTCTATGAAGTAACTTAAGAAATATCCTTCTGTCTTCGTCTTCTTTGTAGATGGGTTTCCTTGCGTTTCCTCGTGAAGTTATATGATAGACTGCTCCGTCATATTCTATCCTTAACGGTCTTGCCATGTTGTTTTATAACATAACAATCGCTTAAGATGCAAGAAACAAGACCTGACCCCCTCTACCTCCCTTCCCATGCGCCTCTGCTACCTACTATTCCGTAATTCCGGAACGCTAATTTCTTTCGGCATATATGACAATACCCAGTCGTCCGATCGTATATATCATTCAGTTGCTCATTCGTGTACCTCATTGTTTTCTCCTTTGATAAATTACCCGCCGTTGCCGTGGAGCGCAGCGACACGGCAACGCTCGGATTCAGGCGCGGCGGCGCGTCAGCGCCGACGTCGCCTGAATCCGTTGTTAGGTGCACAGACCTCAAAAACCAAAATCGATTTCCGTTTTGCACCGGTTGCAAAATGCAGAACCATAAAAACCGGCCTCATAGTCGGCTAGCTTACCATCAGTCATGCCCTCGGTGTCCCATTCAACAAATTCGAGACTGCCCATAGCTCCACAGTTTGGGCATTTATCGGGCATATGTTCTCCAGGCCCCATTTCATGGTAAGAGTCTGAAGAAGTGCGTGGCCAAAATTTCTTTTCTGGGATCTGAAGTTTTCCAGCTTTGTATAGTTTCCACAACCTGTAGGTTTGGCTCACATCTGAGCGACAGGCGACTCTTAGTTCGTCAATAGTAAGCACGCTCATTTTGCGACCGTCGGTATGTTTCTTCTCTCCCAAATTTATTTGGGCAGCCTGGTTGAGGCTTACCCTATTCTCGCCATTGAAGCTAATGACTTCGTTTGCGCTTTGAAGCAAGGAAATAAGCTCTGACGCCGTTTCCTGTACGAAGTAGCGATATTTGCGTGTTGCTTGAATAAAGACGCACGCGAGCCGGAGCTTTGGAGCATGTTTCCGTTTTTCTGCTCTTGGCCCGGCATTTTGGAACGATTCAGTAAATGGTTCCGTCTCAATATCGAATACGACGCGCTTCATTGGCTGCACCTAACAATTACTATACGAACTGTTGTATTTTCCTAAAACTGATTAAAATATAGCATACCTTGAAGATTTTTAAAAGAGGGAAAGTTGTATAAAATCAATTATGGGGTAGTTTCATAATTTCGTATTTTGTGGTAATATGGACTAAAAGCGAAAGGTCGTAAAACATGGCAAAATCGTACGGCTCTAACAAAGAGACCCTTCCAGAGTTTCAAAAGTTCCTTTTGAATCGGAAAGAAGAAGGAAATATCCGATATTGCTACAGAGGATTTTAAGAACTTTATCAGCCATCTTGCCTTAAAACGGAAACTCTCTTCCTCGACGCCCTCTATCTCTCATCGTGAGGAGACACCATATCCACCCTGCATCTCTTCAAAAGGCATTCAAGGAGGCGGTTGGGAAAGCAGCCCACAAATCGGGCAGCAAAAGAGATGAGGGAAAGGACAGAAGCCTTTTATATATCCTTGCATATTAAAACGCCTGTCCAATGCTAAACTGAAGCTCTCCTGGACTTTCTCCTGGCTGCCTCTGTAGCTTATGCCCGTAATCTATGCTTATAGGGCCTACCGGGGTATTGTATCGAAGGCCAACCCCGGTTGTATATCTTAGGTCTCCAGGGGCAAACTCGCTGCTCTTTATCCAGACATTACCGCCATCGAGGAATGTAACAAGAGCAAAACCCCTTCCAAGGGAGATCCTTAACTCTGCATTGATGAGCGCAAAGGCATCCCCGCCTGTCGGTGTCCCGTCTGCGCCCTTTGGGCCAAGGGTGTCCTGCGCATAGCCCCTTACAGTTGTTCTGCCTCCAAGAAAAAACCTCTCGACAAGTGGAAGCTCCCTTGTGTTTCCAAATCCCTCAGCAAAGCCTGCCCTTAAGGAAAGGGCAAGGACAAGGCCTCTCCTGATAGACCTGTACCAGCTGCTCTGAAGAACCACCTTTATAAACTCTGTCTCTGATATAAATGCCTTTGATGCGAATTTTGCTATTATACCGTTTAACGAGCCTGCTGTTGGATTAAATGGATTATCCCTTGTATCCAGTATCACCGAGGGATTGATGCTTCCGATACCGAGCGTGCCTGTGTCCTGCCTTGTAAGAATTACACCTGGCTTAACATTGAAGGTATTAACAGAGGCGTATTCGTAACTGAGAGAGCCCTTCAGATTGTCATTAAAGCTCTTGTCAATACCTGAGAAAAAGCTGTATTTCTTAATCTCATAATCTATCTCCCTTGTATTGGCCCTTAAAGATTTTCTGTATTCATCCGAGAGGGACAATGTTAATGGCAGCCTTCTTTCAAAAAGCCACGGGTCTTTGAAATTGAGGCTGAATCTTCTTTCTACAGAGCTCCCTTCTGCCCTAAAGCCAAGTTGCAGGTTTCTGCCAAAGAGGTTCCTATAGGTTACGCCAATAAAACCCCTGTATTTGTCATAATCGCCGTAACCAAAACCAAACTCGACAATCCCTGGCTTGCCCTCCTTTACAGTCACAAGGATATCCTTTTCATTACCACTGCCTTTAATTGTATCAATGGCAACCTCGCTGAATATCCCAAGGCTGTAAAGCCTCTGCCTGGCCTTAAGAAGTAAGGCATAATTATACGGTTCGCCTTCACGTATCTCTAACTCCCTCCGTATTACCCTTTCCTTTGTTTCCCTATTGCCCCTGATTATGACCTTGCCAAAGAAGCTCTGCGGGCCTTCGGTAATCTTAAAACTCAGGTCCGCTGTCTGACCTTTCATCTGGCTTTCTATCCCGACCTGGCAATTTATATAACCGAGGCTGTTATACAGTCCAAGGATTTTATACCGCGCATCTCCAATGTCAACCTCATTATATATATCCCCTTTATGAAGGTTTATGGCCTTCATTATCTTATCTTCAGATATAACATTATTGCCCTCTATCCTTATATCGCCTATCTTTGTCTGCTTCCCTTCTGATACGGTTATATGGACAAAGGCATACCTGAGATCATCCGAAAGATTAAACGATGTATCAGTAACCTTTGCATCCAGGTATCCTAGGGCGTTATAGAATTCAGTTATAGACTTTGCATCTGAGTTTATAATGCCCTCATTGAATGGCCCTCCTTCTTTTAGTGTCATTATCCCCCTGAGCGCCTTATCCGAGATAGATGTGTCTGAAAAGACTATCTGTTTAACTATTACCTTATGCCCTTCATTGATATGGAATGTGATTGATATCTCGTCCTTTGTGGTCAGGTTATCAACAGACACCTGGGCAAAGTAGTAGCCTCTTGCTCTGTAAAGCCTCAATATCCTCCTTGATGCCTCCTCTATGTTTTCCTTATTCACAACCTTTTCCTCTTTAAATGGCATCTCTTTTTCAAGCATCTCTGTGCTAAAGACCTTGTTGCCGGCAAAACTGAGCTTGAGCCTTGGCCCTGATTCCACAGGAATAATAAGTTTTCCTTCCTCGTATCTATAAGGACCAACCTCTGCCTTGAAATATCCTTTTCTTTCGAGGTAGTTCGTTATCCTTCCTATATCCTTTTCTATCCTTAGCCTGTCTAACCTGTCACCTGCAGAGAGCCGCATAATGTCCTTTATCTCAGAGGCATCAATCCCCTTGCCATACTCGCCTGTTATGACGATGTCGTCTATAATTTCTGGCCTGCCTTCTGTGATATTGATTATCAGGTCTACCCTGTAAAGAGCAGCCTCTTTTACATCTATTGATACAGCAGTGCCAGGTATTCCCCTTTCTTCATAAAGCTCCCTTATCTTATCTGCGGCATCCTTCAGGAGGTCATCCCTGAACTCGTCTCCTTCTTTAAAGATAAATGCATCTCTTATCTTTCCTCCTGACAGGATATGATTGCCCCTAATCTTTATATCCCTGATAAAGTCTCGTTCCCTGACAATATATGTGAGTCTTATGCCATTCATCTGATGTTCCTCGTCTACAGCAATATCAAGAAAGATGCCCTTTAAAAATGCCCTTTTTATCCCATCCCTGAGGATGTTTTTATCAAGCCTGTCTCCTGCCTTTAATCCTATAAGTGAGACAAGCTCGCTGTCTTTGATTGTCTTTAGACCCTCGACCTTAATAGACCTTATAACATCGTTACCTTCCGAACCTACTGCAGTCTTCTGTAAGAAGGGACCTGTCTCTGCCTTTACACCTGCAGGAAGGCTAAAAAATACAGTGTAGAAAAGTATAAATAGAAATACAGAAAAAGGGAATATTGGTGGATTATACCGTATCATTTGAACTCGAACCTGAATTTGAGATCTGCACCGATACTGCCAATCTCATCCCTGAGGCCGACCAGAGATACATTTTTATTAAGGATGTACTCCAGTCTGAGAACCTGTTCCTGTGTAGAACCAATGTTTGTGGAGTATGTCACATATAACTTATCCCCAAGGAGTCTTTTGCCAACAGTTAATCTTGGCCCGACCACACCTGCGGTAGTTCCAGTTGCCCGTGTCACATATGGGTCCACCTGGAAACGGTCAAAACCTGTTATCTTTTTCATCCTCTCCTCAAGGACATCCTGCAGCTTGCCTGTAAGAAAGGCAGCGGCCTCGCCTGCGCCTATGCCCCCCTCAATGCCCTTCAGCTCACTTCCAACCTGCCCAACGGTAAGCAGGGCAAATATGTCCATTTCACTCAAAGGCGGGTCAGAATACAGGGAGAGGGTAAACCTATCAACAGGGCCGTCGAGATTAAGTCTTATATTATACCCTCGTGTGATTGTTTCTGCCTGGATATGGAATACAGGGTTCATCCTGTTTGGGTCAGCAAAATCAGCAGTTGCATCTATAATCCTGAACTGCTTGCTCCTGAAAAATACAACTCCCCCTGATGCCTCAAGCCGTCCCAAAAGTATCGGCTGCGAAATACTTCCTTTAAGAAGGAGGTCTGCCTTTACAGGCGTTCTTGCCACATTGTTATCTATGGATATGTTGTCCTTTCCTACAATATGGAGATCAAGCCCTGTATTGCCTATAAGACCTGCCTCGACCTTTGGTTTCTCCTTTGCCCTGAGCCTGACAAGCCAGCTCTTCCATTCTACCCTTCCCTGATATCTTGCACGTTTTATGTTTATATCACCGCTAAGAGTCTGTGACCTCTGATTCCCCCCATATAGAAGTTTTCCATCAAATGTAGAATTCAATCCCTCAAATGGTGTGAGTCTTATGTCCCTTGCAGCGATATCCACATAGAAACTCTTCAGGGAAAAACCCTTGATATAGCCGATTCCAGAGGCATGCAGATCACCGCCTCCAAGTCTGGCATTGAAGGAATCCATAATAACCCTGTCATTATCTATATATACATCGCTGTTTATAGAACTTATCCTGTATGGCAGATCCGTCAGTATAAAGTATCCGTCTGATATATTTATCCCGCCCTTTAGTTCTGGCTCCTTCCACGGTCCTGATGCCTCAAAGACAAAACCCCCATCCCCCCCTATAGACTCTATGTCCTTTGAAAATGCCTTTAATACATTTAGTGCAATCCTCCCTGATACAGTGACATCATAGCTTTCACCTATCTTCAGCCCGCCTGTAATATCCAGGCTTGCATTATCAGCCTTAAATGACATGGCCTTTATCTTCACATCCTTGCCACGCAGATCAAATACCATATCTCCATTGTTGTTCAATCTATAGCTGTAGAGGTTCATATCAAAATAATCAAACCTTGCAACTGCCGAGATGTCATGCCTGTGTCCGTGGAATTGTATCTCACCCGATGTAGTCCATGAAAAATCCTTGGGTATATCCTTTAAGAATGATGCAAGGAGCGCATCGTATCGCTGCCTCTTCAATCTTATGTCAAGGTTCCACGGGATATCCTTATTCATAACAGCATCTCCTTTTATGGCGATCCTATTGTCCAGGAGATCTCCTTTAAGGCTGATTCCCTTATCCTTTATCTTGAGTTCGGCTGAACCTCCGCCTATATCCCCGCCTCTGAGCTTAAGTTTTTTCAGACTTAAGGTTGCCAGCAACTCAGGGTCTTCAAATGTGCCCCTGGCAGAGGCAGCAAGGGAAAAATCGCCGTTGATGGGAATCTTCCATGGTATTACAATATCAGACACATTGCCTTTTACTAAACCATCGAATGAGAACTTATTGTCAAAGAATACCCTGCCTTTTGATCTGAGCGTTGTTGAACCTCTTTGCACCTCTATGGATGGAAATGATATATCGTCTTCTGTGAGCAATGCCTTAATCCTTGCCCTGTCAAAGGGCTGGCCGTAGGATACGCCATTGCTGATAGCAATACTCCCAATACCCTTAAACTTCTTTGTATCGCCTTTAAAAGACAGATCTCCATCGACATTGCCTCTTATTGGAAGCTTTTTATGAAATACCGTAACAAGCTCTCCTATATCCTTCCCCTTTATCTTTGCCTCTGCATCAAAATATGGGTCAGCAAAGGAAAACAGACCCTTTGATTGCCTGAAGGCTATGCTGCCTGAGACAAGATAGAAAAAATCGCCCTGCCTTATCCTTAATGAATCCACCTTGAGCATATCTGCCCTGTATGTTATGTCTCCAGAGGCACCATCAACAGGGATACCCTTTACGCTGCCCTTCCCAACACTGAGGGAGCCAGAGAATATCGGATTTTCTGATGGTCCGGATAGTGTGCCTTTAAGGTCCAACGGTGCCTTAAAATCGGTGTAATATGGATAGGTTATGTCGGAGAGGTCACTGCTTTTTAAATCGGCATCCAGTTGGATATGCTTGTTGATAAGCCCTATCGTCCCATTGAGATTGAGTGTAGAAAGAGTGGTCTGAAGCCTTGTATCGCTGAGCGTTAGCAGACCCTTGTTTAATAAAACTACACCATCTGCATCCTTTATCCTTTCATTGATGATCTTTTCTGATGCATGGCCTGATGCAGGGTAAGCAGATGTGTTTACATAGTGGAAAGATGCCTTTGCATCAAGGTCTGTTACCTCCTTGCCACCGCCGTCAAAACGACCTGATACCTTGCCCTTTGGCAGTGGCGCATCCCATGCAATGAATTTAAGGAACCTATCGCTGTCAACATCCTTAATATCTGCATTTACCGTATATGTAATCTCAGGTACATTGAGATATGCATTGCCTTTTGCTACACCAGCAAGCAGTCTTGAATCAAAGCCGATCAGGGAGAACATCCTGTTTTTGTAAAAAAGCCTGCCTTTTAACTCATCTATATCAAGGGTATCAAGCCTGCCTCTGCTAAGCGATGCCCAGCCTTCTCCAACAATATCGGGATATATGCCCTTGACCACTCCCTTAACAGAGATAAGCCCCCTGTAGTCCCCTTTTTCATTGAGTATCCCCATGAGGCTTTCAAGTAAAAAACTCCCCTTTACCTTCAGGTCAAGACTCGGCCTTAACCATTTTTTACCCTGGAAGGCCTCGGACTTTCCTGAGCCTTTAATAAGTGTTATTGTGCCAGAGGCATCGATCCTTCCTTTATCTGTATTTTTGAGATGGAATAACTCCCTCATTGTATCCATAAACAGATTAACCTCTGTAGATATGGCGATATGCCCTGGTGACATCGTGCCATTTGCCCTGACAGTAGAGCCAAACGAAGACAGGTTAAATGAAACAATATCAACCGTCCTGTCTTTTATCCTCGCAACTGCATTAAGCCTTGCCTTTATCTCAGGAATGGATTCTGCCTTAAAAACTGCATCCTTTATTGCACAGGATATGAAGACCGCCTGTCTCGGTATAATATCTAAACTTAATCCCCTGCCAGAAAGGGTAATGTTTTCACCTTCATCCTTTATGGAATATGCCCCGTTATTCACCTCTATTGCCTTTAATATGAGCTTCAGAGGAAACCTCTTTGGCCCATTCACATATGCCTCAACATTCCCGATGATACCTTCTATCTCATGCCTGTTTGTGTCTATGGCAAGGCCGCTTATGATCAGCCTCCTGACTGCAATCTCCTTATATATCAGGTCTATTACATCTATATATCCTTTCAGCCTTTTGATGGTAAGTATACTGTTAGCCCCTTTATCAAAAAACCTAACTCCATCCATCTCTATGAATAATGGGAATGGATTTACAATTATCCTGTCGATCAACACCTTCTCGCCTGTTGCCCTCTCAAGTTCAGGAAGTATTACCCGTTTCAGGGCATTTGATATGTTCTGGCTCCTGAGGACAATAAACACAGAGGCTGTGAGCACAACAACTACAGCCCATACCAATATCTTTCCTAATCTCTTAGCAGTTCCCATAGTTTAAATATTAAGGCATAGGCATCATTGCCATCAAGCTTAAGCCCACCTCTATGCCCCTGAAAGCCTGTGACTTTCCGAGGAGCTCTTTCTGGATAAAGCCTCTGTAGATAAAAGACATCAAGGGCAACCCCTGCCTCTGTATTTATCTTGGCAGATGCAATGCTGATCCCTTGTTCAAAGAACAGCCTGGATACAATGTAGAGAAGCCCTACCCTATCCCTGCAGAGTAATTCAAGGATGGTGAAATCCTCTGATGTCTCATTGTCAAATTCTACCACAGGAGATACCCTTGCTCCAATGGCAGATGGCCGCCTATCAAAGGAAAATTCAAGATCCCTTAAAACAGCGTCCTCTATAGCATTACCAAGTGCCTGGGACAGGCCTTCCCACCAAAGGGTTTCCCAGTTTGATACATAAAATCTATCTATAATAACCCCGTCATTTCCAGTAAATACCTGGCCTTTTAGTATATTGAGCCCCTTTGATGATATTGCGCCTGTAATCCTGAAGAAAAGTCCTGCTCTGTCAAGTGCCACCACTGTTATCTCAGCAGCGCCCTTTGTCTGTTTTTCTGATACAGAAAAGAACAATCCCCTTTGCTTTGCTATCCTCAATGCCTTTATATCTGAAAGGATTACATCCTCAGAGTTAAAATGGAGATACCTGTCAGGCATATTATCGAGATGAGAGACGATGTCCTGCCTTGTTATATCTGGATAGCTATTTAGGATACTGTAAAGTCTTTCAATCTTATCCTCAAACTCACCCCTCATGTATTGGATTGTCCTTAGATACAGATCGTTAAACAGGAATGCCTTCCAGTCAGACCAGAAGCCCTGTCTTACAGAAGAGACATCGGCATATGTAATAAGATAAAGGGCATTAATATATTCTTCCCTCTTTACAACATCCGCAAAATCCTCTATTACCTCAGGATCTTCTGTCTCCATCTTCTGTGCTATGCGCGACATAAGGAGATGATTTCTGACAATAAACTCAATCTCTGCTGCCTCGCTGCCCTTTATGGACAACCTTTGCATAACTGCACCTATGTTTGTAGTACCTTCTTTCTCATGCATGCTGCCCTTTGCCTTTCCTGTATCATGAAGAAGCAGGGCAAGATAGATGGGCCATCTCTTGTTAAGATTAAGGAATATCCTTTTCAGTATCTTGTGATTCTCATGACCATCCTCATTTAATCTCCCCAGGTTTTTTATTGCCATGAGTGTGTGCTCATCAACAGTGTACTGGTGATAGGGATCATATACAACAAGTGCCCTTATAGCACCGAATTCAGGTATATACCTGCCGAGCAGGCCGATCTCATGCATCTCCTTCAATGCCTCGTAGGGATTATCGCTTTCAAGGAGTGAAATAAAATGCAGCGATGCAGACTCTGACCTCCTGAAAGAATCATTTACAAGCCTGAGGTTTTCCCTTATCCCATCCTTTAGATATGGGCTTAAAGGCGCCTTGTATTTAGCCGACAGCTCGTATGCCTCGATCATCCTCTCCGGTTTGTCCATGAAAAAATTCTCTCTATATCCTGCCGTTATATAACCGTCAAACAGGATAAAGGAATCGGATGAGATGAGTTTTTTTCTCCCCCACCTCGGCCTTTTAACAAATGCCTTAGCACACAGGTTTATCACTGATTTGGTTATCTCAGTCACATCCATAACCATTAAGTGATAGCGCCGCATCAACCTCTCAGGTGCACTGAAGCTCCCGGTTTCCTTGAAGCCTAAAAGAGGTGCAAGCCCCTCCTGATATGGAAAAGACAGGACATCGTTTTTCCTTTTTGCCAGTATATGCAGGCCAACCCTTATCCTGAGCATGAAATCGTATGCCCTTATGAGTCTTTTATAATCCCTATCTTTAAGGATATCCTTTAGCCCCTCAATATCCTTAATCTTCAAGACCACTTTTGAAAGCCACAGACTGAGGTGTATGTCCCTGAGTCCGCCCTCGCCTTCTTTGACATTCGGTTCAATAAGGTATGGAGAATCGCCCTGTTCCTTATATCTCATCAGTCTTTCTGAGAGCTTCTCCCTGAGGAATGACTCCTGCTTCCTGGATCTAATGGGATTTATAACATCAGCAATAAAGTCATTATAGAGGCCGTCATCCCCTGCTATAAAGCGGGCCTCTAAAAGAGAGGTCTTTGTCCTTAGATCAATCCTGGCCTCTCTGAGGCAGTCTTTAAATGACCTGAGAGAGTGACTCACCTGAAGGCCTGCATCCCAGAGGCTGTAGAGGACATTACTTGAAGCACTTTCTATAGAAGGCGTGATGTCTTTTCTATAGAGGAACATCAGGTCTATATCTGAAAAAGGTGCAAGTTCCCTCCTTCCATAACCCCCAAGTGCAAGGAGTGAAACGCCCTTATCCATTGATTTAAAAAGAGCGATGAGCAGGGAATCCATGAGGTCAGAATGGCTCCGGACTACCTCCATTCCACCCCTGCCTTCATAGAAGATGCCTTCTGCCTTATTTCTTATCTCTTTAAGCTCTTTGATAAGACAGGCTGTATTATTCATATCTGAGTGCGACGATGGGGTCAAGCAACGCGGCCTTTCTTGCAGGATAAACGCCAAAGAAGACGCCAACACTCCCTGAAAATACAAAGGCAAGGACTATTGACCATATGCTCAGCTTTGTCGGAAGAAAGCCTACAAACATCGGGATTAAGAGAGAGACCCCTATGCCTATAACAATACCGGCAGCACCGCCGAAGAGGCTCAGGGTAACAGCCTCTATGAGAAACTGCAAAAGTATGTCCCTGCTTTTTGCACCAACTGCCTTTCTTATGCCTATCTCCCTTGTCCTTTCCCTCACAGAGACAAGCATTATATTCATTATCCCTATGCCGCCAACAATAAGCGATATGGCTGCAATGCCTGCAAGGACAGCGGTCATTATATCAAGCACCTTCCCCATTGTTGACAGTATCTCATCCTGACTCATTATGGTGAAGTCTTCCTTATTGGCATGCCTCTTCATTAGTATATCCTTTATCTCAGCAGTGGCTGCGGGGATCTCATCAGATGTCCTTACCTTCACTACGATCTGAAAAAGGCTGTCTGTGTCAAAGAGTTCCTCTGCAGTTGTTGTAGGTATAAAGACAACATCGTCGAGGTCGAGGCCGAGGGCAACGCCCTTCCTCTCCATAACGCCGATAACCCTGTATCTCTCATCCCCGAGTGTGACCATCTGTCCGAGGGCATTGGAATCATCAAAGAGCCCTTTTTTAACAGTCCTTCCAAGAACACACACCTTCCTCTTTGTATCCACATCTGCACCTGTCAGGAATTGACCTGTCTCCACATGGAGGTTTCTCACCTTAAAATAATCCTCTGTAACACCTACAACAGATGTGTCCCTGCTCTGGTTGAAATACTTTATCCTTGTAGTTCCAAAGATAAGCGGGATTGCATTGGATATATGTCTTGAACGCCTCTCAAGGACAACAGCATCATCGTAAATAAGTTTTCTTATGGTGCCTGCAGCCGGCGGATGAAAGCCGCCCCTTGTTGAAACCTTCCCGGGTGTAACAATAAGGAGGTTAGAACCAAGATTGCCTAACTCCCTGTGGATGTAATCCCTTGCACCTTCGCCAATGGAGACAAGGAGGATTACTGCCATAACACCTATGATAACTCCAAGCATGGTAAGGCCTGAACGGACCTTGTTGCTTAGAAGGGAATCCCTGGATACCCGCAGGGTCTCAACGATGTCCACCTGTCCCCTCTTCCGCTGTTACAGCAAAACTACAGTTCTTCTGGAATACCGCTCTACGAGCCATTGACAATGACCCCATCCTTTATGTATATAACCCTTTCTGCCCTCTGAGAGATATTCGGGTCATGTGTAACAAGGAGGATGATCACATCTTCCTTATTCAGGGCCTCGAATATCCTCATTATCTCCTCGCCTGACTTACTGTCAAGGTTGCCTGTTGGTTCATCAGCAAGCAGGATTAACGGGTTATTTACAAGCGCCCTGGCAATGGCAACCCTCTGCTGTTCACCGCCCGATAGCTCATTTGGATTATGTTCCGCCCTGTGTCCGATTCCGAGCTTTTCAAGGAGTGCAATAGCCCTTTGCCTTCTCTCTCCTGAATGGATTCCGCTATAGAGCATTGGCACTTCAACATTCTTCCAGGCAGAAAACCTCGGCAGGAGGTTAAATGTCTGAAAAACAAAGCCTATCTTTCTGCTTCTTATGTCTGCAAGCTCATTATCTGTCTTTTTTCCGATCTCTGTGCCATCAAGTGTATATGTGCCAGAGGTTGGCCTGTCAAGGCATCCAATGATATTCATAAGTGTGGATTTCCCAGAGCCAGAAGGACCCATGATGGCAACAAACTCACCCCTTTTGACCTCAAATCCAATACCCTTAAGCACCTGAAGCTGAACCTTCCCCATCTGATAGACCTTTGTAATATCCTGTAAGACAATCATGTCTTGACCCTCGAACCATCCCTCAGGCCTGCCTTATCAGGTGTTGTGATAACAAGGTCTCCCTCCTTCAGCCCTGATTTTATCTCTGTAAATGTCCAGTTATAAAGACCTGTTTCAACCTTTCTTAAGACTGCCCTGTCCCCATCTTTTATAAATACATATCTTCCCGAATCCTTTTCTATAACTGCCTGTGTGGGAAGAAGAAGGGTGTTTGGGACACTGCTGGTTATAATCTCTATATCAGCAGACATCCCCGGCTTAATGACCGCATCAGTTTTATCCAGGCTGACCCTTACCTCAAATGTTCTTGTCTGCTGTTTAATCCCGATAACAATTGGAGATATCATAAAAACCCTTCCATTAAATAACCTTTGAGGATAGGCATCCATTGTAACCTTTACAGGCTGGCCTATGGAAACCCTTCCAACATCCACCTCGTCTATGGATGCCTGGATGTACAGGTTTTCAGGTGAAACGAGTCCTGCAATCAGTGTTCCTGGCATTGCCATATCACCCACCTCAACAGGCCTCTGTGATATAACCCCAGAGACAGGCGCCCTTAGAAATGAGTATCTGTACTGAAGCGAGGCAAGCCCTCCTGATGCCTTTGCCTCTTTGTACTGGGCATCAAAAAAGCGGATATCCTCCTGTGATACATCATAATCCTTCCTTGCTGTATCAATGTCCCTTTTCGAGATTAATCCTTTATTATAAAGGTGCTCTGCCCTTTTCAGGTTTCTTTCTACATCCTCGAGGTTAGCCTTTGCCTCGGCCAATCTTGCCTTAGCTGCCATAAGAGATGCCTCTGCCTTCTGAAGATTTATCATGGCCTCTGCCGGGTCTATCTCGCAAAGAAGTTGTCCCTGTTTTACCTCCTGACCTTCTTCTACATAGAGTTTGTTTATCCTGCCTGTTCGCTGTGCAGTTATCTTTATCTCTTTTTCTGCCTTTACTATGCCTGTTGAGGTTGATGTGACTGTTATCTCAAGGCTCTGTCTCTTAACAGGTGCAACCTTTACAGTGATGGCATTGGTTGACTTCCTGTAGATAAAAAACGCAGCGACAACAACCGCAAGTATGAGGAACCAGAAGCTAAACCTCTTATACATAACCACGGATTACACCCTTTCGCAAAGATTACAGATCTCTGTATTTCCATTAATACATCTTTTGAATCGCCGTAAGACACACAGTTACAAATATAACATAAATTTGCCATTACTGCCCATCTCTACTATGCTTTAAGCTTGAAAATTGCCTGTATTTCGGGTATCCTTTTACAGTATATGCTCTCGAAGATATTAAGCAGCGCCGTTATAGGGATAGACGCCTACATTGTCGAAGTGGAGGTGGATATAACCTCAAGGGGCCTTCCGCATTTCTCAACAGTCGGGCTTCCTGATGCAGCGGTAAAGGAGAGCAAAGACAGGGTCAGGGCGGCGCTCAAGAACACAGGCTTTAATTTTCCCCTCAAGCAGATAACAGTAAACCTTGCTCCGGCAGACATCAAAAAAGAGGGCTCATCCTTTGACCTTCCAATAGCCATGGGTATAATCGTAGCAGAGGGGTTGATTGAACCACAGGCAGTTGACGGCTATATGATAGTAGGCGAACTGTCTCTTGACGGCAGGATAAAACCTGTAAAAGGTTCGCTTTCCATGTCAATAACCGCAAGGGACAAAGGCCTCAAAGGCATTGTGCTTTCATCTGAAAACAGCGCTGAGGCCGCTGTTGTAAATGGGATAAACATCTATGGCATCAGGAGTCTTCCTGATGCCATAGAATTCTTTAAGGGAATCAAAGGGGTTGTCCCGACAGTGATAGACATTGACTCAGCAATGCAGGAGTATTCTGTTTATCTGGATGACTTCTCAGATGTCAAAGGCCAGGAACATGTAAAGAGGGCTATTGAGGTCTCGGCAGCAGGTGGTCACAATATACTGATGATAGGGCCGCCTGGCTCTGGCAAGACCATGCTCGCAAAGAGGATACCAACCATCCTTCCAAAGATGTCATTTGAAGAGGCGCTTCAGACCACAAGAATTCACAGTGTAATGGGTCTGCTCAAAGACGGTAATTCTCTCCTTGCCACAAGGCCATTTCGTTCGCCTCACCATACAATATCTGATGCAGGCCTGATAGGCGGCGGTGTCATACCAAAGCCAGGCGAGGTCTCATTGTCCCATAACGGCGTTCTCTTTCTCGATGAGCTTCCAGAGTTCAAGAGGAATGTACTTGAGGTCCTTAGACAGCCGCTTGAGGAAGGGCTGGTCACCATATCAAGGGCATCATCTTCCATTACATATCCATCCTCAATAATGCTTGTTGCTGCAATGAACCCATGTCCATGCGGTTACAGCGGCGATGGCAGACATCAATGCACATGCACCCCTTCCCAGATACACAAATACAGACACAGGGTATCCGGCCCGCTCCTTGACAGGATAGACATCCATGTTGAAGTACCTGCTGTGCCATACAAGGAGCTGTCTGCTGAGACATCAGGGGAAAGGTCTGAAGTCATAAGACAGAGGGTTATCCGCTGCAGGCAGATACAGGTTGAACGATTTAAGAAAGACAGGATCTATTGTAATGCGCAGATGTATTCAAGACACATAAAGAAGTACTGCCATCTTAAACCCGATGCCCAGGCACTGCTTGAGATGGCAATGCAAAAATTAGGGTTAAGCGCGAGGGCATATACGAGAATATTGAAACTCTCCCGCACCATTGCCGATATGGAGGCATCCGATGAGATCCAGTCGCACCATATATCAGAGGCAATCCAGTACAGGACGCTTGACAGAGGGGTGTTTTAAAGTTTTCCTTAGAAGGAGAATAAAAGTTGAAGAACTATTATCAGGCAAGTGCAGAATATTTAAAAGAGAAAGTGGTAACGAGGTAAAAAACATCCAATTTGACCTGAAAAAAAAGAAGTATATCGGATTAGATATGGAGTTATTTGAAAAGATACGGAGTAAGGCAAAAAACTCCATAAAAATGAAGATTTGTTAATACAAGAATGGCTAATGGAAAAAGTTGGATGATATTTTGATGGCTTCTGTAAGAAACAAGACCTGACCCCAAGCGCAACTATCTGCGTCGGCTGGAGCGTTTTGTTAGACCAATTGATTGCTGCGCCACTTTCAGTAGACCGCGCAACGCATCATTAACCGAGGCGTCATCAGGGAATACTGCTGCCACATCGGGGCTGAGAAGAACAAGATTTGTTCCCTTTTTGTATTCCTCGAGATATTTACCCCTTATTCCTTTGCCTAAATCTTCTCGCTTATACTCTTTACGCATTTCTTCGTGTTTAATCATTTTCATATATTTTCCTTTCTTGTCGTGTTGCGCGCCTTGCGCTTATTATTCTTGTCTTTCCATGCCGTTCCGTATGAACAACAACCAATAACTGGCTCATTCTTGAATGGCCAAAAGTCAGGAATCTGTGCTCTTTTATCGAATGGTCGGGATCGTTGAAGGTTATAGCCAGTGGATCACCAAATACCGTTGACGCCTCGTGGAAAGAGATACCATGCTTTTTGAGGTTATCTTTTGATTTATCCGGGTCCCATTCGAATTCCATAATGTTATTTTATCATATTTTATGGGTCTAACTTATGGTTATACCAACTTCCTATTTATAGCTTTCATGGAAAGAATATACCATATATTAGGGTTTTGATAAAGAAAAAAACATTTGAATTCAAGCAGCATTTGAACACACTTCCCGCGTCCCTCTTGAGCGACTGCTTAGGCGTGTAGCGTCTTTTTTCCCCTTTCACTTCTTATGTTACTTAACTTGGCAATGTCCCCAATTTCAGCTTCTCATTTCTATCCGGAGACGCTTACTGCTTCACCAGCTCCACGCGGCGGTCGTTATGCCGCATCCTGCGGAGTGATTTGTTACACATTAAATCTTTTTATTTTCAAAAATATTCAATTGGTTTAAGTGTTCTTTAATTCTCTGGTCTGCTAATTTCACATAGGAAGGTTCAATGTCATAGCCGATGTAATGTCTGTCATCTTTAAGCGCAGTAAGACAAGCAGTACCGCTACCACAAAATGGGTCTAAAACAATGTCTCCTTTGTAAGTATATAGTTGAATTAATCTATGCGGTAATTCTTCTGGAAATGGCGCGGGATGTCCAATACTTCTTGCAGAAACTGCCGGAAATGTCCAAACACTTTTTGTCCACTCAAGAAAATCTTCTTTCGTGATTGTATCTTTTTTATGTCCTCTTTTTCTTGAAAAAGATTCCTTAGAAAAAATCAAGATATATTCGTGAATGTCTCTTAATACTGGATTTCCAGCAGATAACCAACTGCCCCACGCTGTTGAAGGGCTCGCGCTTGATGCCTTATTCCAGATAATTTCTCCTCTCATAAGAAAACCAATATCAAGCATGTCTTCAATAATGTAACTATGTAGTGGAATATAAGGTTTTCTTCCAAGATTGGCAACATTAATGCACGCCCTGCCACCTGTAACAAGAACTCGATAGGTTTCTTTGAATACTGCTCTTAATAATGCCCTGTATTCATTTAATGATAAGTCATCATCGTATTCCTTTTTTACATTGTACGGCGGTGAAGTAACCATGAGATGAATACTGTAATCGGGAATCTCACTCATTACCTCGCTGGATTTGCAGTATATTTTGTCGAGATTTTCAGATGAGATGGGATTTTCAATAAATTTGACATGCTCAGGAATTTTCTGGTCTTCATATAATTTGCTGTTATAAAACTCTGTAGAGTCATGATTTATCCTGCCCGGAGTTCCAAAGGAACTCGTTTTCGTACCATTACGTCTGTATTTTTTAATAGGTTCGCTGTGATTACTCATTAATTAATTTTAAAAAGACCTCTGCTTTCTTTTCATAGGTTTGTTCTTTATTTGCTTTTTCAATAAGTTGACCTAATTCTTTTTTGCTTTTCATGCTGGAAAAATAATTTCTTTCTTCGGCCAGTAGATTTTCAAAGCTTTAATTCGTTGAAACTGTCGAACCTGTAAAAACCCTACTTAGCTGTTTTCTTAATATTCTCTCCATCGTTATCTAATGGTTTGGGATTTACAGACCAGAAACCTTGTATGATTCCAGCAACTTTCAAGTGGTCAACCTTTGAGTAGTAGCTATTCGTGATTGGGGTATTTCCCATGATGATAATCGGTATTTTGGAGGCTTTAGAACTTGAGACTCTTATATTTATGCTCTTGCCAATTGCTTTAAGCATTGAGTCAGAGCGTAACAGTCCCGGATTGCCTTGATGAGTTTTGTAGTCGCCAATGCAGAGCAGCGATTTATTTTTTTGAAGTTCCCAATTCCAGACAACAGACATCTTGACTTCTATTATCGCCAAAATATCTTCTGGATTTTGGTTGAGATTATTCCTTCTGGAAATGACTACATCGCCAGGAGACTGATTTGATAACGCAATCTCATTACAGATTGCTCCTTGAACTGCAAATAATCCCTTATCTTTTACAAGCCCCTGAATTAAGTCTGTTGTCCATTTTTCTGTAAAATTTCCGATAAGAGCGTTTCGGCTTTGGAGCGTGCTTTTAGTGCCGTCATAGCCTTGGGCCAGTAGGCTACATACTTGCCAGAATCGGTAACATAAAACAACTGTTCGGGCGTTGCAAATTTCTGTGCCCCATTGAAAAACCTCTGTTCGACTTCTTTGTTCCATAGTTTTTCCATTTGGGCTATTTTACCTTTTTTCAATCAGGTAATGGAAGGCGGAAATATTCTTAATAATATCAGTTTTTATTTTATGTATAACACAAAGCTCATGGGGAGCGCGGCAGTTTCGCGCGATTCCATGAAGTGACTGGTTAGGCATCTCTTTTCAGTATTTTTATGATATGTTTTGAGAGATTTTCGTTTATCTCGTTATGTCTTGGAATGGGCTGGGCGGCTTTTGTTCTTGGATTCTGATACCAATCGTGATTTCCACCATGCCTGAGGAAAACGCAACCCATCTCCTCCAGTTGCCTGATTAAATCTTTTCTTTTCACGCAACTTCCAGTTCAGCAACTTTGCGAACACAGGGGATGACGCCGCTGGTTAAGTCTTTGTATAAGTCTTTTAAATTTTCTTTCAGTTCGTCAAAAGTCTCTCCCTGCGTCATGTAGTCAGGATATTCTTCCAGATAGCCGATCCACATATTACCGTCTTGCCAGTGTATAAATCTTGTAGTTTCCATAGTTATTCTCCTTTTATTGCTTTATTCAGTGTTTTATCTTGTTCACGACGCTTGCGATTGCTTTGTTTTTTTGCGTCGGCCTTCCGTCCCCAATAAGCGCCACAGCCCTTCTTGGAGCCTGAATGTTCTGTTTTCTTTGCTTCATAACCCATACTATTTATATTTTACTATTCCTGACATTAAAAATCATCACAAGGCGATTCACTGTATACAATAGAACCGTTAGGTGTTAGGCTTCTTTTTATGTTTGCCGTGTTTCTTCTCAGGCATTGGAGGTGTCCACAACTCTGGCGGACCGCTACCACCTAATGCCCTGCTTGTAGCTTTGAGCCTATCTGAGTCAGAAAACTCTTTATGCTTTGGTGGCGGTGACCACAAGAAATAAATTACAAACCATACAATGCCACCGCCAATTAAGGCAACGAGGGGATTCAGTTCTGCAATTGTAAGGATGATCCCAAAAATAATAGTGAAGATTATTAATCCAATTACCAGTTTGGGCCGCATACAATCTCCGTTATTGATTTTCCTCTCTTTTGATGAGAACCATTTTGCCGTCTTTCAACTCTTTTACTATTTTGACGAATGTATTTTTCTCTATATTCCAATCTTGCGTTTCTTCCCATATTAAAATTGGTTGTTGTCCCTGAAGCTTATACTTTCTTTTTGAGTACACTTTCCCTGCCATTCCGCCACGCGAGTATACTTCTAATTCTTTTCTATCGGGATTCGGTACGGGGTCTAAAAGATCTGATATGGACTTGCTGAAGACAAACTTTCCAGTATTTGGATCAAAAATATAAGAGTCATAAATCAGATTGCCTGTTGCTCCCCACATGATAAGAAGTTTTATATCTTTGTATCCATCAAAGTTGATATCTTCAGCCTGAAAATATTTTGCATCTTGAAAAGGGCTTTCATCCATTCGTGCTTGAAGGACTTGAATAGGCGACGGTGGAGTGACCCCCTCCAACTGGACACGAAGCTGAAAAAGGTTAGCATACCTGGTGGGTACAAGAGGAGCCATGAGGAGCATGATAGTGGAAGATGCTAATTTCAGGGATACCTGGCATATGGGGTATACTGAAATAATCGATCCTGGGGCTTCTGGCTAAGCCGATATTCTCAGGATTGGCACTCAAACATGCCTGAAGGCGGAAAAGGACACGTAATGAGACCAAAGAGGACATACAGTGTAGCATTCAAGCGGCAGGTAGTCGAGGAGCTTCTAAGTGGCTCTGCGACAATGGGGCAGTTAAGCAGGCGATACGAGCTCTCCACTGGCCTTATCGGTCATTGGAGGAATCAATATGCGGAGGGCAAGCTTATAGAGGGCAAGACAGAGAATGTAAAAGCCCTTGAAGCGAAGGTGAAGGATCTGGAGCAGATGGTTGGGCGGCTAACCATGGACAATGATCTCTTAAAAAAAGCCATGGAATATTCACTGCGCAAGAGAAGAGAGAATTCCTTGCCGATCACCGGGAAGCACTTGGAGGGATCAAACGGGGGTGCGAAATGCTGAAGGTTGCAAGGAGCAGCTATTACTACAAGAAGACTCTTGACCTTCAAAAGCAGAAGGAAGATGCAGACCTCCGTGACAAAATCGAAAGCATCATGGTGCAACATGAGCGATATGGTTATCGGCGTGTCACGGCGCAACTAAAGCGAGATGGCTCAGAAGTGAATCACAAGAGGGTGCAGAGGATCATGCAGGAGGAGGGTCTGATTTGTAAGATCAAGAAGCGGTGGGTTAGGACCACAGACAGCAATCATCCCTATCCTGTGGCTCCCAACCTGCTGAAAGATGCAAAGATAACCGGAGTGAACCAGGCGTGGGTCGCGGACATTACCTATATCCGGATAATGACGGCTTTTGTATATTTGACAGTCATCCTTGATGTCTTCTCCCGGAAAGTTGTGGGCTGGGCAATCTCCTTGAGGATCGATACGGAGTTGACCAGAGCAGCCTTAAGGATGGCAACTGAGACGAGACGTCCTCCTGAAGGGTGTATTCATCATTCCGATAGAGGGATGCAGTATGCTGCCAGTGAGTATGTGGATGATCTCAATGCCACCGGTCTCCTGATAAGCATGTCACGCAAGGGCAACCCTTACGATAATGCGTGGGCGGAGAGCTTCATGAAAACCCTGAAGAACGAGGAGGTGTATCTATGGGACTATAAGACCTTTGAGGACGTAAAGAAACGGATTCCCTTTTTTATCGAAGATGTGTACAATGAGAAGCGGTTACACTCGGCATTGGGATATTGCCCGCCAAACGAATATGAAGCGCTGGTGGCAATAAAGAAAAACACTAACCGTCAGACCCAGCTAACCTCAGAGGTATTTTGTGTCTAACCGATGGGGGTCACTCCAACGGCTCGCCTAATTTATAAACTTCAATTGTTTCGACCACGGGCCAATCTTTCCGCCAGATAAGTTTGAATTGAAAAGGTGGAAGATGGGGGTGGATTTTAAACTCAAAGAAATTGCTGGACGCTTCAGGCTGGTTATTTTGTGCATTTACGGAGGTTAACAGGCTTAAAAAAAAATCGGGTCTTCGTGGAAGAGTGTGGGTATAATTCTCGTGGGAGGCGTATTCTCCTTATTCTCCCTCCTTTAGAAAAGGGGGGGATTTGAAAACGTTAACAACAGCTATGCTTACGTATAATAAGACCCTGAGACAGCTATCGAGAAACCTGAGGCGAAACATGACCGATAGCGAGTTGTTGCTATGGTCGAAGATTAGGGGCAAACAATTGAAGGGATATCAATTTTATAGGCAGAAGATTATAGGCAACTATATTGCTGATTTTTATTGTCCAATCCCCCTAAAATCCCCCTTTAATAAAGGGGGACTGAGGGGGATTAATCGAGATTGATGGAGGGCAGCATTATAGTGCTGAAGGGAGGGAGAAAGACGGGACGAGAGATGAATATATGGCGAGAGTGGGTATAACCGTTCTCAGATTTTCTGATAGAGAAGTATTGGAGCATCTTGATGTAGTTTTGGAAAAGATATGGGGTAGGTTATGATTGTTGTAAAATCTCCCCTAACCCCTCTTTTCCAAAGAGGGGAAAAGAGGGCTGCAAATGACCCACTCAATTACGCGAAGACCCAAAAAATCATTGAGGCAATGAAAATTCTTGTTCCGTAACGCATAGGCCGGTTCTCCTTCATCGTATAACGACAACAATGAGGCGCAGGGGCAACCAGCTTCTGCAAACAAGACAGGGTTATTCCCTGTCGCCTCGCTCGATTGAATTGTTATGGGATGTTTTCATTTCTTTTTCATGGTTTGAATTCTCTTTGCAGTTAATTGCTTCTCTCTTTTTCGTCTTCAATGCCGTTATCTATTTTTTTCTCTTTTGACTGACGGACTGCTTCTGTATGATCTTCTTAGGCCACTTTCTTGCAACATCTTTTTCGCCTTTATAATAATCCACCTTTGAGGAACTCTCGAACACCTCCAGAAAGGGAAGGATATTGACTTTTCCTGAGTCGGGATATTCGCAAACGTCTATGCCAAAGGTTGTCCTTAGATCCAGATAAACACAGGGAGAGTCGCCATGGTTATAAAGTTGATGAGCACTGGAAGGACCTTCTTCGAAAAAAATGATATCGCCCTGGACGACCTTTTGGAATCCTTCCGGTGACCGAAGAGTCGCCTCCCCGGAAAGGATCATAAATAATTCTTCGGATGCTCGGTGAAAATGGTAAGGGAATGAAAATTTGCCCGAGTCCAATGAGACAATGTAAAATTCAAGGTATTTAGAATTCACGAGCTGCCCCAGTCTGGGACTCATATGCCAGTCAAACTCAGACATGCGCGACTTTCTTTTCTCAAATCTCAGGTCTTGCCTATGGAAAACCTTTGGCATTTCTACCTCCAGCTAATTATTATTTTTACCCATAACGTATTATTAACCAGTTTTCTGGATAATATCAGAAATTTTCAGCCAAGTTAATAAAGTTTAAAATTTAAACTTGACGTAACTTCCCAAGTTCATTATACTTGTTAGGTTGGATAACATTCCGTTTGTCATGTTATCCAGCTTTCTGGTTAACATACTATGCTCAATATACCGAACCATATTTTGCCGCATTATGAAGCCATTCTCAAAAAAAAGATAATGAATGTTTCCCGTCATGCGGACTTTAAAAAATGGCTTCGTTACTTCCTGGATTTTTGCAATAAATACTCGCTTCCGGATTCCAAATCGGAACAGGTAAGTTTGTTCATCGAAAAATTGCGAAAAAAGAATCAGTCGCCCGAACAGCAAAAGCAGGCAGCGCATGCCCTGTCTCTTTATTTTGAGATACTGCGGAAAATGGATAATGAAACCCCTCCTGTTCAAATCAATACTGAAAAGACAGTAAAGGCAACATCCCCCTCCACCCCCTTTATTAAGGGGGAATCTTCCAATAACTTATTGAGGGCTGAGGCGACAACGCCAATATGTTCCCCTCTTTAGGGTAAGGGCAGAGTTTGGAAACACTTCCGTTTATTTCGCATCCCTTGATGACCTGATAAAGATGAAAAAGGTAGCGGGAAGATCCATGGACATTGAGGATCTGAAAATATTACTTAAGATCAGAAAACTCAAAAAGAAAAGAATACAGAAAAGATAGATGAAAGAGAGCAGACATGAGCGGTTTAAAAGAATCGCCTCAAAGCGGACTAACGAAATCCTTGAGAAGATCAGGATACTCGGAAATTGTTCAAACAAAAGTTCCTATGAATATACCGAGGAAATTGTTAAGAATTTGTTTTGATTCTGTCAATAAAAAATATTGAGACTGAGACTTTTGCTCTGTAAATAGTTTCTTTATCGGCTGTCTCAATAACTTCTCTGCCGTTTACAGTCTTTGTCTCTGTTGAAGCCAGGGCAGGCAGCAGTTTATGTTAGAGATGTTAAGGTTGATGCAGCGGGTCATTATGCCTCCCCTTTCCCACAGCGAAACCCTTTGTAGCGAGATCAGACAGGATTTCCTCTAAATGCCCCTTGCCTCGTGTCTCAACTGTGATAACCACCTTTGTCTTACCCACAGGCAAATTACCTCCGAGCCTGTCATGGGCAACATTGAGGATATTCCCCCTGTGCGATGCGATAATACCTGTCAGTAAGTGGAGGCCGCCTGGGACATCATCAACAGTCACCTCAAAGATCCCTATCCTTCCACTTGTTACAAGGCCCTTATGAATTATCCTGTCAATCAGTGTGAAATCTATATTGCCGCCGCTTACAACAAGGACAATCCGTTTGCCTCTAAATCTCTCCTTGTTATCTATTAGGGCTGCAAGGGGCACTGATCCAGCGCCTTCAACAACAAGTTTTTTTCGTTCAAGGAAAAGAAGTATTGCCATTGCAATAGCGTCTTCACCCACTAAAAGCATGTCATCCACATACTTATTTATAATCTCTAATGTCTTATCGCCAACCCTGCCCACTGCTATTCCATCAGCAAGGCTGGGCAATGGCAGCATCTCGGATATCTTTTCCTTTCTGAATGAGGTATATGCTGATTTTGCAGACTCGGTCTGGATGCCAATTACCTTTGTTTTTGGTGATATGGTATTTGCTGCAATCGATATACCTGATATAAGTCCACCTCCGCCTACAGGCACAAGTATAATATCCACATCCTTTAGTTCATCCATTATCTCTATGCCGATAGTCCCCTGCCCTGCAATTACCTCTTCGTCATCAAAGGCGTGTATGAAGATATAGTCCTTCTGACAAAGGGCATAATCCAAGGCCTCCTTAAAACTCTCTCCATAAAGAACAACCTCTGCGCCATAACCCTTTGTTGCCTCCTCCTTCACGATAGGGGCTGTCACAGGCATAATTATCTTTGCATCTATCCCAAGCCTGCCTGCAGCAAATGCAACACCCTGGGCGTGATTTCCCATTGATGCGGCTATTACCTTCCCATCTTTGATGTTAATCATCCTGTTGAATGCCCCTCTAACCTTGAATGAGCCTGTCTTCTGGAGATTTTCTGCCTTGAGATAAACCTCGGCCCCTGTAAACCTGCTGAAGGAGTTGGAGTAGATTAATGGGGTCTTATGGACAAATGGTTTGATATTTTTAAGTGCATTCTGGATATCCTTTATATTCACCATGAGGATTTAAAAAGGACGTCATTTCCCTTTAATAAAATAATCCATCAGCTTATAACCTTCCTCAAATACAGCTATGTCCTTCCTTTTCAGGATGGACTCATCAAATGTAACGCCTTCATTATTTATCTTAATGCGGCTGTTGTAAATGACAAATGGCACAGGTTCATCCGTGTGTGTTTTTACCTTGATAGGGGTAGCATGGTCGGGCAGAAGCAGAACACGGTAATCCTTAAACCTCCCTTCCAATCCCTTCATTACATGCCCGACTACAAGGCCGTCAAAGTCCTCTATAGCCTTAATCTTATCCTTATAATTTCCTGAATGCCCTGCCTCATCAGGGGCCTCAACATGGAGATAAACAAAATCCACATCGTTTAATGCCTCTATTGCAGCCTCTGCCTTTCCTGTGTAATTGGTATCAAGATAGCCTGTTGCCCCTATGACATTAATAATCCTGAAACCTGCGTATATCCCTATCCCCTTTGTCAGGTCAACTGCTGAGATAAGAGCGCCCTCAATCCCATATTTCTCCTTGAATGTGGGCATGGTTGGCCGCTTGCCCTGTCCCCACAGCCATATGCTGTTTGCCGGTCTCAGTCCCCGATTTATCCTCTCCTTATTAATAGGATGTGCATGTAGGAAATCAGCTGATTTTATCATCAGTTCTTTTAAAACCTCTTCACCAGAACCAACAGGCAGGTAATCCCCTATCTCTTTCCCTGTTATATCATGTGGCGGGATGCACTCTGCCTTGACCTCCCCTGCCTTCCATAACATAAGGTGTCTATAGCTAACCCCTGGATAGAAGCTTATGTCATCTTTGTTAAGGTAGCCGTTCAGGTCATTTATCAGTATCCTTGCCTCTTCTGTCTCTATATGGCCGGCACTGTAGTCTTCCATTACTGCATTTTTCTTGTCCTTGCTGAATTTCAGTGTAACCAGGTTACATCTATAGGCAACATCATTGTCTTTTAGTCTTATATCCATGCTTGCAGCCTCAAGGGGCGCCCTGCCGCTGTAATATCTTTTCGGGTCATAGCCCATGATAGACAGGTTTGCAATATCAGAGCCGGGGTGAAAACCCTCTGGTATAGTCCTGACACTTCCTGCCTCACCCTGCGATGCAAGCTTATCCATATTAATGGTTCTGGCGGCCTGAAGCGGCGTCTTTCCACCAAGCTCTTTCAATGGCCTGTCTGCCATCCCATCGCCAAGGAGCACTACATATCTTGTTTTATTGCGACTGCCCATTTAAGAATCCCTCTAATATCCGTTCAACAGCCCCAATATCTGCCTTCACCTTTATAGGTTTTGGTGCAACCTTTAAAACAGTATCAGGGTCCTTAAGGCCATTGCCTGTCAATGTGCAAACCACAGTATCACCCTTGCTAAAATATCCTTCCTTGCAGAGTTTTATAACCCCTGCTAAGGATGCTGCTGAGGCAGGCTCGCAGAATATCCCTTCTCTGCACGCAATAAGTCTGTAGGCATCAACGATCTCCTCATCGGTAACAGCCTCAATCCTTCCTCCTGACTCATCCCTTGCAGAAATAGCACCCTTCCAGCTTGCAGGGTTTCCTATCCTTATGGCAGTTGCAATAGTCTCTGGTCTTTCAACAGGTCTTCCAATAACCAGGGGGGCAGCCCCTGCTGCCTGAAAACCGAGCATTATCGGCAGGTAATCAATCTTGCCTATCTTTTTATACTCATTATATCCCCTCCAGTAGGCAGTAATATTGCCTGCATTTCCAACAGGCAGTGCATGGTACTTTGGGGCAAAGCCGAGTTGGTCACACACCTCAAAGGCTGCTGATTTCTGGCCTTCAAGCCTGAAAGGATTTATGGAATTGACCAGGGTAATCGGATATTTCTCTACAAGACTCCTTACTATCCGGAGGGCATCGTCAAAATTTCCATCTATCTGCAGTACCTTTGCCCCATGAATCAATGCCTGAACAAGCTTACCAAGGGCAATCTTACCCTCTGGAATCAGGACGATCGCCTTTATACCTGCCCTTGCTGCATAGGCAGCAGCAGAGGCAGATGTATTGCCTGTTGAGGCGCATATTACTGCCTTTGAATCTGCTTCCAAAGCCTTGGAAAGGGCAAGGGTCATACCCCTGTCCTTAAATGAGCCTGTTGGATTGGTTCCATCAAACTTAAAGTAAAGCTGCAAGTCTATGCCTATAACATTCGATAGATTAATGGATTTCACAAGAGGGGTATTCCCTTCGTTAAGGCTTACAACCGGTGTCTTTTCTGTAACAGGAAGAAAGTCCCTGTATTGATTTATTATTCCATTCCACAACATGACTATTCTATAATATCCCCTTCTATGAGCTCGACCTTTACCCCCTGTTGCCTTAAGGACTCTATCCCCTTTTCTAAGTTTTCCTCTGTACCCTCAACCTCAAGAACCATCTCCCCAACGGTTTCTGTTACCTTGGCCCTTCTTATATTTGGCATCAGATCATACTTTTTTGCCATGGTATAAACCACAGGCTCCTTTATCAGGTGTTGGGGGAAAGTGAGTTTAACCCTCAGCTTGGCCATTGTTCCTCCTTTATTAAATCCCGCCTGCTATGGCAGGGATTATTGATACTACATCGCCGTCCTTTACCTCTGTTTCTTCTGCCTTAAGAAACCTTATATCTTCCTCGTTCACATATACATTTACAAATCTCCTTATCTTTCCACCTTCTGAGATCCTTTCACCAATACCAGGGTATTTCCCATCAAGGTCGTTTATGAGATCCATAATACTTCCAGGTCTGCCCTCGATCTCCTCCTTTCCCTGGGTCAACCTCTGTAGCGGTGTTGGTATCCTTACGATAACTGCCATCTATTGTCCTCCCTTCTTTATACCTTTGAGGCACTCCTCAAAGGATGCAAGATTTGGTCTTATATGATAGGGTTGTCCTGTATGTCCTACTAATGCCTCCTGGGTCTTGAGGCCATTTCCTGTAATACATATGACTGTTGTTTTGTCCCTGTCTATCCTTCCAGTCTCTATGAGTTTCTTTGCGGCTGCAAGGGTAACGCCTCCTGCTGTCTCAGCAAATATGCCCTCTGTTTTAGCAAGAAGTTTTATGGCATCTATTATCTCCTCATCAGACACATCCTCGCCATAACCACCGCTTTCCTTTACAACCTTTGTTGCATAATAGCCATCTGCCGGATTACCTATTGCAAGGGATTTAGCAATGGTATCCGGCTTCACAGGCCTTATAATATCGCTGTTGCTCTTTATAGCAGCCACTATTGGCGAACAACCCGTTGCCTGTGCAGCAAAGACCCTTGTATTCAACTCCTTCAATACCCCTATCTCCTTCATCTCCTTAAAGCTCTTCCATATCTTTGTCATCAGGGAGCCGCTTGCACAGGGTACAACCACATTATCAGGTGCCCTCCAGCCAAGCTGCTCTATTATCTCATGCCCGTGCGTCTTTGAGCCTTCAGCGTAAAACGGCCTTATGTTTATATTCACAAATGCCCATTTATATTTGTTCGCTATCTCACTGCACAGCCTGTTTACATCATCGTAGTTTCCATCAACGGCTATCAGATTCGGCTCATACACGAGGGATGCAACGATCTTACTATACTCAAGCGTAGCAGGTATAAATATAAATCTCTTGAAGCCTGCATTTGCCCCCTGGGCTGATACTGCATGGGCAAGATTCCCTGTTGATGCGCATGCAACCGTATCAAAGCCAAATTCCCTGGCCTTTGTAAGGGCAACAGATACAACCCTGTCCTTAAAAGAAAGGGTTGGGTGTACAACTGTATCGTCTTTTATATACAGTTGCTTTACTCCAAGAACACCTGCAAGGTTATCTGCCTTTACAAGGGGCGTAAAGCCCGAGTTGAGTCCTACAACAGGCTCTCCATCAACAGGCAGTAGTTCCCTGTATCTCCAGAGGCTCTTCGGCCTTGACAGTATCTTATCAATAGTCATAACCTTTTTTATACTGTCATAGTCATAGACTACCTCGAGTGGGCCAAAGCAGAACTCACATACATATATAGGCTCTACAGGATATTCCCTTCCACATTCCCTGCATTTGAGTCCTCTTACAAAACTCATGCATCACCTCCGCGACCTCGGTCACCAATTATCTGTATCTCAATACCCCTTATTTCAGCATCAATTATCTGGAATGCCCTAAAATCAACCGCCTGTGCCATAAGGCTTACAATCAGATAAGCAGCATCAGGATAAAAGGCAAGGCTGACATCTTTTTGTGATGGATATGCAGGAACCCCTGGATGGGAATGGTATATGCCGACAAGCTCCATGCCTTCTACCCTCATCTCCTTCATGGCCATGAATTGTTCCTTAGGTTCCATGAAATAACTCACTGTAGAACCCTCAACATTTCTCATCATGTAAACCTTCTCCACGACAGCCGTCAATGCAGAATTCTCGGTTATAAACTTCCCTGATAAAAGCCCGCATGCCTCCTTTGGAAACTCTGCCCTTGAGTGCTTTATTACAGCTTCAAGGTCAGCTTTTTTAAGCCTGAGAACTAATGGGCCTGAAGACTGCAATATTCCTCGTAGTCTATCAGTTCCTTTATTGTCGGATGGCTTCCGCACATCGGACAATCAGGGTTTTTCGGGACCTTTACCTTTCTGAAGCTCATCCTCAGGGCATTGTATATTATGAGTTCTCCCTTCAGGAGTTCACCCTTACCGAGGATGATCTTCAAGACCTCTGTTGCCTGCAAAGAACCAATGACACCTGTTAAAACACCAAGCACACCTGCCTCCTGACATGACGGGACAAGCCCTGGAGGAGGCGGCTCTTCAAAAAGACACCTGTAGCATGGGCCTTCCTCAGGTATTATGGTTGTTACCTGGCCCTCAAACCTTAAAATAGCACCACTTACAAGGGGTTTTTTCAGCATCACACATGCATCATTTACCATATACCTTGTCGAGAAGTTATCGCTTCCATCAACAACAATATCGTAGTCCTTAATTAAATCCAGTATATTCTTGGTTGTCAGCTTATCCTTATACGGGACAACCTCAACATCAGGGTTTAGCTCCTCAAATGTCTGTTTTGCAGAGATGACCTTGGGCATCCCTATCCTCTTTGTATTATGGGCTATCTGCCTTTGCAGGTTGCTTATCTCAACAGTATCGTTGTCTATTATCCCTATCCTTCCAACTCCGGCAGCGGCAAGATAATAACCCACAGGACAGCCAAGGCCGCCAGCACCAACGAGGAATACCTTTGCCTGGCTTATCTTCTTCTGCCCTTTTCCTCCAACCTCTGGAAGGAGGATATGGCGGCTGTATCTTCTAAGCTGTTCCTCTGTAAAGTCCATTAATCTTTTACCTCCTTCCTTATAATAATTACCCAGTCAGTGTCATTTATCTTTTCGACATTAAGGACTGTATGCCCATAGTTCTGCATTGCCTTCGGGATACTGTTTATAGCCTCAGGATAATCCAGCAGTATCTCAAGCACCTCCCCGACATCCAGATCCTCCATGGCAAGCTTAGACTTTACCAATGTATAGGGACAAATCTCACCCTTTATATTCAACCTCTTATCCGGTTGCATTTCCCTCGCCTCCTTCGACCCTGATATAAACCGTCTTATCCGCCACAACAGGAAGTTTGTCGATCTCCTTTAATGCGTGGCGAACATCCCTCTCCAGTGCATCATGGGTCATCATGACAAGGGGAACTGCTTCCCCTTGTTTCCTCCCTTTCTGGATAACAGAGGCTATGCTGATATTGTTTGCCCCAAGAACCCCTGATATCTTTGAAAGAACACCAGGTTTGTCCAGGGCAGAAAACCTGAAATAGTATCTGCTATAGACATCATCCATTGCCCTTATTTTTAAAGGCATTCTCTTTGATGTTCCCATAGGAGGAATCCTCCTGATAGAGCCGCTTGTTATATTCCTGCCAATATCAATTATATCGCTCACAACTGCGCTGCCTGTCGGCATATCTCCTGCCCCTCTGCCATAAAAGAGGGTTGAACCAACCGAATCGCCATCAATATATATGGCGTTGTAAACGCCATCCACCTGTGCAATGAGATAGTTCAATGGAAGCATTGTAGGATGTATCCTGAGCTCTACCTCACTATTGCTCCGCTTTGCAATAGCCAAGAGCTTTATCTTGTAACCAAATTCCAGGGCAAATCCTATATCAAGGGAGCTTAACCCTTTTATCCCCTCCCTATAGATCTCATTGTATGAAAGAGGAATACCAAAGGCAATCGCAGATAGTATAGTCAACTTGTGGGCCGAGTCAATGCCCTCTATATCAAGGGTTGGATCTGCCTCGGCATAGCCGAGCCTCTGGGCCTCCATAAGGGCATCGGGAAACTCCATGCCCTCATTTGTCATCCTTGTCAGGATGTAATTTGATGTTCCATTTATTATACCATATATGGAGTTTATCCTGTTTGCAGGTAGGCCTTCCTTTATGGCCTTTATTATTGGTATTCCTCCTGCCACAGATGCCTCAAAACCAACCTCTGCACCCTTCTTTTCAGCAGCATAAAAAATATCCTCTCCTTCAAGGGCAAGTAAGGCCTTGTTGGCAGTAACAACATGTTTGCCCTTCTCGATAGCCCTGAGGATAAAATCCTTGGCAGGGTTCATCCCGCCTATCAGCTCAACCACTATATCTATAGACGGGTCATCAAGGATATCCTCAGCCCTCGTTGTAAGAATATCCGCAGACACAGCAATACCCCTGTCCCTCTTAATGTCAAGGTCTGCTATCCTCTTGATGACAATAGGGAAACCGAGTTTGGCCTCAAGTTCAGATGCCTTCTCAATAAGGATCCTTACCACACCAGCACCTACAGTCCCAAAACCTATAATGCCGACCTTAATCATCTGTTCAGAACCTTTTTTATCCCTTTTACTGCCTGCTTTATCCTGTGCTCATTTTCTACAAGGGCAAATCTCACAAACTCATCTCCGCCCTCCCCAAAACCAATTCCAGGAGATACAGCAACGCCTGCCTCTTTGATGAGGAGTTTTGAAAACTCAAGGGAGCCCATCTTTTTGAATGGTTCTGGTATCTCTGCCCATACAAACATCGTCGCCTTTGGGGGCTCTATGTCCCAGCCTGCCTTACGAAGTCCTCTTATAAGGGTATTTCGCCTATCCTCATAGGTTTTTTTTATCTCAGAGACACAGTCCTGTTGCCCGCGCAGCGCTATTATGCTTGCAATCTGTATTGGCTGAAACATGCCATAATCCAGATAACTCTTTATCTTTATAAGGGCACCAACTATCTCCTTATTTCCAACGCAGAATCCAACCCTCCAGCCTGCCATGGAATAGCTTTTTGTAAGTGAAAAGAATTCCACGCCAATATCCTTTGCCCCTTCTGCCTGAAGAAAACTCGGCGCCTTATAATCGTCAAATACCAGGTCTGCATAGGCAAAATCATGAAGGACAATTATCCTGTTCTCCTTTGCAAAATCCACAACCTTTTTGAAAAATCCGATATCCTCTACAACCTGGGTTGTAGGGTTATGTGGGAAATTTATTATAAGCATCTTTGGTCTTGGCCATGCACTCTTAAACGCCTTCTGCATCTCCTCAAAAAAGTCTACGCCCTTTCTCATTGGTATACTTCTTACCTCTCCGCCTGCAATTATCACACTGTATGGGTGTATGGGATATGCAGGTGTTGGTGTCAATACAATATCCCCCGGCTCCACGGTTGCAAGGGCAAGATGTGAAAGACCCTCTTTTGAGCCTATTGTTACCACTGCTTCTGTCTCGGGGTCGAGGTCAACATCAAACCTCCTCTTATACCATTCACATATTGCCATCCGTAGCTGGGTGATGCCCTTTGATGCAGAATACCTGTGATTCTTCGGATTTTTGGCCGCCTCTATAAGTTTTTCTACTATATGCTCAGGCGTCCCGAGGTCAGGATTCCCCATTCCAAGGTCTATTATGTCCTCGCCCCTCCGCCTGTGCTCTATCTTCATTGCGTTTACTATGCCAAAGACATAGGGAGGCAACCTCTTTATCCTGTTAAACTCATACATTGTATATCTCCTCTGCATTCATGGAACTTCTTACAAGGGGACCTGAGGCAACAGCCTTGAATCCCTTTTTAAGGCCGATATCCCTGTACTCATCAAAGACCTCTGGTCTTACATAATTGACAACAGGCATGTTCTCCTTTGTCGGCCTTAGATATTGTCCTATGGTAAGAAAATCACATCCAATCCCTCTAAGGTCATCCATCGCCTGCATTATCTCTTCCTTCTCTTCGCCAAGCCCAAGCATTATCCCTGATTTAGTAAAGATCCCTGGAGCAATCTCCTTTGCCCTTTGAAGTATAAAAAGAGACCTCCTGTAATCTGCCATTGGCCTGACAACAGGATAGAGCCTGGGAACTGTCTCAAGATTATGGTTAAATACATCTGGCCCTGCATCAAGCACAACCCTCAATGCCTCAATACTGCCCTGAAAATCAGGGGTCAGCACCTCAACCTTTATGTTATTTCTCTTTAACAGTCCAACAGTCTTTGCAAACTGGCCTGCCCCCCCATCACTCAGGTCATCCCTTGTAACAGAGGTCAGGACAACATACCTCAGATCCATAATCCTTGCGGCACCAAGGATTCGCTCTGGTTCCATCGGGTCAATAGGCTCGGGCATAGATGTATCCACAGCACAAAAGCCGCAGTTTCTTGTGCATCTTCTGCCAAGCAGCATAAAGGTTGCAGTTGGCTTTGAAAAGCACTTCCCCTGATTAGGGCACCTTGCCTCTTCACAAACAGTTAAGAGGCGGTGTCCCCTCAACAACCTCTTGGTCTGATGCAGGTCTTTTCTCTCTACCCTTATCCACTCAGGAAGTCTCATGACTAATAAAAATAAAGGATTTCCCTTTTATTTGTCAAATAAAACCCGAGAGCCATTTGGCAACCACGGTTTGTTTTGAAAAAAGGCGAGACGATCTGATATAATCTTTGATGTTGTCGCTATGATACCTTAAAATAAGGAGGCTTTATTTATGATCTCAAAGATTCTTGTACCAACAGACGGCTCGGAAAGGGCAAAGGAGACATGCAGGTATGCTATTACCCTCTCAAAGCAGACCAATGCCACTATAAGGCTGTTGAGCGTCGTTAATGATGATGAGGTAACGAATACTGCCCGACTAATAGAGGCAGTTGGCAAGACCAAAAGCGTTGTAGAGGAACACTACAGAAAGGTTGCAGAGGAATATGTAGAAGAGCTCAAAGGTATGTGCGAGAAATCAAATGTAAGTGTAGAAACCGCTATAAGCTCAGGTTATCCATCACAGGAGATAGCAAAGGATGCAAAGGAATCAGGAGCCGACCTTATTATCATGGGAGCCCATGGCAGGCGGGCACTCCTGACAACCGTCCTGGGCAGTGTCACAAACAATGTCATAAGTATGAAAATAGATATCCCTGTTCTGGTAGTAAGACACGGCTCAGCTATTAATCTGATTTCAAAAATCCTTGTCCCAACCGACGGCTCTGAGATAGCGGAAAAAGCAGCAAGATACGCTGTTGACCTCGCAAAACAGGTCGGCGCATCGGTAATTGTGTTAAGTGTAGTTGATAAACCGACTGCAGTAACTCAGGCATTCCCGATCTTCGAGGCTGCACCTGAAACAATCAGGTCTATAGAGATTGGTCTTAGGAAAGCCGCTGAAAATTATGTTGAAAATATAAAGAGCCTATGCGATAAAAATGGGGTTCACGGATGGACGGTTATCAGGGAAGGACATATCGTGGATGAGATCGCAAAAGAGATAGAAAAAGATAGACCTAATCTTATAATTATGGGCTCTCGCGGAAGAAGCGCCCTAAAGGCAGCAGTGCTCGGAAGTGTCACTACAGGAGTAATCCATAAACAGAGTGAAGTCCCTGTTCTTGTCGTCAGTGCACAGTAAGAACAAACATTATATATAAAAATCAGGTGAAGTCTCCCTCCCCTTTCTTTTCCAAAGAGGGGAAATTCCTCCCTTTGGCAAAGGGAGGTTAGGAGGGATTTTCAAATATATCAGCCTTTTATAACCCCCATTGGCCTTAGTCTTGCCACCTTCCTTGATATACCTGCCCTGTGAACCACATCAACTACATTGGATATATCCTTGTATGCCTCAGACATCTCCTCTGCAAGTGTCTCTCTTCCTGCGGAACGCACTAAGATACCCCTATCCTCAAGCTCCCTCCTTATTGACCTGCCCTTTGCCTGTCTTATTGCCTGATGCCTTGACATAACCCTTCCTGCACCATGGCATGTAGAGCCAAAGCTCTCAGCCATTGCCTTTTCTGTGCCTACAAGGACATAGGATGCCCTTCCCATATCGCCTGGAATCAGGACAGGCTGCCCTATAGCCCTGTAAGCCGCTGGCAGCTCTGGATGGCCTGGTGGGAATGCCCTTGTCGCACCTTTCCTATGGACAATGAGTTTCATTTTTTTGTCATCAACAGTATGTTCTTCTGTCTTTGCTATGTTGTGGGCAACATCATAGATGAGGCTCATACCAAGGGCATTTGGCGAGATATTCAGGATCTTAAAGAATGCCTCCCTCGCCCAGTGCATAATGCACTGTCTGTTTGCCCACGCATAATTTGCAGCGGCCCTCATGGCCCCAAGATAGTCCTTTGCCTCAGGTGAACTGTAAGGTGCACAGGCCAGCTCCCTGTCAGGAAGTGAGATATTGTACCTTCTAATTGCCTCTTCCATAACAACAAGGAAATCTGTACAGACCTGATGTCCAAAGCCCCTTGAACCTGTGTGTATCATCACTGTCATCTGCCCCAGGAAAAGGCCAAATGCCCTTGCTGCCTTTTCATCATAGATCTCATCAACATACTGGATTTCAAGGAAGTGGTTGCCAGAGCCCAATGTCCCCTGCTGTGCCCTTCCGCGTTCGTATGCCTTATTGCTTATCAGTGATGGGTCAGCACCATCAATGCATCCACCTGATTCTGTTCTTTCAATATCAGATGCATCACCAAAGCCCTGTTCAACAGCCCAGTGTGCGCCCTTTAACAAAAGTCTTCTCTCATCTTCATGCCCAAGGCGAATCTTGCCCTTTGAGCCAACACCTGAAGGAATTTCTATATACAGGGCCTCCACGAGGTCCCTTATCCTCGAAATAACCTCATCCTTTGCAAGGTTACTCCTGAGGAGTCTCACCCCTCAATTTATGTCATATCCAACCCCACCAGGGGATACAACACCTTCCTTCAAATCCATGGCTGCAACCCCGCCTATTGGAAAGCCATAACCTGTATGGATATCAGGCATGGCAAGGGATGCCCTGATTATGCCAGGCAGGGTTGCTGTATTTGCCACCTGGTCTACGGACTGCTTCTCAATATCCTTTATTAATATATCATCCACATAGATTATCCCAGGAACCCTCATGCCTGGTTTATATCCGATGGGAACCTCCCAGTGGGTCTCATCAATCCTTCTAATGCCTTCAACCATATACTCACCCCCTATATGTCAAATATTACCTTCAACCACCACATCGAGCCTATCCGCTTTATCTCAAAGTCGTGATATGTAGCCGCCTTTATGAGAAGCCTCCTTTCGTGAATCTGAGGATTAAATTCCTCTCCTACAATCCTTCCATCAACTGAGTCTTCTGTCAGTTCATAGAATTCATATCTCCTGGGCACAAGACCATCTGTATCAAATATGAAGATAAGCTCATTAAGCCAGGCAATAACAAGGTTGTCTATGTCCCTTGAGTGAATTGTGATCCGTCGCTCTGTTTTTTCCTGGATGTCAGCAGTATTGGTAATAAGCCCAAACATCCCTGATGCAACCCCCTCAAAGAGGTCATAAAGGTCATCGGCCTGCACCTCTAAACCCACATCGCCAGAAATATCCAAGATCTCAACTGTGGCCATACAAAAAGACTATCACGGGGCAGGCTGTAAGTCAATGCAATGGCTTCACCATAAAAAGGGGACGGTTCTATTTACCATCCTTCTCGTTCTTCTTCGGCCTCCCTTTTGGCTTTATCATTGCTTCTACTCTATATTCTCTTGTCACTTCTTTGACAAAATCTTCACTGCCATATACCGCCCTTCTATTCATTTCACCTTTCATGGCACCCTTGTCTTTAATCATTCCTTTTACAAATTCCCTGTATTTCTTTCTTCGCTCTGTTTTGCCTTTAGATAACTCTCTGTAAATTGGATGTTCATCGACAACAAAATCCTTCTTTCCGTAAGCGTATGCATTATAGCTGCTCCATCTGTACTCTTTCGGATCTTCTACTATCCTTGCCCTCACAGGGTTCAATTCAACATAGCTTCCACAGGCAAGCAGATAATCATCCTTTGATATTATGATGCTCTTATATCTGTCCTGCCAGAAATGTCCTGTATGCTTGTATTTGTTCTTGTAGTATTGAACATACGATAAGTTTATTCCTTTCATAATCTCTGCGAGACTTCCGCCCCTCTCAGTCGTCTCAAGGACGAGATGGATATGGTTCCTCATCAATACATAATGATACAGCTTAAACGTATATCTATCTTTGTATCTCTGCAGTATGTCGATGTACCTCCTATAGTCTTTTTCATCTTTAAAAACATCCTGGCGATTATTTCCCCTCGTTAATATATGATAGATATACTCCTTTGGTGCTATCCTTGATGCTCTCGGCATGATCAAAATTTACCATAATTTACCTGCTTTGTCAAGAAAATAGAACCGTCCCCTTTTCCTTTTTTCATTTTTTCAAGAAGAGAATCATTTTGGAGGTTGCCGCACAGCGCCGTTATAAAAGACCTCGCATTTGCCGCCCAGAATAAAGCGTTTTGCCTTCCTGTAAAGATGGGAGATTGGGCCGGCAAGGGACTCGACCGCGCTCACCGCGCCGATTTGGGGACTGCCGAAGGGACCGCTGATGCTTTGTTTGAATTTTACGCATCCCTTGTCATCGAGAAGCGCCACTATTACATTATCATATCGTTCGCTGACAAGATCGAGCTTGCCTTTAAGGGCAACCCTATTATGGCGCGTTGCAAGGGCGCAGTCCGTAGCGTCCGCCACACCATCCCTGATCTTCCAGTGGGAAATGAACTGTATGATGGCGCCCTGCCCTCCCCGGGTCTGGGCGTAAACGTCCCCATAACGGTACCCCTTGAGCGCAACGGTACTGAGAGGGCCGGCAATGAAGAAAGCGCCGAGGTCGACGAGATTGAACTTCTGGCTCGTTTCATACGATGAGAGGACCTTGTCGAGGTCCATCGTATAAATGACGAGATTGTCGCCCCGGAGAGAAAAAGTGCCATCCAGGCCGCTCATCAGATTGCGGGTTCCTTTTTCTTTCATCGTCAGTGAAGCATAAAGATCCCCCTTCCCGCCGATGACCTTTTTTGTGCCGAAGGACTCCTGAAGTTTTTCGAAGTCCAGCTTCGATATCTTCAAATTGATTTTATACACAGCATCGACGCCCGACTTGTCTGCTGTGACATCTCCTTCACCCTTCGAGCCGAAGATATCCATGGTAAGGGACATGAGGTAGATTACTCCCTTTTCCGCTTTTATAGGACTCTTGATGTTGTCGATCTTGAGATCCCTTTTCCGTACCTCCTTGCAGTCCATGTTTCCCGTGAATGCGATGTTCTTGATAATTTTCCCTGAGGTATCCGCTACCGAAAGGTCCTTGATTGCCAGATTGAAATCTTTAAACTCCGTCTTTTCACCGGTCTTCTTGTCGAGATAGACTAGTGTCCCTTTGGACAGCTTGAACTCTTTCAAACTGAAGGATGCCCCCGGCTGCACTTCAGTCGATTTCTTTTCAGCGCTTTCAAAATTATATTTCCCATCGGCGTCCTTCACGATGGTGACAACAGGTTTGACAAGCTCGCAACTGGTGACTTTGAGTTGCTTCTTCAGCAGGGGCATCAACTCCGCCCCCAGCTTGAGGTTTTCGAGGGAAAGGATTTCGCCTCCCTTGTTGGCGATGTGGATATCCTTAGCCGATACGCCAAAGGGAAAGAAAGAGAGCCCCATCTTCCCATTGATCCTGACCTCCAGGCCGGTCGCCCCGGAGGCAGCGGCCTCGATGCGGGGCCTGTAGGAATTTATGTTGAAGGTGATGGCGAAAATGACTACTGCGAGAACAAGAGCTACGGCACCGCCGCCAAGGATAAAAAGGACTACTTTCTTCTTCGCATTCATTAGAGAAATACTATACTGTCTGGCCACAAAAATTCTGGCCCTCCCTGCGCATCTCAGCCTCCATTCAATTTATGAGTTTTGATGTCAGCTTTCCTCTTTTGACGGAAAGAGTTTTATAAGCTCATCCGATACATCTATATGTAAGTTTTCCCAAAATACCTCCAACTCTCAACAAGAATTCTTCTAAGTAATGCTTATTATACCAATTTTTATAGGTAAAACTACACCTTCGAAAATGTCCTGTTCAAAAGCCGAAGGGCTTTCTTGATGAGCCGGAGGTCTTGAGGAGAAAATTGAGGGAATATATCCACCTCTCGTGGAAATAAATCGCCTACCTTTACGCCGAGAGCGTTTGCTATCCCTATCAGAGACTCTAAACTGGGATTCACCTCGCCCCTTTCTATTTCTCCAACAAACTTATAACTAAGGCCGGCCTTTTCGCCCAATTCCTCCTGTGTAAGCATTTTTGTCTTTCTCAACATTCTTATCCTTTTACCAAGCCCTTTTCGTATATCAATCACGGATTCCATCTTAGGCATTATAAGTGGTTTTATTTTGTCATTAAACCTTTATGTAATAATTCTATAGGTGCTATAGGCGCTCGGGTTGGTCAGCAGTTACACCATGGGAGGGTTTATTCACGTCCTGCTGGTGATTGCTGTTATCGTGGTGCTGTTCAACATCATTCAGGGACTAAGACCTCTGGGATAAAGGTAGGCAAAGCGGACGGGAAGGAGGTGAGTATATGAGTATAAAGGAATATCGTTTTGGGGTCATGGTGAGGCTGTGAAAACAAAAAATTCAGCAGGAGGTGTGAAGATGCAAGCAATAACAGTAAAGAGATTATTCATATTCATAATTGCCGTATTTTCCATGAGTTTGCTGGTTGGGTGTGCCGGTATGGAGAAAAGACCCGAATACAGATCAGGATATTTGTACTATCCCACCGCATTAGTCGAAGCAGACCGGGCACTGGATGAAGCTCGCATGGCTGGCAAAGACAAGGAATGTCCGACAGAATTTAATGCTGCAAAGGATATGGTAGACAAGGCCTACGAGGTCTATATGGCTTGCCATACGCAGGAAGCGATCGATATGGCTCAAGAAGCGATCGGCAAAATTAAGGCCCTTTGTCCGGCCAAACCGGTTGCCGAGATGAAACCTGAACCCAAGCCTGAACCTGTACCCTCACCGCCGCCACCACCACCGCCTGCAGCAAGAGTCATCGACCGTCTGACCATCCATGTCAACTTTGATTTTGACAAATCGAACATAAGAAAGGCCGATGAAGCTAAACTGAGGAAGGCCATTGACTTTGTCAGGAAATACCCTGATGCCAAGGTGGAACTGGATGGGTACACTGACAGCAAAGGAACAGAACAATACAATCAGAAACTTTCAGAAAGAAGGGCGGAAGCGGTACGGCAGTACCTCATTAAAGAGGGTGCTGTTAACGAGGCAAGGATATCGGTTAAGGGGTATGGTGAGTCAAATCCCATAGCGCCAAACAAGACAAAGGAGGGCAAAGATAATCCCGCAGGAAGGGCCGAAAACAGGAGAGTGGAAATTCTTATCGTCTCTGAGTAGGTTCATCCGAGCCGGAACACATTCTTTGAGGGAAGGACTTTATGCTCCTTCCCTCAAAGAGGGTTTGTTTACATAGGTAACGACGCAATCGAATGATTGCACATGCAAAGAAAGGAGGAGAGAAATGAAGAAGGTTATTTTTATGGCAGTTTTAATGGTTTTTGGATTGGCCTTGTTTTCGGGCTGCGCCACAACCCAAACATGGCCGGATTATGAAAGGAACGCAGAGAACAAGATGGTTGTAATCCAGGAGAAGATCGGTGACGGGCTGAAAACCGGCGCGCTTTCCCCCGATCAGTCCCAGATGTTTCTGACGAGACTGAAGAGTATTCGAACAGACTATGAGGCGCTGAGAGAAAAAAGGGTCTACCGGAACGAGTGGGAAAGCCTCCTTGGAAGACTTGATGCGCTTGGAGATGAGATAAACAGGGCGCTGGCCCGGACCACAAGAATTGAAGAACCAAGGAATGGGGACAGGATTGTCGCACTCCAAAGGAGAATTGATGATGGAAGAATCAACAGGCGCTGGCCTCTGACAGAGGAGAGAGATTTTCAATCCAGACTGGACTCCATTAGGAGTGACTATTTGCGGATGACGGAAGGAGGCAGATACGCCTCGCAGGAGGAGAGAGCAGACATCTCCCGCAGGCTCGATTCATTGGAAACGGATCTAAATCGGTTCCGGTAGAATTTTTCAGAAAATCGGCGGCTACGGTTGAAGGCCTGTGTAAGTGGTTTTCAGGTATTAATGTGCCCTGGTTACATTTTTTAACGTTGCAATCGTATGATTGCACATCGAAAGGCAGGAGGGAGAAGTGAAAAAGGTTATTCTATTGTCAGTATTAATGGTTTTCGGATTGGCCTTTTTTCCGGGCTGCGCCTCTCTGACAGGCAGAACTACAGGCGAATATATCGATGACGCAAGCATTACCACGGAAGTGAATGCGATAATCGTCAAAGACCCGGACGCCCGGTATTTGAAGATCGATGTTTCCTCTACAAATGGAAATGTTGTTCTCGCGGGTTTCATACATGACAAAAAGGCTGAGGAGCGGATTGTAGCAAAAATCAGGTAAATCAAGGGCGTGAAATCCGTGAAGAGCCTCCTGAAAGTGGAAGAGAGAAAGTAGATGGATAAAGGGCATTCCGTGAAAGCACTCGGCATTTATCCTGAATTCCCGGGGTGCCCCTTCAACTGCGAGTTTTATGACCGCACACTGCTCTATGGAGAGGGGAAAGTATCCTGTCTCCTTCAATGCGCAGCATGAAAGGAGAAATACCATGCCGCTGATTCATGTCGTAATTGTTTTGGTTGTCGTTGGGGTGATTCTCTGGGTGATTAACAGCTACATACCGATGCAGGCCACCATAAAGAAAATCCTCAATGTCGTTGTGATTATTGCAGTGATAATCTGGTTATTGAGTGTCTTCGGACTCATAGGAAACCTCTCAACGATTCGTATTGGGAAGTGAAGGGTGTGTAGATACTGTCAAGTCTTTTCTGTAAAATCTCATCAGGGCTTTATTCTCAAGGGTTTTCATAGCTTTGATTATGCCGCAATCCTCTGAATCCTTGATGCATGTATCTTCGTGAGGATTGCCTTTGCCTCTTTGTTCATAATCACTCCATTCCATCTCAGCTCTTTGAGCTGCCAGTAAACCATGGTGAGCGCACGCTCCTCATTCTGAAACCGCCCTATCCCTTTTACCCTTCGCTTCACCTCCTTGAAGCTCCTCTCCACAACATTGGTCGTCCGTTATCCTGAGCCAATGCTGGTAAGGATATTTGTAGTAGGTTAAACAGCTCTCTATCTTAGCCTTAACCTTAACCTTCTCTCTTCCCTATGAGCTTGCCCACAGCTTTCTTTACCTTCCTCGTGGACAGTCCGTTCATGTATAAAAGAGGTATTATCTCCTGTATTTCTTCCATCTGCGTCACTAAGGAAGGCAATACCAGGGAATGAAATGGCCCACCAGCGTTTCTTACCTGCGGCATCCGTATCCCGATGTCTCCGCTGCCAATCTTTACCGTCCTGGGTTTTGATCCGTTCCGCCTCCCTCTCGCTGAGGAACTCCTTTCGTAATAGTCCCTCTCAAGGTACGCCGTTATTTCCTCCTCTAAGGCCACCTGTAACATCATTCTCGCTCCTATCCTCGTCAACTCTGTCAGCGGCGGAACTGCCATAAACTCTTCCAAGCCCTCCTCAATGACTTTTTTGGCTTTCTTTGATAAACTCTTCTTCATGGGTATGATCCTCCTTTTCTCTCTTTGAGAGATTTGTTACAACCCTTGAGGATTATACCCTATTTGATATTTACAGAATTGATCTTACACTATCCTTTCCAAGTGTTAAACTTTAACAAAAGTTTACAGGCTAAAAAGAAAAATATCAGGGACAATAAAGCTTCTGCTATAATATGACAAAAAGGAGGTTGTCATGCCTAAGACTCTGCAAATAGATAGCAATATGTATAATGCACTTATTGAATCTTTTGGTGAAGATGCACTAAAAGAAAAAATAGACGACCTGCTTATTTCTGCAATTGAAAAAAGGCTGGAGCAGTTCTCCAGCGAAATATTGAAATTTGAAGAAAAATACGGCGTTTCCTTTGGAGAGTTTGAACAGATGTGGGACAGAAATGAAATTAAAGACAAACACAGTCATGAGGTAGAAGGCGACTTTATAGACTGGGAAATGCTGGAGATGGAAAAGAGGGAGTTGTTTTCGGCCCTATCCCGTCTGAAAAGTATCAAGAAAAAATGAATGAAAATGTAAAGGACTTTCTTTCAGAAGTAACGACTCTACTCAAAAAGCATTTTAAAGAATTCAACATTGAAGTTCTCATTAAAACCCCAAAGTCTCTTAAGACAAATATCATATATGACCTGAGGACAAACATGCACTTTACACTTAAAACAAATCCTTTGAGATATGAAGACCTTCAGGATTTTATAAAGTGCTATAATCCTGATAATCGTTTTGACAGGAAAGAGACAGAAAGATTTAAGGCCTTTACTTACGATGAACTTTTGCAGCGGGATAAAGTGAGCCTTGACATCTTCTGGCTTAAGGATGAAAATCCTCAATTCGAAATACGAAATCCTAAATTAGGAGCTTAGATAAAAATATGAAGAAGGTTCTCACTGTTTGTCCGTATTGCGGCTGCGGCTGCGGCCTCTATATCCATGTAGAAGATGGGAAGATTACAGGTGTCTCACCAAGCAGATCCCATCCTGTCAACAGGGGGAGCCTCTGCGTAAAAGGCTGGAATGCACACGAATTTGTCAGCCATCCTGACAGGCTGAAATACCCCATGATAAGACAGGATGGAAGGCTGAAGAAGGCTACATGGGCTGAGGCCATAAATCTTGTAGCAGCACGCCTTGAGGATATTAAGGGGAAATACGGCCCTGACTCCATAGGCATTCTGAGTTCTGCAAAGTGTACAAATGAGGAAAATTACCTGATGATGAAATTTGCAAGGGCAGTCCTCGGAACGAACAACATAGACCACTGTGCAAGGCTCTGTCATTCCTCGACCGTTGGCGGCCTTGCATCAGCCTTTGGTTCGGGTGCAATGACAAATTCCATAAGCGAGATTGCTGATGCAAGGGTCATCTTTGTCATAGGCTCAAACACGACAGAGCAGCACCCCATGATAGCCATGCACATGCTTGAGGCTGTTGACAGGGGTGCCACATTGATAGTTGCAGACCCCAGAAGGACAAAGATAGCCGAGCTTTCCCGCATCCACCTGAGGCATCGAAGCGGCACAGATGTTGCCCTCCTTATGGGAATAATGAATGTGATACTAAACGAGGGGCTTGTTGATATAGGGTTTGTCAGAAGAAGGACAGAGAATTGCGATTCTTTTGAGGAGGCCTTAAGACGGTATTCGCCGGAGATTGTCGAGGGCATTACAGGCGTAAAGGCCAATGACATAAGGCGGGCAGCGAGGATTTATGCTATGGAGAAGCGCTCAATGCTCTTTTATGCCATGGGCATTACCCAGCATATAACAGGCGTTGATAATGTAAAGGCATGCGCCAACCTCATTATGCTCACAGGCCATATAGGCCTGCCGATGTCAGGCATCAACCCCCTCAGGGGTCAAAACAATGTACAAGGCGCCTGCGACATGGGCGCATTGCCAAATGTCTATACAGGCTATCAGGCCGTAACAGATCCGAAGGCAAGAAGAAAATTTGAGAGGGCATGGCGAAGGAGGCTTCCTGAAAAATCAGGATTGACATTGATGGAGATGATGGATATGGCATATGAAGGCAGTCTCAGGGCAATGTATATTACAGGAGAAAATCCTTTGATCTCAGACCCTGACCTCAATCATGAGAGAGAGGCCATGGAGAGACTTGAATTCTTGGTTGTCCAGGACATCTTCATTAACGAGACCTCAGAGTATGCAGATGTGCTTCTCCCTGCCGCATCCTATGCAGAAAAGGACGGTACATTTACAAATACAGAACGCAGGGTTCAACTGCTCAGAAAGGCCATCCAGCCTATAGGTGAATCAAGGCCTGACTGGGAGATCATCTCAGAGCTTTCCTCAGCGATGGGATATAAAATGAGTTACAGGGGCACATATGAGATAATGGAGGAGATAGCACTCCTCACACCATCCTATGCAGGAATACTCCAGCACCGTCTTAATGAGGGCTTTGGGCTACAGTGGCCATGCCCTGATATAGACCACCCGGGCACGCCCTATCTTCACAGGAAAAAGTTTGCCAGAGGGCTTGGCACATTTATTACAGTGGATTTTGTGCCGCCTGATGAGCCGCCTGATGAGGCGTATCCATTCCTTCTTACAACAGGCCGCATGTATTTCCGTTATCATACAGGAACCATGTGCGGAAGGACATCAGTGCTTGAAAGGGAAGAACCAGAATGTTTTGTGGAGATAAACCCTGCTGATGCAGAAAAACTGGGCATAAAAGACAGGTCTATGGTAAGGGTGGGTTCGAGGAGGGGTTTCATTGACCTCAGGGCATATGTCACACAGAGAACCCCTGAAGGTATTGTGTTTATCCCATTCCATTTCAAAAATGCCGCAGCAAATGTCATCACAAACCCCGCCACAGACCCCGATGCAAAGATACCTGAATATAAGGTCTGCGCAGTAAAGGTCGAGCCCCTTTCCAGACCACAGAAAACCGAGAGGCCGCCATTAATAGATTTAGAGACATTGAGGATTACATGAAGGGCGAATGGATACTGGATAAAAACCACCTGTCCTACTGGCTGAGACAACTGAGAAAAGACAGGCAGCTAATCGGCCCGTTAAGGGATGAAGGCAGGGATATAGTCTTCAGGACTGTTGAAAATATCCACGAGATTGTCCTTGATTGTCCTGCATCCCTTCCATCGCCAAAAGAGTTTCTTTTCCCACAATATGAACCAATGTTGAGGCTAAATTCTAATCCCTCCTCACCTCCCCTTAGAAAGGGGGTTAGGGCAGTGGAAGACTTAACCGACAAAAACAGAAGGGTTATCTTCGGGGTAAGGTCGTGTGATATCTCTACCCTCGGTCTCCTGGATAAATTTTATCTCGGAAAATACAGAGACCCTTATTATGAACAGAGGAGGAAAAACACCCTTTTTATCTCTGTAGTGTGCAACAATCCAGAGCCCACATGCTTCTGCATCGGGCTTGCAACAGGGCCGTATCTTGAAAAGGGCTTTGATATTCAATTGACCGATCTTGGCGACAGGTATTTTCTTCAGACAGGCTCTGCTGAAGGGGCAAGAACAGTCAGGTCCATGGCTTTCCTCTTTAGAAGGCCCACGAAACTGGATTATGAAGACCAGTACGAGGTTTTTCTGAGTTCAAAGGCAGGGTTTCAAAAGAGGATAGGACTTGAAGGTGTAAGACAGATGATTCTTTCAGGGAGGGTGAAGGATGATTTCTGGCAATGGGTTGCCGGAAGATGTTTTGAATGCGGAGGCTGCGTCTATGAATGCCCCCTCTGTACCTGTTTCACAGTAACCGACAGGGTATACCCTGATGGTATCGAGAGGGTGAGATTATGGGACACATGCCTCTTTAAAGGATTTACCCGAATGGCTGGAGGCGTAATACCCAATGAGAAGATGGTTCTAAGGACAAAGAGGTGGTATTATCACAAGCTGATTCATTATCCTGAGACGCTGGGTGATTTTGGATGTGTGGGATGCGGCAGATGCACAATCACATGCCCTGGAAAGATTGATATGGCTACCATTGCGACAAAGATAAAAGGCCTTGCCCTTAATGGTGACGGGGAATGAACAGCAATCTAATCGCCCGGCAAGCGAAGAACAATATATACCTGCCTTTTAATGGAAGGATTGAGGAGATTATCCCGCTTGCTCCTGATGTAGGGCTCTTCAGGGTAAGGGTTGAGTCTCAGCTTACTTACAGCCCTGGACAATTCTTTATGGTCTCAGTATGGGGTGCTGGCGAGGTTCCTATATCCGTGGCATCGCTTCCTGATGAAGGGGGGGTGTTAGATCTGTGCATCAGAAAGGCAGGCATGGTAACCACTGCAATCCATTCCTTACAGACAGGCCAATCCATTGGGCTGAGAGGCCCATATGGCAACGGCTTCCCGCTTGAGGCATCAAAGGGTAGAGATATTGTAGTAGTTGCCGGCGGCATCGGCATAGCCCCGCTTAGACCCCTTATCCACTGGTTGATAAGAAATCCTGATAAGGCTGGACAGGTAACCTTGCTTTATGGTTCAAGGAGCCCGGAGGATATGGTCTTCAGGGATGAGATAGAAAAGTGGAGAGAAGGCGGGATAAATGTTGTTCTTACCGTGGACAAGGGCAACGAAAAATGGAATGGCCATATCGGTCTTGTGACAGGCCTCTGGCATGAGGTGCGCACAGATTTTAAGAAGGCCGCAGCATATATATGCGGCCCTGAGATTATGATAAAGGCTGCAATGAGGGATCTTTTCTTCCTCGGGATGCCTGATAACAGGATAATTACCACCCTCGAGGCACACATGAAATGTGGGGTTGGCAAATGCGGCCATTGTTATGCAGGCCCTAAGTATATCTGCACTGACGGCCCGGTTTTTTCATATGAAGAGATAAAGAAACACGCTATCCTTTGAGGCCGTTTAGATGTAACTTCATGTAACACAGGGGTAAAACCTATTACTTTTTGTTACAAAGTCTGTAGTTTGAATACCCTGAATTAATCTGCAGTGTCCTTATTTAAGCCAATCTTTGTTTTTACCAGACTGGTATTTTATTTGCTTAAGATGAGAAACTCAGAACATATGTTGGAATTGGTGCTGAGTAGTATATAATAATGTCATTGGTCATTGACTGTTGACATTATAAATAGGAGGAGGAATCAAGGAATGTCAAAAGAAAGCATTGATGTTTTGATGGAGGAAAAAAGGACATTCCCGCCATCAACTGAGTTCAGCAAAAAAGCCCATATCAAGAGTATAAAGGAGTATGAAAAGATATATAAAAGGTCTGTTAATGACCCTGAAGGGTTTTGGGCTGAGATGGCTGAAACACATCTGTCGTGGTTTAAGAAGTGGGATAAGGTTTTAGAATGGAACTTTGAAAAGCCTGAAATAAAATGGTTTATGGGCGGGAAGCTCAATGCCTCATACAACTGCCTCGACAGATATATAAATACTCCCACAAGGAATAAAGCTGCAATAATATGGGAGGCAGACGACGGCAGTTACAAAACCTATACATACCAGCAACTCTATTACGAGGTCAACAGATTTGCCAATGTGCTAAAAAAACATCGGGTCGCAAAGGGAGACAGGGTGACCATTTATCTCCCAATGATACCTGAGCTTGCCATCGCTTTGCTCGCCTGTGCGAGGATAGGTGCAATTCACAGTGTTGTCTTTGGTGGATTCAGCGCACAGGCGCTTAGAGAGAGGATCCAGGACTGTAAGGCCAAGCTTTTAATTACAGCGGATAGGGGCCTCAGGGGAGGGAGATTCGTTCCACTAAAGGCAAATGCAGATGTAGCACTCCAGGAATGTCCGACAATTGAGAAAGTGATTGTAGTAAAAAGAGCCGACGGCGTGGATATGGAACCAAGCAGGGATCTATGGTGGCATGAGGAGATCAATGCCCCTGATATTGCAAACTATTACGAACCTGAATGGATGGATGCTGAAGACCCGCTGTTTATCCTTTACACATCTGGCTCTACTGGAAAACCAAAAGGCGTCCTTCATACAACAGGCGGTTATCTGCTATTTACAAACCTCACATTCAAGTGGATATTCGACTACCACGATGAAGACATCCACTTTTGCACAGCAGATATAGGCTGGGTTACAGGACACAGCTACATTGTATATGGCCCCCTCTCAGCAGGTGCAACAAGCCTTATGTTTGAGGGCATTCCCACCTATCCAAATCCAGGCAGGTTCTGGGACATTGTAGAGAAACATCAGGTTAATATCTTCTACACGGCACCAACAGCCATAAGGGCATTAATGAGGGAAGGAGAAGCATGGGTAGATAAGCACGACCTACCATCCCTGAGGCTCCTCGGCACAGTAGGAGAACCGATAAATCCAGAGGCATGGATGTGGTATCATACACATGTTGGCAAGGGGAAATTACCCATAGTTGACACATGGTGGCAGACAGAGACAGGCGGGATATTGATAACACCGCTGCCAGGTGCAATGACATTAAAGCCCGGTTCGGCTAACAGACCTTTCCCAGGCGTTGTGCCAGCTATTTTAAAAGAGGATGGCTCTCCAGCAGGGGTTGATGAAGGAGGATACCTCGTGATTGAAAAACCCTGGCCAGGAATGATAAGGGGAACATATGGAGACCCTGAAAATAAGAGGCTGAAAGAGGTCTATTTTTCACGATTTCCTGGAAGATACTTCACAGGGGACGGAGCAAGGGTTGATGAAGACGGTGATTACTGGCTCATGGGCCGTATAGATGATGTCCTCAATGTCTCCGGCCACAGACTCGGCACTGCAGAGGTTGAATCAGCCCTTGTCAGCCATGGGATGGTTGCAGAGGCTGCAGTAGTAGGATATCCACATGAGATTAAAGGAGAAGGAATATACGCATATGTGACCCTGAAGGATGGCAAACAGCCTTCAGAGGAGCTCAAGAAGATATTAATCGGACATGTAAGGGCGGTAATAGGCCCGATAGCCACGCCTGATAAACTCCAGTTTACATCAGGACTACCAAAAACCAGAAGCGGAAAGATAATGAGAAGGATACTGAGAAAGATTGCAGGTGGACGGATCGAAGACCTTGGAGACACCTCAACCCTGGCAGACCCCTCTGTGGTTGATAGCCTGGTAAAAGGAAGGCTGTAACATCACTCCATGTAGTGGCGTATTGCAATATGCCCCTACCATCTACCATCATTTTTAAAGGCTTTATTTTTAACCTCTTTCCGATCAGCGTCTGATGCCTTGTGATATTCGGAGGTCTGCCGTTTTCATGAAAATTTTTTATTTTTACAGTATAATTTTTAAATAAGATGTACTAATGGCTGAAAAAGGAGACTATGCATCAAAATATCTCCTCTGAAAGGATTTATGTATGGGTCTGATAAGGTCTTTATCAGACAGGATAAAGGCATCTTTTCACGCAGAGACTGAGGTCAATCCCTATATTATATTTGATGCCCTTAATTATATGGTGGTTATCCTCAATGAGCATGGCAGGATAAGATACCTTAATAAGGCATTCTGTGATTTTACAGATGTTGACAGAGATAAATCTATAGGCAAGCCATTCACAGAGATAGAGCCTCTTACACATATCAGGAAAGATATAGAGGATGCATTGATGTTGAAGCTTCCAAAGACTGCATCCATAAATCTCGGCGGCAGCATCTTCGGTGTGAATATATGCCCGATACCTGGCCCATGGGGTAGTTTCAAGGGGATAATTGTCCACTACCGCAATATTACTAAACGGGTCGAGATTGAAAATGAACTCATCAGGAGAAACAGGGAACTCACAGTGATAAATACCCTTTCAACATCTTTTATATCATCAAGGAACATTGATGCTGTTCTTTCAGACCTCCTTGAAAAGACCATCCTCGTTACTAATTTCGATTGTGGGTGCATTGTAATCCTTGAAGAAGACACATATGTTATAAAGGCACATAAGGGTTTTTCCATGAAATTCCTTAAACAGGCTGAAGAAGGGGAACTGACCACAATATGGGAAGGCATATCATGCACTGATGAGCCGTTTTATATAGTTGAGGATGTCAGATCAGAACAAGGACTTGATGTCTTTTGGAATGAAGGGATAATGACTATAATAGGCATGTGCCTCAGGAGTACTGATAAGGTATCAGGTATCCTCTGCCTGTCAAGCAGGTCTAAGCACACCATTGACTTTGAGGACATATCACTTCTTTCTACCATTTCAAACCAGGTTGCATTGATATTCGAGAAGGTAAGGCTGTATGAGGAGACAAAGCACCTCTCGGTTACCGATGGCCTTACAGGGTTATATAACATAAGATATTTTTATGAGGCATTGGATACAGAGATTGCAAGGACAAATAGATACGGCACTCCATTCTCACTTGTTATCCTTGATATAGATGATTTTAAACACTATAATGACAGCTTTGGACATCAGGCAGGGGATAATATCTTAAAGGCAATAGCCGCTATATTAAAGAGGGAGTCAAGGAAAACAGATATCCTGGCACGGTATGGAGGGGAGGAGTTTATATCCATACTGCCAAATACAGAAAAAGAGGAGGCATCTATCCTTGCTGAAAGGATACGGAGGATTATCGCAGATGAGACCTTTTTAAAGGATCTCGGAGGTGTTAAGGTATATGTAAGCGGCGGTGTGGCAACATATCCATCTGATGGAAGTGATTCAAAAAGTATCTTGTATGCCTCAGACATGGCCCTGTATGCTGCCAAGGCAAGGGGTAAAAAGAATATATTCTGCTACAGGAGGGACGATGAGAAGGATATCTTCAAGGCCAAAAAGCCTTAAGGAAACTGATTTCAGATTTTGCCCTGGCTGCGGCCACAGCCTTATACACAGGCTGGTTGCCGAGACGATAGATAAGCTCGGGATAAGGGGAAAGACAGTGGGCATTGCCCCTGTGGGCTGTGCTGTATTTGCATATGATTATTTTAACTTTGATGTCCTGGAGGTCGCCCACGGGAGACCACCTGCAGCAGCCACAGGCCTCAAGCGGATTATGCCAGACAGGATAATATTTTCGTATCAGGGTGACGGCGACCTGGCGGCTATAGGAACCGCGGAGATAATACATGCTGCCAACAGGGGAGAGAATCTTACAGTTATATTTGTCAATAATGCGACCTATGGAATGACAGGCGGACAGCTTGCACCAACAACACTTATCGGGCAAAAGACAACCACAACACCAAAAGGCAGGGATGTAAAGCAGGCAGGCTACCCGCTCAAGGTATCTGAGCTTTTAAGCACAATAGATGGTGTCAGCTTTGTGTGTAGAACTGCCGTCAATAATGTAAAGAATCTCATGGAGACAAAAAGGGCGATTGAAAAGGCATTCAGATACCAGATGGAAGAAAGGGGATTCAGTCTTGTCGAGGTCTTATCGCCCTGCCCTACAGATTGGGAAATGAGCCCAGGGGAATCCATCAGGTGGATTGAGGAAGAGATGATGAAGGTCTTTCCCCTCGGCCTGATAAAGGATAAATACATGGAGGTATGATTGGAAACAAAGATAATTATAGCAGGCTTTGGCGGTCAGGGGATACTTTTCCTGGGTAAAGTCATTGCACAGACTGCAATGCTTGAGGGCAGATCTGTAACATGGTTTCCATCTTACGGTGCTGAAATACGCGGGGGCACTGCCAACTGCACAGTTGTAATATCTGATAAAATGGTGGGTTCTCCTGTTGTCCGTAATCCCGATGTCCTTATAGTAATGAATGAGGCGTCGCTTGATAGGTTTGAAGAGAGGCTCAAACCTGGCGGGCTTCTTATAATGAACACATCACTCATTAAGAAAAGCCATCGCCGGAAAGATATTGATGTAATAGGGATTCCCGCAAATGAGGCTGCTGATCACCTCGGTGATGCCAGGAGCGCCAATATGGTTGTATTCGGTGCGCTCATCGCAAAAACGAATATTATATCGCAGGGATCTGCCTTTAATGCCCTGAGAGAGATAATACCGGCTCACAGACAAGATGCATGCAGGATTAATGAGGCTGCAATAAAGAAAGGGGTTGAACTTATTGATAATAAGGAAGGCAAGGATCTCTGATATAAAGGCAGTGCACAACCTTATAAACCAGCTTGCAAAAAAGGACGAGATGCTGCCCAGGTCCCTTAATGAGCTTTATGAAAATATAAGGGATTACTTTATCTGTGAGGATAATGGCAAAATTATCGGCACGGCAGCCATCCACATACTCTGGGAGGACCTTGCAGAGGTTCGCTCGGTTGCAGTGGCAAAGGAATATCAGCGCCTTGGTATTGGTAAAAAACTGGTTGGGAGGTGTTTGAGGGAGGCAAAGACTATCGGGGTAAAACAGGTCTTTGCACTCACCTACCATCCTGATTTCTTCAACAAGATGGGTTTCAGGGATATAGACAAGACAGGGCTTCCACAGAAGATATGGGGTGACTGTCTTAAGTGTCCGAAATTCCCCGAGTGTGAAGAGGTTGCAGTAATAAAAAGACTTTAGCTTCAGTCATCCCCTTCTTCTTTCCTCTTCGTGAAGTCTATCTCTCCTTCTGTCTCTTCCTCCTCTTCGGGGATGGTTAAATCCCTTGTGAAATCAGGGCAGTGGATGTCCTTCCCGCTTATGGAGTATTTCTTCTGACATGTTGCCCTCCACGCACAGACCACACAGATATCCTTTTTGTTAGACACATTAACCTCCTATATTACTTCTTAGATGCCAGCTTATGATTGATGCGATGTTTCCCGTGAGACTGTCCTTTGAATTGATTATAAACACCTTCCCGTCTATATGGAACAACTCCTTTTCTATCCTTGAGACCTCTACAGGGTGTCTGTATCTCTTTTTAAGGGCATCCTCGAACATAGGGACTATCTTGTCCTTCATCCTCAATTCTGTATCCATGAGAAAAACTGCCATATCAGGTCTCAGGTCATCTGTCCTGTCAAGGAATGCCCTTATCTCATTATCATATATCTGCCTTGGCGGAGAGGATTTTATCTCCATGTAGACAATCCTGCTATCAAACCTTGCTATAAGGTCATAGTCTCCGCCAACACCCCGCTTTTTGAACCTCACGCCCCAGATGGCCTCCATATTGAATGCCCTTTTCAATACCTCAGCTATAAACCATTCCAGCGTCTCACCAAAGCTCTTTATAGGCTGCTTTTTAAGCCTGAATCCTTTCCTGTCCCTTACGACTACCCCTGCGGAGGTTAGGTAGTTCAGGTATTGTGCGGATACCTCCTTTGTCGCATATCTTGTAACATCCTCTATGGAGAAACCCTGCTGGTGCTTTATCACATCCCTGAGGAAGAGTCTGAAGGAATATTTCTTAAGGTGCTCATAATACGAATCTATATCTGATTGTTTCTCAGGTAAGATAAGGTCATCCCCTATCTGCTTTTTATAGATGCTGAAGCCCCTGTTTTTTAAGAGGTATGATAACCCCTGGAGGCTCAACTGTCTTTTGAGGCGATTAATCTCCTCTTTAAGCTGCCTTATCTCCTCATCCCTTTCCCTGAGGAGATGTCTTAGCCCTTTATCCATCCTTGACTATCTTTATTGCAATGCGTCTGTGCCTTGGACCATCAAACTCGCACAGATAGATGGACTGCCATGTGCCCAATACCAGCCTTCCATCCTCTATAAAGACTACCTTTGATATGCCCACGATTGTGGACTTTATATGGGCAGAAGAGTTGCCTTCTCTATGATGATAATCTCCGTCAAATGGTATAAGTTTTATCAGGGTTGCCTGTATGTCCCTCTGGACGCTTGGGTCTGCCCCCTCATTTATGGTGATTGCAGCAGTTGTATGCGGTACATAGAGGTAGCAGAGGCCATTCATTATACCTGATTCTGTTACAATATTCTGGATATCATGGGTTATATCAACAAATTCAGTTCTGTTTTTAGTCCTCACATTTACATATCTTAACATCTATGCCTCCTATAGCTATAGCCAAAGACCTTGTATTTTTTGGAAACCATTTTATCCGCAGCATTTAAAGACCAGGTCATAAAAACCCCTGTCTATAGAAAACCCGATCCTGAGGGCAGTGAAATCTGCGTCCACACCCATTCCTTTGAGTCTTGCCATATCCTTTTCTGTTGTGATTATCCACCTTGCCCCTGAATCAACAGCATTCTGCCTGATGTACCCTATATCCCCTTTTGAGTAGGGGTGATGGTCCGTATAGGATTTAAACCTTACAACATCTCCCCCTATGGAAGTCAAGAGGTACTTGAAAGACTCAGGCTCAGCAATTCCAGCAAACGCAAGGATCCTCTCTCCCTTTATGGCCTCAAGTGACAGCTCTGCCCCTTCCTTCACAAGACAGACAGGCATGTGTGTCTCTATAAAGATCGGCGCTCTCTGGTTATATCTTTGGATAGCCTCTTTTATCTCCGCTATTTTATCCTGTTGAAGGTCTTCTGCTTTTGTAATCACAATAACATCAGCCCTTTCTATCGCCTCCAATGGTTCCCTCAGTTGGCCTTCCGGGAATAATCGGCCATTGCCAAAAGGCCTGTGATAGTCAATAAGCAGTATATTAACATCCCTCCACAATTGCCAGTGTTGAAAACCGTCATCAAGGATGAATAAATCAGGGATCTGGGATTTGCGATTGGCGGTCAGGGTATCAAGTTCATCCAGGGCAAAGATGCCTGCCTTATATCGGTCTTTACCCTTAACAACAGATACATCCTTTAAGAGCCCTGCCATCAGATATGCCTCATCACCTGCCTCCTCAGAACCTATGATGGGGCCGTGCCCTTTACTTACAAAGCACGGGCCCTTTGCCTTTCCACGGTATCCCCTTGTCAGTATTAGAGGCCTTATCCCTCTTTTCACAGCCTCCATTGCAATGGCCATGACAGCAGGTGTCTTCCCAGTGCCTCCGAGTGTCAGGTTTCCAACACTTATAACAGGCCGCGGCAGATGTCTCACAGCCTTTATCCCATATCTATAAAGGCCATGCCGTCCAAGGAGAATCGTGTGATAAAACGCACTAAGGATTCCCAAGGTATGCCTCAATGACCCCGATTGACCTTTCAACAGCGCCTATATTCTTCTGAACTATTGCCTTTGCAACAGCCCCCATCTTCTCTGCCCTTTCAGACCTCTCAGTCAACCATAAAATGGCCTCTACCATCTCATTGACATCCCTTACCTCGATAGCCCCACCCTCTCTTATAAACTCCTTTGCAATGGGGAAGTTCTCCATATGCGGACCAAAGATTATCGGCCCTGCCCAGAATGCAGGCTCTATTGGGTTATGACCGCCAAATGGAAGCAGGCTGCCTCCTACCACGGCTATATCAGCATATCTATAAAGGGATGACAGCTCGCCAATAGTATCCAGTATTATTATCCGTTCATTAAATGGGCCTTTTATACCTGAGCGTCTTATGTGGGGCAGTCCCCTCTTATCCAGAAGCCCTTCCACCTCCCCTGCCCTTTCAGGGTGCCTCGGAGCAAGGATAAGGCCCCAGTCTCCTGATAATCTCGTATATGCATCCAGTATCATCTCCTCCTCTCCCCTGTGCGTGCTGCCTGCAATAATGGCTGGCCTCTTAAGATGTTCTGCCCAGGCAATAGGTTTATCAGACTGGACATAGTCAAACTTGAAGTTTCCAATAACTCTTACCTTAGATGGCTCCGCTCCTATCGAGATGATCCTTTCTGCATCTATGTCGTCCTGCATTCCAAAAAAATCAACAAGGGACAAGACCCTTTTCATGAAAAACCTTATACGCCTGTAACCATGAAAAGAGCCCTCTGATATACGGCCATTGAGCACGATGATAGGAATACCATGGGCATTGATTGTTCGCAGAAGGTTCGGCCAGAGTTCGGTCTCTATAGTGATGAAGATAGAAGGCCTTAATCTGCTTACAACCTTATTAACAACAGGGGCTATGTCCCACGGCAGATAGGCTATGCAGTCTGCCTCAGGGAATTTCTCCATTGCAACATGCTGTCCTGTCTCTGTTACTGTTGTCAGAAGTATCTTTTTCCCAGGAAACCTTTTCTTTAAAGCCCTGAGAAGGGGAAGGGCAGCCATTACCTCACCGACAGACACTGCATGCAGCCATATAGGTTCAGAAGGACTCAGGACTAATTTCTCAGGTATTCTCGCCCAGCGCTCATTCAGCCACCTGTGCCTTTCACTGCTGCTTCTCTTTAGATAATACCACGGATGTATAAGGATGATTATCAGAAAGGAGAGGATGCTATAGAGGAGAAACATCCCTTTTCTTTTCCTCAAACTGGTGTGTGTAAAGGTTTTTGTAGGTCCCACCTTTTCCGAGCAGCTCATCGTGCGTCCCTGTCTCGATTATCCTGCCCCTGTCAAGGACAATAACCCTGTCTGCCCGTTTTATAGTAGAGAGTCTGTGCGCTATTATGATAGTGGTTCTTCCCTTCATCAGATTCTCCAATGCCCGCTGTACCATCATCTCCGATGCCGTATCGAGGGATGATGTTGCCTCATCGAGTATCAGTATTGGAGGGTTTTTCAGTATTGCCCTCGCTATGGAGATCCTCTGCCTCTGCCCTCCTGATAATCTAAGTCCTCTCTCTCCAATAACAGTATCATAGGAAACTGGCATCTCCGTGATGAAGTCGTGTGCAAAGGCTGCCTTTGCCGCATTGACAATCTCCTCATCGGTGGCAGCAGGCATCCCATATGCAATATTGTTCTTGACTGTGTCATTGAAGAGTATCACATCCTGGCTTACTATCCCTATCTGAGAGCGGAGGGATCTAAGGGTTGCATCCTTTATGTCTATACTGTCAAACAGTATCTGCCCCTCTAAAGGGCTGTAGAACCTCGGGATCAGGTCTGCAATGGTCGTCTTTCCTGCACCGCTTTTGCCGACAATGGCTATTACCTCTCCTGCCTTGATCCTGAGATTTATATTGTCAACAACCTTTCTATTGTCTCTTTCATAGCTGAAGGAGACATTCCTGAATTCTATTGCATCCTTTAGGGGTTGTAGTTCAATGGTCCCGTCCCTTTCCTTTTCCGCATCCATGAGATAAAAGACCCTCTCTGCAGATGCCCTTGCCTGCTGTATACTATTATATACATCACTTAACCTCTTAAGCGGGGTATACACCATTACAATAGCAACGAGGAAAGAGACAAAATCTCCTGGGGTCAGGGTGTTCTTGACAATGGCAAGATAGCCGCCATACCATATTACAAATGCAATGCCGGTGCCGGCAACCACCTCCATAAAAAGCGATGACAACTGCTTTAATCTTACCCCTTTCATAGAAATCCTGTAATAGCCCTGGGTCTCGTTCTCAAACCTCTCTTTTTCATTCCGCTCCATCCCGAATGCCTTAATGACCTTTATGCCGCTCAGCGTATCGGAAAGGATAGTCGTTATGCCAGAGATCTGCTCCTGTCCTTTTTTACTGATCCTCCTCATCTTCTTGCCAAACCTTCCGATGGCGTAAAACGAAAGCGGGAACACGGTTACTGCCACAAGAGCAAGGTCCCACCTCCTGTAAAACGCAACAGCAGTCAGGGCTATGACAGTCGTGCCTTCTACAATAAGGTCCTTTATAGAAAAGGCAAGAAGCCCCTGAAACATGCCTGCGTCATTGAGTATCCTTGATATGAGTGTGCCTGTGGAGTCCTTTGAGTAGAAAGACACAGGGAGGAATATTGTATGATGATAGAGTTTATTCCTTATATCCCTTACAATCTTTGAGCCCACAGAGTTCATGAGGTAGGTATTGGCATATGCGAACAATCCCTTTAAGATACTGAGGACAAGTATGCCCAAAGGAAGGAGCATCCACATCTTCAGGTCTTTCTTTACAAGTATGTCGTCAAGTACAGGCTTTACAAGCCATGCAACGGCGCCGTTGATCCCTGAAACACCAAAGCCCAGGACCGTGGCTGCTACAAGCCTTATCCAGTAAGGTCGCACAAACCTTAAAAGCCTTTTATACGATTCCATCCTGCAAGCTCTCCTGCAATCACTGCCACCCTTTCAGATGCCCTCTTATCCTCAAATAAATGTCTTAGTCCCTTTAATCTCTCTACAATACCCTCACGGTTATCGAGGACATATTTTATCTTATCCATGATATTCTTAACCGTTGCCTTTCCCTGGATCAACTCAGGGAAGACCTCTTCATTTAACAGTATATTTACCAGCGATATGAAACGCACTTTCACAAGCATCTTACCAAAAAGATATGTTATGGATGAAAGCCTGTAAAGCACAATGCCAGGAACGCCGAGAAAGGCAGCCTCAATCGCTGCTGTTCCAGAGGCGATCAGCGCAAGCTCTGATACATAAAGCGCCTCCCTGGACATTCCATCAATGACCTTTACATCATCCATCTTCCTTAATATCTTATCAAATTCTCCCCTGTCAAGATTTTGTGCAAATGGCAGCACATACTGGATGCCTTTGTATTGCCGCCTTAATTCTTTTACAGCATCAGCCATCAAGGGCAGGAGTCTTTTTACCTCAGACATCCTGCTTCCAGGAAGAATGGAGATAACAGGTCTTTCTTCATCAAGGCCGAGGTCTCTCTTTACTTCCTTTTTATCCTTGTCTATATTAAGCTCCTCCAATATGGGATGCCCCACAAACTCACAGGGAAGCCCTGCACTCTTATATATATCAATCTCAAATGGAAGTATTACTGCCATCTTATCCGCAAGAGAGGCAATCCTTTTTACACGGCCCTTCCTCCATGCCCATACCTGCGGGCTTACATAATAAAGAACCTTTGTACCACATGCCTTTGCCCTGGCAGCCAATCTCAGATTGAAATCAGGATAATCAATAAGTATAACGACATCAGGTCTTGATTCCTTTAATGAACTGGTTAAAACTCCGAGATTTTTTTTAATCTGAAATAGATGTCTTATCCCCTCTGTTAACCCGACAACAGGTGTAATTGGCGCAAGAATCCTGACCCCCTCTTTTTCCATGCTTGTTCCACCCATACCGCTAATATCAACATTTCCCCAGATGTTCCTCAAGCTCCTTGCAAGCCTTGCACCATAGATCTCGCCAGAGAGCTCCCCTGCAACAATCATTGCCTTTTTCATTAGCTCATTGTTCGTTGTTATTTTACTGTCTCTCTCACAATCTCTGCGATAAGCTCTATCTTCGAATCCTCAAGCTCCGGGTATATGGGCAATGAAAGGACCTCCATAGATGCCCTTTCTGCCTCTATGAAATCGCCCTTTCTGCAGCCAAGATGCGAAAGTGCCTCTTGAAGGTGTAGCGGTATCGGATAATAGACAACAGATGCTATTGCCCTTTCCTTTAATGCCTTCTGTATCTCATCCCTTTTCTTGGACCTTATTGTGTATTGATGATAGACATGGATTGTGCCTTCAACAGAAGGGGGACATTGAACAGCATCCTTTAGAAGAGATGCGTATATGTCGGCCTTTTTCTGTCTCAGCCTGTTATATGCATCAATCCTTTTTAGCTTCACCCTCAGGATTGCTGCCTGGATCTCATCAAGCCTGCTGTTACATCCTACAAAGGCGTGCTGATAAGGGCCAACCGTCCCATGGTTTCTAAGGAGCATGAGCCTTTTATAAAGGCCTTCCTCTCCTGTTATAGCCATACCTCCATCGCCGTAACAGCCGAGGTTTTTGCTCGGATAAAAACTAAAGCATCCTGCATTGCCAAATGTCCCAACCTTTTTGCCCATATACTCTGCGCCGAATGCCTGGGCGCAGTCCTCCACAACAACTATGCCATATCTTTTTGCGATATCCATAACCCTGTCCATACGGACAGGCTGCCCGAAGATGTGGACAGGAAGGATTGCCTTTGTCTTTTCTGTTATCCTCTCCTCTATCTTTTCTACAGCGATATTCAGGGTATCAGGCTCTATATCAACAAATACAGGGATTGCCCTCAGATAAAGGATGGCCTCAACCGTTGCAAAGAATGTAAACGGCGTTGTAATAACCTCATCGCCCTCTTTTATGCCAAGCCCTCTCAGTGAGAGATGCAGAGCATCTGTCCCGGAGGCAAGGGATACAGCATAGCGGATACTGTGATAGGCAGCAAGCTCCTTTTCAAATGCCAGGACATTCTCACCGAGTATAAAGTGCCCGCTTGAAAGAACGCCATTGACTGCGGCATCTATCTCATCCTTTATGGCCCCATACTGGCCGCTCAGGTCAAGCATTGGAACCATTTCTGACCACCTCCGATACCTTTAGTGCGACCCTCAGTGCTTCTCTGCCCTCATATCCCGAGGCAACAGGTCTCTGTCTGCTCCTTACACACCGGAGAAATGCCATCAGCTCCTCCTTCAGGGGTTCTTTCTTTTCAGGGCTCTTTGTCTCAACCCGCACTGTCCCGTTCCTTGCCTTCCTGTGAAAGACCAACTCCTGCTTCTGGTAATCAAGGGAAATAAATGCATCGTTTTGAAACACCTTTATCTCCCTGAGCTTATCCTTTGAGAGCCTGCTTGCAACTGCCTGTGCAACACAACCGTTTTTGAATTCTATCCATGCGTGGGCAACATCTATATTTTTCGTAATAACCCTTGAGCCTACCGCCTTTATGGATTTAATCTCAGATCTCACAAGGCTCAGAATTATGTCTATGTCGTGTATCATAAGGTCAAGGGTAACATCCACATCACTACCCCTTTGTAAAAAGGGAGAGAGCCTCTTCGCCTCTATAAACCTCGGCTCATTTATGGCCTTTGCAAGGAGTGATACCCCTGCATTAAAGCGCTCAAGATGGCCAACCTGTAATATGAGTCCTTTTTTCTTTGCCTCGGCTATTAACTCGCCTGCCTCTTTTACCGTTGATGTGATAGGCTTCTCAACAAGTATATCGATGTTATGCCTGAGGAAATCCATAGCTATCCTGTGGTGCAGTGATGTAGGCACTACGATGCTCACTGCATCCACATCCTTGATAATACTCGTGTAATCCGTATCTGCCCTGCAGCCAAATCTATAAGCTACCTCGGCAGCCTTGTCTCTGTCCTTATCAACAACGCATATAAGCTCGGCATCCTTAAGCTCAGAATATATCCTCGCATGCTGCTGGCCGAGATAACCAACCCCTATAACCGCAACCCTTACGGACAATCGTCGTTCTCCTTAGCCATAAATGGATAGCAAGCGTATTCCCCGCAGTTTGCTGCGGGGTTAGCAAGCGACTATGAAAATAATAATTCCTTACATTAAGTTTTTATTTTGCATTAAAAATGACAATTTGTGCAAGAATAATCGCCTGGCAGTAAACCGAGTGGATGAAAAAAACAGGCGCGGCATCAAGAGCAACATCTGCACTCATGGACACATACTATACCACGGGTTGGTGAATGTAGAAGAGGCATTTCTCTGCTGTAAGTCTAAAGAAATTCAACTTTTATAGTCAGTTCTTATACCGCGATCTGCTTTAATGCTTTTTTGATATCTTCTTTAATGCAGCCTGCGCTGCTGCAAATCTTGCTATAGGAACCCTGTAAGGCGAACAGCTCACATAGTTGAGTCCGATACTATGGCAGAATTCAACGGATTTAGGCTCTCCTCCGTGCTCACCGCATATGCCCATTTTCAAGTCCTTCTTAACCTTCCTGCCCTTTTCAACAGCCATCTGCATAAGAGCGCCAACTCCGTTCTGGTCTATGGTAATGAACGGGTCGTCTTTAAGCAGACCGCTTTCGATATACAACGGCAGGAACCGTCCGGCATCGTCCCTTGAAAGTCCATAGACCGTCTGTGTAAGGTCATTTGTTCCAAAGGAATAGAAGTCTGCCACCTGTGCAATCTCCTCGGCGGTTACGCACGCCCGCGGCAGCTCTATCATTGTCCCCACAGTATAAGGGACTTTTACTCTATATTCCTTCTGAACCCTGTTTGCAGTAGCAACAACAATCTCCCTCATCCTCTGCAATTCATTGACATGACCAACAAGGGGGATCATTATCTCAGGTACAACCTTCACCTTCTCCTTTGCAAGCCCGCATGCAGCCTCCATTATAGCCTGGGCCTGCATCTCGTATATCTCTGGATAAGTAATTCCGAGACGGCAGCCGCGGTGTCCGAGCATTGGGTTAAACTCATGCAGCGATTTGTTCTTTGCATTAAGCTGCTCAAAAGATACGCCCATTTCATTTGCAAGCTCCATGAGTTCCATATCGGTATGAGGTAAAAACTCATGAAGCGGCGGGTCAAGAAGCCTTATGGTCACAGGAAAACCGGCCATTGCCTTGAATATGCCGATAAAGTCCTGCTTCTGGAACGGGAGGATCTTTGCAAGTGCCCTCTTCCTCTCCTCAACAGTATCGGAAAGAATCATCTCCCTCATCGCCTTTATCCTGTCAGGACCAAAGAACATGTGCTCTGTCCTGCAAAGCCCAATGCCTTCGGCGCCAAAGTTTCTTGCAACGGCAGCGTCCTTAGGGGTGTCTGCATTTGTCCTGACCTTTAATGTCCTGAACTGGTCTACCCATTTCATCAGATCCTTATACCATAGATTATGTTCAGGATTGGCCGGCAATAGATCAAGCCTGCCTTCATATACACGTCCTTTGGTCCCATTTAGGGTCATCCAGTCTCCCTCTTTGAGAGTTCTACCGTTTACATTGACCTCTTTCTTATGGACATCTATGTCAAGGGCAGAGCAGCCCACTATGCAGCATTTGCCCCAGCCCCTCGCCACAAGTGCTGCATGGCTTGTCATTCCACCCTTTGCTGTAAGGATGGCCTCTGCTGCATGCATGCCGTGCACATCCTCAGGAGAGGTCTCGCTCCTTACAAGTATTACCTTCTCACCCTTCTTTGCCCATGCCTCTGCATCATCAGCAGTAAATACAATCCTTCCAACAGCTCCGCCAGGTCCTGCAGGCAGACCCTTTGCAAGCTCAACCGCCTTCTTTTCAGCAACAGGGGCAACGCTTGGATGCAGAAGCTCGTCTATCTGGTCAGGTTTTACCCTCAGGACAGCCATTTCCTTGGTTATCAACTTTGACTTCGCCATCTCAACAGCCATACGGATTGCAGCCTGACCATTACGCTTGCCAACCCTTGTCTGGAGCATCCACAGCCTTCCGTCCTCTATTGTAAACTCGATATCCTGCATATCTTTATAATGCCTTTCGAGCTTCTTCTGTATGGCAAATAACTCTTTATATAATTTAGGCATCTTCTCTTCAAGAGATTGAAGGTGTTGTGTGTCTGCAGTCTTGCCTGCCTTATTCACAGGATTTGGAGTCCTTATTCCTGAAACAACATCCTCTCCCTGTGCATTTGGCAGCCATTCGCCGTAGAAGACATTCTCTCCTGTGGCAGGATTGCGGGTAAAGGCAACACCTGTAGCTGAATTGTCACCTGTATTTCCAAAGACCATTGACTGGACATTGACAGCAGTCCCCCAGTCATCAGGAATCTTTTCTATTTTTCGGTACGATACAGCACGTTTACCCATCCACGACTGAAAGACAGCGCCGATACCGCCCCAGAGCTGTTCCTGATGGTCGTCAGGAAATTCCTTTCCAAGGGTGTGCTTAATAATCACCTTAAATTCATCACATAGTATCTTAAGGTCATCTACTGTTAAATCTGTATCACTCTTGTATCCCTTCTCCCTCTTAATCCTCTCCATCGCATGTTCAAGTTTCTGGCGGATGGCCTGTCCTTCTTTTGGCTCTATCCCTGCAGCCTTTTCCATGACAACATCGGAATACATCATAAGGAGTCGGCGGTAGGCGTCGTATACAAAACGCTCATTATTGGTCCTTTTTATAAGTCCTGGGATTGTCTTTGTCGTTAAACCGACATTCAATACGGTTTCCATCATTCCTGGCATGGAGCTGCGTGCGCCTGAGCGCACAGAAACAAGGAGAGGATTGTTGGGGTCTCCGAATTTCTTGCCCATTATCCTTTCGACCTTGGCCAGTGCAGCATTGACCTGTGCCTTTAGCTCCCGATGGTATTTTTTGTTATTTTTGTAATAAAGAGTGCATACTTCTGTGGTTATCGTAAAACCTGGAGGAACAGGAATGCCGAGATTTGTCATCTCTGCAAGATTGGCCCCCTTCCCTCCCAGAAGGTTCTTCATGTCAGCCCTTCCATCAGCCCTGCCATTGCCAAAAAAGTAAACATATTTTTTTTGAACCATTAAATACCTCCGGCTAAGAAAATGGCCCTGCTTTTTAACTAAATTAAAAATTTTAAAAACCCATTTTAAATCCTCTCAGGGGGTTTATTATACTAAAAATATTTTTTTTTGAAAAGTAAAAAATACCTCCCTTTACAAAGTTCTTTGGCACAAAGTTACCTGGCTACCATCTCTGCCACCATATCCCCGATTTCTGTCGTTGAATAGCCCATCTTGCCTGCGGCAAGGCTTTTGATCCTGTTCGATGTAAGTTCAACCACAGATTTTTCTATCGCATCGGCAGCGGTTTTCTCTCCAAGGTGCTCGAGCATCATTCCGCCCGCGCAGATCGCCGCAAGAGGATTAATTATATTCTTTCCTCTGTATTTAGGGGCAGAGCCGCCAATAGGCTCGAACATGGAAACGCCTTCGGGATTGATATTGCCTCCTGCTGCTATACCGAGACCTCCCTGAATCATTGCACCTAAATCTGTGATAATATCCCCGAACAGATTGTCTGTAACAACTACATCAAACCACTCTGGATTTTTTACAAACCACATCGTAATTGCATCCACATGGCTATAGTCGGTCTTTATATCTGGATATTCTCTTGCCACCTCATAGAATGTCCTTTCCCATAGATCGAATGCATAGGTAAGAACATTTGTCTTGCCGCAAAGGGTAAGCTTTTTAGCCTTATTCCTCTTCTTTGTGTACTCAAAGGCATACCTTACGCACCTTTCAATGCCCTTCCTTGTATTAATGGACAGTTGCGTAGCTATTTCATCAGAAGTGCCTTTTTTTAAAAATCCGCCTGCTCCGGTATAAAGCCCTTCTGTGTTTTCCCTTATGACTACAAAGTCAATATCCTCCGGTCCTTTGTCTTTCAGCGGGCAGTCAACACCTGGAAAAAGCTTGACAGGACGCAGATTTATATACTGATCAAGCTCAAACCTCATCCTGAGAAGTATGCCTTTTTCGAGTATCCCTGGTTTCACATCAGGGTGTCCGATTGCTCCGAGATATATTGCATCAGATTTCCGCAGGTCGTCAAATATGTTTTCAGGAAGGAGTTCACCGGTTTTCAAATATTTCTCGCCGCCGAAATCAAAAAAGGCCAGATCCAGTTTAAAACCGTATCTCTGCGATACTGAATTTAATACCTTTATCCCTTCAGCAATAACCTCAGGGCCTGTCCCATCACCCGGGATAACCGCTATCTTATATGTCTTTGACAATGTAAGCCCCCCTTTTTTCTGAATTTTATGTCTTAAAGACTATAATTATCACTTATCAGCGACATTGAGTTCATATTGACTGTTTCTTTTATCGCTTATTCCAAGCCTCATCACCACGATGGCCTGCGTCGAATATCATATCATAATCCCGCAGGATTAGACCAGCCCCTATTCACATTCACACCCAATTGCAATTATAAGGTTTAAAGACATATCGCAGCCCTACCCCCTCAATGGCCCCTCCTTGATTTTTTATGCCCATCTATGTTTTCATAGGTATGAAACCTTGAATAAGAGCTTGAATAAGAGGGAGGTAAGATATGCCCCTTTACGAGTATCAGTGTGCAAGCTGCAATAAGAGATTTACCCTTCTTCAGAAGGTTGGAATCTCCGAGAAGGATACTGCGTGTCCTTTTTGTGGAAGCAAAGAGGTAAGAAAGCTGCTGTCCGCCTTTGCCTGCTTTGGTTCAGAGGGACCCGCGGCAGGATTTCCGTCCTATTCAGGAGGGGGAGGCGGTTGAGGGGTATCGAGCTGCTGAGGCAGTTTGCCCAGAGATTAACCCGAAGATTTCAGAAAGGCATATCAAACGATATGCCTTTCTTATTTGGTCAAAAAGAAAGGACGATTGGTTTTAGGTAGGATTATGAAGAGAGAGGATTTAAGAAATATAGCAATAATTGCCCATGTAGACCATGGAAAGACTACGCTTGTGGATGGTATGCTCAAACAGAGCGGCATCTTCCGTTTCAATGAAAAGGTTGCAGAACGGATTATGGATAACATAGACCTTGAGCGGGAAAGGGGCATTACCATCATGGCCAAGAATACGGCCATTGAATACAACGGCGTAAAGATAAATATTGTTGATACCCCTGGCCATGCAGATTTCGGCGGTGAGGTAGAGAGGGCGCTGAAGATGGTTGACGGAGTCCTTCTCCTTGTGGATGCCTCTGAAGGGCCTCTGCCGCAAACGAGGTTTGTATTAAAGAAGGCGCTTGAGCTAAGGCTGCCCCCAATCCTTGTCATAAACAAGATAGATAGGCCCGATGCAAGGATACAGGCTGTCTTAAATGAGGTGTATGACCTCTTTATAGACCTTGATGCATTAGAGGAGCAGTTGGAATTTCCAATCGTATATACAAACGCAAAGAAAGGCATTGCAAAACTTAATCTTGATGATAATGGAGATGACCTCAGGCCGCTATTTGAACTGATACTGAAGGCTATTCCGCCACCCATGGGCAATGAGCAAGTGCCCCTTCAGCTTCTTGTAACAAACATAGATTACAATGATTATGTTGGCCGTCTTGCTATTGGAAGGATATTTTCAGGTTCTGTAAAGATCGGTGATGCTGTAAGCATGGTGAGTCACAGATCAGAGATTGTAAAAACAAAGGTTACCTCCCTCTATGGTTTTGACGGTCTGAGGCGTATTGACATACCTCATGCCTCTGTTGGCGACATCGTTGCCCTTGCAGGCATCGAAGGCATAAACATCGGCGATACCATTACAGATATTGATAAGCCCATGCCCCTTCCGAGGATCAGCGTGGATGAGCCGACAATATCCATGGTCTTTTCGGTGAATACATCCACATTTGCAGGCAGGGAAGGCAGATATGTAACATCGAGGAATCTGCGGGAAAGGCTTGAAAAGGAGCTCCTGTACAATGTAGCCATACGGGTAGAGTTTGACAATACCGACTCCTTCAAGGTCATGGGAAGGGGTGAGCTTCAGCTTGCCATACTGATAGAGATGATGAGGAGGGAAGGCTACGAGCTTTCTGTATCCATGCCCGAAACCATAACAAGGGAGATAAACAGCGTTATCCATGAACCAATGGAACATCTTGTTATTGACATCCCTGATGACTATGTGGGCGTTGTTACACAACAGATCGGGATGCGCAGGGGAAGGATGATCAGGATGAACAACAACGGCCATGGAAGGGTCAGGCTGGAATTCCGCATACCATCAAGGGGGCTGATCGGTTTCCGTTCCCAGTTCCTTACAGACACAAGGGGCACGGGGCTTTTAAACCACATCTTTGATGGGTATGAGCCCTGGCAGGGGCACATCTCAAAGAGAAGCACAGGCGCACTTGTTGCTGACAGAGCAGGCAAGACTACAACATATGCCCTGTTCCATCTGCAGCCAAGGGGAGTGCTCTTTGTAAAGGAAAATACCGCTGTATATGAGGGTATGATCGTTGGAGAGAACTCCAGGGAGAGTGATATAGATGTAAATGTCACAAAGGAAAAGAAGCTCACAAACATGAGGGCATCAGGCTCTGACGATGCACTTCAGCTTGTACCGCCAAGGTTTTTGAGCCTTGAACAGGCTATAGAATTCATCAGGGAGGATGAATTTGTTGAGGTTACACCGCAGAACATAAGGCTCAGAAAAAAGATACTTGAATGCAACAAGCGGCCTAAGATAAAAAGCAGCGGTTAGCAGCCTGCAGGGATTTGTGCTAATATCAAGGGAGGCAAAATGATAGGTTTTATCGGTGGCGGCAATATGGCAGAGGCCCTTATAAAGGGAATGTCAGCAAAGGGCATGAGGGACATACTTGTCTCAGAGCCGAGGGAGGAGAGGAGAAGATATCTCGAACAGGCATACAGGATAAAAACAACGCCTTCAAATAAAGAGGTGGCCTCGTTATGCAATATAATAATCCTTGCCATTAAGCCACAAAGTATGTCTACTGTCATTGATGAGATAGCAAAGGTTATCACAGAGGAAAAGACCGTTGTATCTATTGCAGCAGGGATTGCCCTCTCATATCTCACCTCTAAACTTAAAACCCCAAGGATTATAAGGGTCATGCCAAACACACCTGCCCTCATTCAGGAGGCAATATCTGTCATGTCCCTGTGCGAGTGCTTCTCAGATAAGGATATAAATACTGTCAGGGAAATCCTTATGTCTGTTGGAAATGTCCTTGTTATGCCGGAAAAATATATGGATGCTGTTACAGCACTCTCAGGAAGCGGGCCTGCATTTATTGCATTGTTTGTAGAGGCAATGATTGAGGCGGGTGTACGGATGGGACTTAACAAAGACAATGCCACGGAACTTGCAGTTCAGACCCTGATAGGCACTGCAAGGCTGCTTGAAACAGGTATGTCTCCTGAAAGACTCAGAGAGATGGTTACATCACCAGGCGGCACGACAGCAGCAGGGTTAAAGACCTTCGAGGAGAGGGGATTGACAAATACGGTTGTAGCGGCATTACAGGCAGCACAGAAAAGGGCAGAGGAACTGGGAAGGAGGGAATAATGTTTGTCCTTGGCAACCTGCTCTTAGCCACTGCAAATATCCTCGACATTATTCTGGATATTTATAAATGGGTTATAATAATCGCTGCACTAATAAGCTGGGTAAATCCTGACCCTTACAACCCTATTGTCAGATTCCTTTACTCGGTTACAGAACCTGTCCTCAGACCAATAAGGAGACTCATCGGCTTCAGACTCGGTCCTATAGATATTTCCCCTATAATAGCAATTCTGGCTATTGTATTTATCCAGAGATTTCTGATAAGTTCTCTGATAGAGCTGGCCTATAAAATAAAAGGAGGGGCTGTAATATGAGGATAACGCCGCTTGATATTCAGCAAAAACAGTTTCAAGTCAAATTCAGGGGTTTTGCAATTGATGAGGTTGACTCATTCCTTGAGATCATAAGGGAGGAGCTGGAGGAGGTACTAAGGGAGAATGCAAACCTGAAGGAGCAGGTTCACAGGTTCGAGAATCAGTTGAATGGATACAGGGACATCGAGACAACCATGAGGGATACCCTCATGGCAGCCCAGCAGATGGTAGAGGAATACAGGACAAATGCAAAGAAAGAGGCAGAACTCCTTATAAAGGAGGCAGAGCTTAAGGCCGATAGCATAATAAAGGAGGCCCAGGAAAAGGTCGTAAAGATACACGAGGACATAATGGACTTGAAGGGGATCAGAAGACACTTCAAGGAGGAGATAAAACGCCTTATAGAAAGCCATGTGCGGATGCTTGAATTTGACGAGGAGAGAGAACAAGGAGAGAAAAAGGGTGAAGTATAAGGCATTAAAAGGTGTTCAGGATCTCATCCCTCCTGAGATTGAATTATGGCAGCACATCGAGGATGTCTCGAAGGCCGTATTCAAGGTATACGGCTATAAAGAACTCAGGGTTCCAATAATAGAATCTACAGACATCTTCCTGAGGAGTATTGGAGAGACAACAGATATTGTGGAAAAGGAAATGTATACATTTCCTGATAAGGCAGGCAGGAGCATAACCCTCAGGCCAGAAGGCACAGCCCCGGTTGTCAGGGCATTTATAGAACATAATCTCTTCAATCTCAATCCTCCGCAGAAGTTCTATTATCACGGCCCGATGTTCAGATATGAAAGACCCCAGGCAGGCAGGTTCAGGCAGTTTTATCAGATAGGTGTTGAGGCATTTGGCATTGATGACCCAAAGCTTGATGCTGAGATAATCTGCATGTTAAGGCACACCCTTGAGGAGATGGGGCTAACAGGTCTTGAGTTTGAACTGAACTCCATCGGCTGTAGTAACTGCAGACCAAAGTATAGAGAATCGCTGAAAGAGTTTCTCAGCGGAAGGCTTGTGCGCCTCTGTCCTGACTGTCAGAGGAGATTTGAACTTAACCCTCTGAGGATTATGGACTGCAAGGTCACCGGATGTATTGAATTGAGGCAGGGTGCGCCGAGGGTCATTGACTTCCTGTGCGAGGATTGCAGAAACCACTTTGATAAACTTAAAGATTACCTTCAGCTCTTGAATGTCAGTTTTGCGGTAAACCCGGATCTTGTAAGAGGACTGGATTATTATACAAAGACTACCTTTGAGGTAACTACAACATCCCTCGGTGCGCAAAAGGCAGTGGCTGCTGGCGGCCGCTACGACAGACTTGTAGAGGAATTTGGTGGACCTCCAACCCCTGCCATAGGTTTTGCAATAGGCGCTGAAAGAATAGCCTCCCTGCTCAAGGACAATTATGTATATCAGTCATCAGGTCCTGTTATATTTTTTGCAACATTAGGCGGAGAGGCATCAGCTACTGCCTTAAAGATAGCAGACAGCCTGAGGACAAAGGGGCTCTATATAGAGGTTGGTTATGATGTCATGTCCCTTAAAAGCCAGATGAAGAGGGCAGATAGACTTGGAGCGTTGTATACAGTAATACTTGGCGAGGACGAGTTAAAATCAGGCAAGGCAATTCTAAGGGATATGCAGACAAAGAAACAGAGCGATATCCCTATTGATGCGATTGAAGAGAATTTTCTGAACAGGATCGTTGCCTGAACAGGATACTATATTTTTTGGAGACCTGAAGGGAGGTACTTTTTATGGATTCAAAAATTAGAGGCACATCAGAGTATAAAAAAATCTCCTTAGATGAGACGCTTAAATCCTTAGAGACATCAACAGATGGGCTTATGGATTCTGAAGTCAGAAATAGGCTTAAAATATTCGGGTATAACGAAATAGAAGAGAAAAGGAAGAACACCCTTCTCGAGTTTTTGTTGCGCTACTGGGGTCCCATGCCGTGGCTACTGGAGTTGGCCATGGGGCTCTCATTCGTATTGAGACATTATCTTGAAGGGATAATCATCTTTGTGCTGCTCACGGTAAACGCCATCATAGGCCACATGCACTCGCGGGGTTCGCAAAAAGCGCTCGAGCTTCTAAAGAAAAAACTGGCAATAAAGGCAAAGGTATTGCGGGATGGGAAGTGGGTAATGAAGGAGGCTAAAGAGATCGTGCCTGGAGACATGATGGTTGTCGGACTCGGGGATATAGTGCCGGCCGATGCCAAAATTATAAGCGGCGAGCTTTCCATTGATCAATCAGCCCTGACCGGAGAATCTCTGCCTGTGGAGGCACATCAATCAGATATTATCTATTCAGGTTCTGTAGTGAGGCGGGGTGAAGCCAGATGCGCAGTAGTCAATACAGGAGTAAACACCTACTTCGGTAAAACAGCCGAATTGGTAAAAATAGCCACGCCCAAGTCCCATCAAGAGGAAATAATGATGGCTATAATCAAATATATGATGTATTTGGGGATAGCCGCATTATTTTCTGTTTTAGCATTCGGTTTGTTCATGCATCTAAAAGAACACCTCGTAACAGTACTGACCTTAAGCGTGATTTTCCTGATGGGGGCAGTCCCTGTAGCCCTTCCGGCTGTTCTCACTATAGTCCAGACTGCGGGTGCAATGGAGCTTGTCAAAAAGGGGGTGCTGGTAACCAGGCTCGACTCAATAGAGGATGCCGCTTCAATAGATGTTCTCTGCCTTGATAAGACAGGCACAATAACGCAGAACAAATTGTCGGTTACCGATACCATATCGTTTTCCGGATATAAGAAAGAAGCTGTTATCACCATAGCCGCTTTAGCATCCAAAGAGGAAGGTATGGACTTGATAGATCTTACGGTTATTGAATATGCCAAAACCACAGGAATCAATATTAATGCATACAAACAGATATCATATACGCCCTTTAATCCTTCAATCAAGAGAACAGAGGCAATCATTGAAGCCGATGGAAAACGCTTTAAGGCCATTAAGGGTGCAGCCCAGATAGTTATATCTCTATGCCGTGGAATAGATAAAGAGACTATGGAGAAGGCAAACAGAACAATAGAAGAGTTTTCCCGGAAAGGGTATAGAACGATAGCAGTCGCCCGATCGGAAGGCGATGATCTGGATAATCTCAAACTTGCAGGATTACTGCCGCTGGCTGACCCGCTCAGGCCGGACTCAAAAAGCATGATAGAACAGGCACGAAAGCTGGGAATAAAACCTATGATGCTTACAGGTGATAATATTGCCATAGGTAAAGAAATAGCCCGTCAGGCAGGGATCGGCGGTAATATTATAAGGATGGCGGATATTGAAGGCTTAAGCGTAGATGAACAGATGAAGATTGTTGGAGAAAGCGACGGGTTTGCCGAGATATATCCTGAGGACAAGTACAAAATAGTGAAACTTTTACAATCCAGAGGGCACATGGTAGGAATGACCGGGGATGGCGCTAACGATGCGCCGGCGCTAAAGCAGGCAGAGATGGGGATAGCTGTAAGTAATTCAACTGATGTAGCAAAGGCGTCTGCAAGCGTGGTCTTAACCGAACCGGGTTTAAGAGTGATAATTGATGCAGTAGAGGTAAGCAGAAAGACATACCAGCGAATGCTGACATGGGTTATAAATAAGGTTACCAAGGTTATACAGGTTATCGGCTTATTGACCGCAGGCTTTTTCTTGTTGCGTGGGCTGGTGCTTTCTCTTTTAGATATGTCCTTGATTATATTTGCAAATGACTTTGTAACAATGTCTCTGGCAACCGATAATGTAGGGTATACAAGCAATCCGAACAAGTGGAATGTAAAGAATATTACTTTATCATCATTTTTTATAGGGATGCTGTTAATTGTGGAAGGCGTTATCGCAATTCTGGTTGGTTCAAATTACTTCCATTTAGATCGGCCAAAATTACAGACCTTCGTAATGCTGCTGCTCGTATTTACAAGTCAGTTTCGAGTGCTCGTCGTAAGGGAGAGGAGATACTTCTGGTCATCACGGCCAGGCAATGCATTGCTCCTCTCTACTGCGGCGACCCTTACCGGATTCGCATTATTAGGTGTATACGGAATCTTTGTTCCATCTCTCACATTACATCAGGTCCTCGCTGTTCTGGGGTTCTCGGCGGTCTTTATGCTCGGCATCGATTTCCCTAAATATTATTTGTTCAGAAGATTCGGACTGTAATAAAGGTCGAGAGGAGGATTAGTATGGATGCGATAGGTAATATATATAACTAAACCTATAAACCGATTGGAGGCATAGATGCGATTCTCAGAGATGTTTATCCCCACTCTAAGGGAAACCCCCGCAGATACTGAGGCAATAAGCCATAAGTTGATGTTAAGAGCCGGTTATGTAAGGCAGCTTGCTGCTGGACTTTATATCTTCCTACCCCTTGGCTGGAGGGTTTTAAACCGGATAAATGCCATATTAAAAGAGGAGATGGAGGCCATTGGTGCCCAGGAGATATCAATGCCTGTGCTGCATCCTGCTGAGATATGGCAGGAGACAGGCAGATGGGATGCAATTGGAGATGAGATGTTCAGGCTGAAAGACAGGACAGGCAGGGATATGTGTCTCGGCATGACGCATGAGGAGATAATGACATGGCTTGCATCAAGGGAGATACGCTCATACAGGAACCTTCCACAGATATGGTACCAGATACAGACAAAGCTAAGGGACGAAGCAAGGCCAAAGAGCGGTGTTTTAAGGACAAGGGAATTCATCATGAAAGACAGTTATAGTTTTGATGTTGATGACAAAGGGCTCGACAGAAGCTATCAGCTCCATGCTGATGCATACCAGAGGATCTTCAAGAGGTGTGGACTAAGGTTTTTTCAGGTAGAGAGCGACCCAGGGATGATGGGAGGGGCAACTGCCCATGAGTTCATGGCACCAAGCCCTGCAGGAGAAGATGAGGTTGCCCTCTGCGATAGATGCGGCTATGCAGCCAATGTGGAACTTGCAAGGTCTACTGTACAGAGGACAGAGGATAGGGATTGGGTCTTTGATGAGATTCATACCCCAGGGAAAAGGACAGTGGCTGAGGTCTCTGAATTCCTTGGATTAAGCCATGCGTACTTCATAAAAAGCCTCTTGCTTATTTCTATCAGCGGCCCTGTCCTTGCCCTTATAAGGGGGGATCAGGAATTGCACGAGAAAAAGACTGAGAGGATTATTGGACATTTCAGGACTGCCCACAGGGATGAGGTAAGGGAGACCCTCGGTGTTGAAGCAGGCTATATAGGGCCCATGAATCAAAAGATCCGCATTATTGCCGATACATGCCTTAAATATGGGGTCTATGTAAGCGGTGCAAATAAAGAGGACTACCATGTAAAGGGCATAAGACCAGGGATTCACTTCAATGCTGAGTGGCATGACATCCATGTGGCAAAAGACAGCGATGGCTGTCTGATATGCGGCAATCCCATAAGAGTAGAAAGGGTTATTGAGATAGGGAATATATTCAAGCTCGGGACAAAGTATTCTATGCCTCTAAGGGCATTTTACCTCGATGAAAACGGAGAAGAAAACCCTATTGTAATGGGCAGCTATGGCATTGGTCCTGCGAGGATTGCCGCTGCTGCTATCGAACAGAACAATGATAAGGATGGAATCATATGGCCTGAGAGCATTGCACCATTTGATGTTATGATATTACCTCTGAATATGAAGGACGAGCAAACTGCCATGGCGGCTGAGGACCTTTATAAGGCACTATCGGCTTGCCACATAGATGTCCTTATCGACGATAGGGATGAAAGGGCAGGTGTTAAATTCAAGGATGCTGACCTTATAGGCATACCATATCAGCTAATTATTGGTGAGAAGAATCTAAAACAGGGTCTTGTTGAGATAAAAACAAGGAAGACCACGGAGACAGAGAAGATAAGGATAGATGGGGCATTGGACAAGATTAATGAAAAATTATGCTATACTCTCAAATCATGAATCTTTCTTCATTTGAAAAGCCCTGCCGATATACAGGTGGGGAGATCAACAGCATCCGCAAGGATTCTTATATAAGGTTTGCCCTGTGTTTTCCTGACACCTATGAGATAGGCATGTCCCATACAGGGATAAAGATACTCTACCAGATAATAAATGACCTGCCGTATGCCTCTGCAGAGAGGGCATTTGCACCATGGGTGGATTATGAGAGATACCTGAGGGAAAATCATATTTCGCTGATGTCCCTTGAGGCCAAAAGGCCATTGAGGGACTTTGATATTGTGGGCTTCAGCCTGCAATATGAACTCTCATACACCAATGTCCTGAATATGCTTGATTTAGCAGGCATACCATTAAGGGTATCTGAGAGAATTGACTCGGCAGGCATGCAGTATGGCGGTTATCCAATTGTAATGGCAGGCGGGCCGTGTGCTGTGAATCCTGAGCCGCTTGCTGATTTTATTGATGTCTTTGTTATAGGCGATGCCGAGGAGTCAATAGTAGAGATACTATCACTTTTTAATGAATGGAAAAAGATAGGCGCTGACAGGTTATCCATCCTAAAAGGGCTTTCAGAGATAGACGGGCTCTATGTGCCTATTTTTCATGACAGAACAAAGAAGGTTAAACGCAGGTTCATACACTGCATTGATGATGCACCCTACCCCACAAAGCCTATAGTCCCTTTCACATCCATAATACATGATAGGGTTGTTGTAGAGATATCCAGGGGATGCACAAGGGGCTGCCGCTTCTGCCAGGCAGGCATTATCTATAGACCCTTAAGGGAAAGAAGCCTCGAAAGGGTAATGGATATAGCCAGAGAATCGCTTAACAACACAGGATACGAAGAGGTTTCATTCACATCCCTGAGCGCAGGGGATTATACCTGCCTCCTTCCACTCATAAAGACAATAAGGCAATGGTCGTCTTCAGAAAGGATAGCCATATCCCTTCCTTCCCTCAGGGTCAGCTCTGTAAGTGAGGCCGTATTAAAGGAGCTAAAGGCTGTGAGAAAGACAGGATTTACCATCGCACCTGAGGCAGGGACAGAGAGGCTTCGCAGGGTCATAAACAAGGAGTTCAGCAACGGGGATTATGAGGAGGCGATACAGGTAATATTCAAATCAGGGTGGGAAAACCTGAAGCTATACTTTATGATAGGGCTTCCAACTGAAAGGGATGAGGATATAGACGGGATTATACAGATGGCTGAAAAGGCACTGCTTGTCGAAAGAAAATTTAATAAGAGACGCTTGAATATCAATGTGGGCATATCCGCCTTTGTGCCAAAACCCCATACACCGTTTCAGTGGCTTGGCCAGATCCGTATGGATGAAATAAGGGAAAAACAATCATATCTCAAGGCAGGGCTACAGAGAAACGGCCTTAATTTCAAAGGGCAGAAGGCAGAGATGAGCCTGCTTGAGGCAGTCTTCTCAAGGGGCGATAGAAGGGTCGGAGAACTCCTTTATGAGGCATGGAGACAGGGCTGCAGATTTGATGGATGGACAGAGCTATTTGACTGGGAGAAATGGTTATCTGCCATGGAAAAGACTGGAATACAACCTGAATATTATGCCTCAAGGAGGCTGTCTGTGGAGGATGCGCTTCCATGGGATATTATAGATACAGGGGTTGAAAAAAGATTTTTAATAAAGGAATTTGATCATGCCCTGAAAGAGGAATTTACACACGACTGCCGTAATAACTGCTGTGCCTGCGGGCTCGGATGCAAGACAGATGATAAAAATATTACTTCGGGGTCTTCTGATGTAGCCAAGGATATCATAATTGATACAAGACACTTTGAAGAGAGACGATTCAGGGTTCAATATTCTAAGACAAAAGACATGCGATACCTTTCACATCTGGAGCTAATAAATACCATAGCGAGGGCAATTAGAAGAGCAGGGATACATATTTCATATTCAAAGGGCTATCACCCCCATCCTCTCATATCCTTTGGCCCTGCCCTGCCGGTTGGTATAGAAGGGCTATGTGAGTATCTTGATATAACCATGGACAACATTGTTGATCAGAACAGATTCATCGAAAGGGTCAATAGAGAGCTTCCAGAGGGTCTAAGGTTCAACCGTATACAGCCGATTACAAAAGGGCCATCCCTATGTGATTTTATAACAGGCTATGAGTATGAGGTCTGGGATGAAAGAGGCATATACGATCTAAAAAATGCCCTTTCCGAGTTTCTTAAAAGGCCGTTTGTATGGGTTAAAAGGGAGTCAAATGGGATAGATATAAGAGCTATGATTGAAGATACAGTATTAAGGGATGATAAAATATATCTGTTCTTAAAGGATATAGGCAGCATCAAGGTAAGACTTTATGAGATAATAGGAGAGATGTTTGGAATAACCAAACAGGAGGTGTATAATCTATCCATAAGGCGGATTGGGCTTTATGGGTGGTCAGGACAGTGGGTTGAGCCGATTACATTGCTCTGGCAAGATAGTAATAAATTCCTGACGGTAGCAACAGGGCATGTATCATCAACATCTGAGAAATTATATTGATAAATAGATGATGAGCGAAATAATCATAAATAGCACAAGAGAGGAGACAAGGGTAGCTATCCTTGAGGGCGGACAGGTTGCAGAGCTATACATAGAGAGGAAGAAAGACGCAAGCCTTGTTGGAAATACTTACAAGGGCAAGGTTGTGAGAATACTTCCCGGGATGCAGTCTGCCTTTGTAGATATAGGCCTTGAAAAGGCGGCATTCCTCTATGTTGCCGATATCTACCCAAATCTCACAGACTATCCGAACTTTATAGAAGAGGCAGACAACGAGGAGACCCTCGATGTCATCACTGATAAGAGGAAAAAACCGCAACATCTGCCGATAGAGGAGATACTACAAGAAGGCCAGGAGATTATTGTCCAGGTATCCAAAGACCCCATAGGCAGCAAGGGTGCAAGGGTAACATCCTATGTCACGATCCCTGGACGATACCTCGTAATCATGCCAGGAGTGGAACACATAGGAATATCACGGCGGATAGAAAGGGAAGAAGAGAGGCAGAGGTTAAAGGAGATCATTGAGGGGATGCGACCTCCTAATTTCGGATTCATCGTCAGAACTGCAAGCGAGGAGTCAACAGCAGAGGAGGTAAAGAAGGATATGGATTTCCTTGTGCTCCTCTGGGAAAATATCACAAAGAAACAGGATAAGATACAGGTCCCAGGACTCCTTTACAGTGATATCGACCTTGCCTTTAGAAGCGTAAGGGATCTCCTCGTCCAGGATGTGGAGAGGGTCGTGGTTGATTCTGAGGAAGAATACAGGAAGATTGTGGACTTTGTCAACACATACATACCTAAGCTTTTAGATAAGATAGAGTTCTATGAAGGCAAAGAGCCTATATTTGACGCATTCGGGATAGAGCTTGAAATTTCAAGGGCGCTTGGCCGAAAGGTATGGCTTAAATCAGGCGGCTATATAGTAATTGACCAGACAGAGGCCCTCACAGCCATTGATGTAAACACAGGCAAATTTGTTGGAAAGGCAAGCCTTGAGGATACTATCCTTAAGACAAATCTCGAGGCAGTAAGGGAGATTGCCTACCAGATAAGGTTAAGAAACATTGGCGGGATAATAATAATAGACTTTATAGATATGGAAAAAGAGGACAACAGGAATAAGCTCTTCACATCCTTCAAAGAGGCTATGAGTAAAGACAGGGCCAAAAGCACAATCTTTCAGGTGTCAGAGCTTGGTCTTATCGAGATGACAAGGAAAAGGGTAAGAGACAGCCTTGGAAGAATACTGTGCGAACCATGTCCATATTGCGAGGGCAAGGGTTATGTCAAATCTCCAATCACTATCTGCTATGATATCTTCAGAGAGATAAGGAAGATCGCATCCTTAGGCCCTGAGAAAAAGATCTTTATAAATGCGCATCCTGCTGTTGTAGATCTGCTTTACGATGAAGAGAGGCAGGGGCTTGAAGACATCGAAAAAGCCATGAATATCAAGGTCATAGTAAAGGCCGATAACACAATGCACCAGGAACACTATGAGGTAGCATTGCTTTGAAATGGCAGCAGGCGTCCTTTATATAGTTGCAACCCCCATCGGCAACCTTGAAGATATAACCTTAAGGGCATTGAGGGTCCTTAAGGAGGTTGATGTCATTGCAGCAGAGGATACGCGGCATTCAAGAAAACTCTTAACCCACTATAACATATCAAAACCAATCATCAGTTACTGGAGAGAAAAAGAAAAACCAAGGGCAGAAGATGTAATAAGAAGACTGAAGGCAGGACAGGATGTTGCACTTATCTCAGACGCAGGCACCCCAGGGGTGTCAGACCCAGGTGCAGTTCTGATAAAAATGGCGATTGATGAAGGTATACATATAATACCAATACCAGGTCCGTCTGCCCTCATCGCAGCCCTTTCAGTCTCAGGACTCTTAACAGACAATTTTGTCTTTATGGGTTTTCTTCCCCTGAAGGAAAAGCGGAGAAAGACCATAGATGACCTGAGGTTTGATGAGAGGACGCTTATATTCTATGAGGCGCCGCACAGGCTGTTAAAAACCCTTTCTGACATAAGTGAGATACTTGGAGAGCGAAGGATAGCGCTGGTAAAAGAGCTTACAAAACTATACGAAGAGGTCAGACGCGGCAGCATCTCTGACATTCTCAATGAACTTGAGATGGATGCTGCCGAAACAGTGTCACAAGGCCGACACTCCAGGATACAGGGGGAATATGTAATTGTTGTTGAAGGCAGGCCAGAAGAAGAAAGACACTCAGAGTCAGACGCCCTTCTTGAAATAGGTGCCCTGATGAAAAAAGGCCTTGGAAGAAAAGAGGCGGTAAAAAGAGTCGCCGCTGAATATGGGCTTTCAAAAAAGGAGCTCTATGATCGCAGTCTAACTAAATCGGTAGTTGAAAAATTGTAGATTTAGGAGGTCATGGAGTTGTTTATAGGCCATTTACTTGAGGATCTTTATAAAATCATCTGCAGAGACAGCCGCAAGGGTTAAAAGCTGTATTGTGCCTCTTGAACCTATTTCAACAGACATCCTCATTACGGTTTCATTATCAGGGGCATCAATTATGTTCACAAAGTCATAAGGCCCAAGGACTGCGAACTGTTCCCTCACCTTCACCCCCATAGACTCTATCTCCTTATTGACCTCCTTTATCCTCTCAGGGCGCTGCCTTATAGTCTTCCTTCCCTCATCTGTGAGATTGCTTAAAACTATATAGGTCGGCATAAAAACCTCCTTTCTTCTACCCCATGCCTCCTAACCTCATATATACATGACTTTTCCAATGTTGTCAATAAAAAGACTCTATCAGGTTGAGCCGAGCCTTGCAAAGCAGGCCTCCCCTGATTATAATATCAAGTCTATGAGAAAAAAGATTGCCATTATTGGTGCGGGAAATGTAGGGGCCACAGCAGCACAGTTGATTGCCCAAGCATCACTGGCAGATGTGGTCATTCTGGATGTAGCCTCTGATATCGCCAAGGGCAAGGCGCTTGATATACTTGAGGCATGTCCACTCTGGAACTCCTCTGTCTCTGTAAACGGAACAGGGGACTATGAGGAAACAAGAAACTCCGACATCGTGGTTATAACTGCAGGTTTTGCAAGAAAGCCAGGGATGAGCAGAGATGACCTTCTTAAGGTAAATGCAGATGTCGTAAGGGGCATAGCTACAAAGATCTCTGAGACATCTCCTGATGCCATTGTCATAGTTGTAACAAACCCAATGGATGTAATGGCATATCTTACATACAAGGTCACAGGATTTCATCATAAGAGGGTTATCGGCATGGGCGGTGTTCTTGATGCAGCAAGGTTAAAGGCATTTGCTGCAATGCAGTTAAAGGTCTCTCCACTGGATATAACCGCCATAGTCTTTGGCGGACATGGAGATGCAATGGTTCCTGTTGCAAGATATATCTCGGTGGCAGGAATTCCGATTACAGAGCTTCTGCCAGAGGACAGGATAAATGGCCTAATTGAAAGGACACGGTTTGGCGGTGCTGAGATTGTCGGTCTTTTAAAGACTGGAAGTGCATTTTATGCGCCTGCTGCATCCATTACCGAGATGGTAAAGGCAATCCTTAATGATGAAAAAAGGATCATGCCGTGCTCTGCGTATCTAACAGGTGAATATGGCATGGACGATGTATATACCGGTGTTCCTGTAAGGCTGTCAAGGGACGGGATAGATGAGATAATCGAACTAAAGCTCACCCCTGAGGAGAGATCTGCATTTCTTTTATCTGCTGATGCAGTAAAAGGGGCAATAAAAAAATTACAGATATAGGAGGCAGTGTTATGGAGAAGACCCTTTCCATTGTAAAACCAGATGGTGTCAGGAAGGGACTTGTTGGGGAGGTTATAAAGAGATTTGAGGCAAATGGATTAAAAATCGCAGCACTCAGGATGATACTGCTTGGCAAGGAAGAGGCAAAGGCATTTTATATAGTTCATAAAGAAAGACCCTTTTACGAAAGCCTTACAGATTTTATGTCATCCGGGCCTATTGTGACAATGGTAGTAGAGGGTGAAAACGCCATTTCAAAGGTGCGAGACATAATGGGAGCAACAAACCCAAAAGATGCTGCCACCGGGACAATAAGGGCAGATCTTGCCTCAGACATAGAGCATAATATTGTCCACGGCTCGGATTCCAAGGAATCCGCCTCCTACGAGATAGCTTTCTTTTTTCCTGCGATAGAGATATACTAAAGTTTGTGGGCGAAGTTTTTGTAGAATTCACACTTTCTGCAGAATAGTATCTTCTCCTCAAGGGTTGCCTTCTCTATCGTCCCACGCTCACACTTTGTCCCTGTGACCTTCCAGCAATCAAGGCCTCTGTCAGGATAGGCAGGGCATTTAGTGTAGGTCTCTTTTGGACAATTCTTAAACTCCCAGCAGTTCATATCATCACCTCCCCTATCACGCGTACCCTGATAAAGTATTAGCATAAAAAAACTTACACGTCAACACCTGATAAAAGATCATAATCTGTAGCCAGGAGATGCTGAAACAAGTTCAGCATGACATTAGAGGGTAATTCCACTGTCACCCTGAACCATGTGCTGAACTCGTTTCAGCATCGTTTCAGGGCCTCATAAATACTCTCCATTTTGGCTACGAATTATGGAAAGAGAGATTATATAGATTATAGATAGTTCCTCACAGAGATTATAATCCCCAAACCAGCTACTATCCCTATCCAGCATAACAGCAGTGCTATGCTAATCTTGCCCCATTTGTTCATGGAAGGCGTGGCAACATATTCACCTGAAGTCCTGCCTGATTTATAGGCAACCGCTAAAAGATAACCTATTATCAACAGGCCCATTACAAATGTTGACAGAAACAAGGCTGTGCTGCCCCAGTCGATGTTCAGCTTATAATTAAAGATGGAATAGTCAAAACGACCGAGATATTTCATCCTGAGCGCCTCCCTCGCATAGGACATTCCAAAGATTGTCAAGAAAGCACCAAGAACACCCGGAACCGCATATTTAACAGGATCCTTCTGTGCATTATAAAGGAAGACCAGTAATACAATGCCCAATGCTGCACCTATCAGGAAGAATGGGTTTGTAAAAAAGCTGAATCCGGCAGGCAGGCTGAACAGCCACCAGAAACCAACAACAGCCTGTATGGCTGTAAAGATGAATGCCATCTTTGCGCCGGTTTTGCCAACCCATTCAAGATAACCTTTATCAAAATCAGCCCTGTTCTTAAAATACCATGCATACAGCATCAGGAATATGCCTGTCATGGCAAATGACGGAATAATAAAATGTAGAAATCTTGGAAGCTGAAATGCATGCAAGGATGTTCCTGATGTATCAACGGTATTCCCTTTTATGTACCAGTTAAGCCATTTTTCAGGCTGTAAAAGTTGATACCCCAGGGCATGCATGATGATGCCTGAAAGTAGAAAGAGGGCAAAGGCTATAATACCGAATATAGCAAAGCCTCCTCCAGTTTTATGATCTCTTTTGAGATAAAACACATAGGTAAGGCTGTAACCGAGCATCATTATGAATATGAAACCCATAACCCATGCAGCAGAAAGGGTATTGGATGCATACCAGAACGGGTCATACACAACCTGGACAAAAAGAAGAGGCGCTACTCCTAAAAGCATTGCCATTGAGATATTGACTGTGGTTGCCTTTGCCAGCGATCTGGAAAGTCTTGTCCAGTTTTCTCCTCCCTTCAAGTATCCATATACGGATAAAAATGATGTCCCGAGAGTGAAATTCACGAACATTATATGAAGTGCAAATGTAAGTACCATCAGCGCCTGAAACACGACAGGATAAAATGGTATCCCCATTGGATCCTGTAATGTCTTTAAAATTGTTCCCATCTCCATGACTCCCTCCTTACTTAATGATGGCAAGTGAATCCAGATAAGTTGCTAATGCCATTTTCTCTGCCGGCGTTCCCATAAATGGCGGCATGTAAGGGTATCCGCCCAATCCGTCTAAAAAGGCCTCAATCTCTTCAACCTCTTTAGCCTTTTCTACTTCTTTTTTAAACTCGAGCCGTTTTACCATCTGCGGCATTGGCCTTAATCCCCTTTCATTGAGGGTATGGCAGGATAGACATTCGATCCGGGCTATCATCTTGCCTGCCTGAAGGGCGTTGGCATCGTTTACCTCCTTTAATCCTTCAGGCACAAATGGAGCAACCTTGAGTATCCCTTTCTCATTAATCACATTCGCCTCTGCTGCTACAGCCTTTGCTGGAATAGCCTTCCCGATTATCTGATTTGAATACATATATTGAGATATAACATAGGGTTTTCTTATCATCTCCCTGATTCTTTCGGTTGACCAGATGCCACCGAATATGACTACAATCGCTAAAATGGCAGGGATAAGTCTTATAGAGAGTGGTTTCATGCCTGCATAGATGAAATAGAGGATCAAAAGACCTGCTGTAACAATCATCCCGGTTTTAAGAGTTTTTGGTGCAAGGATGCTGATCAATTCATGAGGGCGTGCAGGCAGGGTCTTCAGATACCATAAGAGGAGGATACTTCCGAGTATTATACCAGCTATTCCCCATTTAGATGCTGTCTTCGTAATGAACGCCTTTACATCCTCGTTCTTTATCCTTGTCGCTACTGCAATGGCATAGGCTGCAGAAATGCCAAACATCAGGGTAGTCCTCATAAGGAGCTGCGACCAGTAGGTCTGGTTAAAGAACCCGTCGAAGAAATTCCCTGTCTCAGGCCATTTCCCTGGTGAAAGCATAAAAGAGAGAATACCAACAATGATGACCATGGTCGTCCATGAACCAATGGCAAATATCCAGCCTATCTTCAGATGGGTCTTTTTATCCACCTTGCCGAGTGTATAATAATAAATGAATATCCCTGTCACTTCTATTATGAAAAAGACCCATTCTGTTGCCCATCCCCATACATAATTGTGAATCAAACCTGAAATACCCCTTGGATTAGCAACCGTGGCAGCATACCAGATACCAATGCCGCTCAATGAGCCAAGGACATAGGAGAATACGAGGAGTAACAGGGAATACCTCTTTATGAACTCAAGGAGCTCTGGCCTGTTTTCCCTGTATGCCTTTGTCTCTACATAGACATTAAACCACATGGCACTTGTGGAAAAATGGGATGGTAAGATGTGAAAGGTTGCAATCAGCGCCAGGATAATCCCGGCAGTTAAGTTTGGCACTTCCCAGATTGGATACATAACCGCCCTCCTCCTTTTTGTTTACTGTTGGCTTTAAAAAAGGCACTTTCCTCCTTGATTAACTTTTTAAAGTTTATAGAGCCCAATTTTTTAACCAGATCAGCCTGAAGTTTAACCCATACAGGATGAACAGAACAGTAATTACTCCTATTACAACTCTTTTTATCGAGAACGCATATATTAAATAAAAGGGGTCCTTGAACAGCCTCTATAATATCAAGGAGAGAAATCTGTACAGGTGAAACTGCAAGCCTGAACCCTCCCTTTACTCCCCTCGTAGATATAACGATGTTTGCCTTTGCAAGTTTCTGGAGTATCTTTGCAAGAAAACTCTTGGGTATATCCTTTGCTGTTGCTATCTCATCCACGACAGTAACCCTTTGGGGGTTCTCACTTATATGTAGGATGCATCTTATTGCATAGTCTGTTTCTCTTGTAATCTGCATTTAGGATAATAGTACTCCTTTTTAAATATTTTTTTCAAGATATATTATAACTACAGATTTTAAAAGTAGTAAATGGGTTGCTCACCATTGGCTAATCTAAAGTGGAGGGTTTTTTATATAGCATTGCCTGGATAACCACTATCAGAAACAGGAAACCACCAACGACAGCTATCAGTCCTCCTATGCCCATGAGCCCCATACTGGCTATCTCCTTTAAACCCCTAAGACCCTGTGCACCGCCTGCCACCTTCCGCTGGATATTATAGCCACCTGCCCAGGCAAGGCCGAGGATATGCAGCAACTGGCCTCCTCCGTAGATATAAGGCTGGATGTGAGCCATGCGGACTGAGGGATTGCGGAAACCGAGATGGGGCAATAAATAATAGGTTAGTCCCATAAATGATAGGGTTATTCCCACAATGGCACCATGATAATGGGACGGGATGGTGACATTAACACCGTGGATCAAAAAACCGATGATTCCGCCTGCTCCAAACAATATCATAGAGGTGATAATGGCAGATCTGAGATGACGCATATCTTCAAAGACTTTTCCGCGTACAATTCCCAGTAGTGTTACCAGAGCAACTATGAAAACAGGTAATCCCATACCGTATTTCATGAGTAAAGTGAATGAATTTATGTGTTCGTAAGAGGTCACGTCATAGGAAAGGTAAAGAATTGGGGTTATAAATGCTGGAATGAGGCCGAGAGCAAAAATCCCAATCACAATACGAGGAGTGAAACGAATATCTGCCCCGCTTGCGCTGGCAAGCCACAGCCATGCCACGAGCATCAGCAGTACGTGCACGAACTGCAGGACATGCCCTCCACCCCAGAATAAAACCTCATAATATCCTTCGCCCTGAATAGTATCAGGAATTGTCACGTATGACCAGACAAAGGCGATCATGGCTGTAGATGCGACAATAGCAGCACTGTAAATTCCAAATCGTAATGCACTTGAGGCATCCACAGGTTTCCTCAGTGGTGTAGCAATAAACAAACTGCGGACAAGCAACATGGTAAATCCTATACCAAATACTGCAAGTCCGATAAAAAATATAGAATCCTGTAAAACTGGTACATAATTATTCATAAGGGGATTTCCTGCACCTGCAAATGGGGAGATAGCAATAATCGATGCCCCAACTGCTGACAGACATAGTGCCAGCCACCCCAATCCGGTCCAGCGGGAAGTAGAATTGATGCTAAAAAATACACCTGCAAAGGAGACAAACCATATAAGGATAGAGAGGTCTACATGGACAACCAGCGCTGTATGGAAAAAATCTACCCATGGGAAAACATCCTGTATATAGGGGGTTCTTGCCAGTACAAGAAGGACAGAAAAAAAACCGGCAAACACCAGCGATGATACACCCAGCATCAGCCAGCCTGTGGCAAGACGGCGGGGACTCCCTTCCGGGATTGGAAGAATAAAATTAGAAGTCACCATTTTAAATATTAAAATTTACCCCCGAATGTCAATGACCATGAATAGGAAAATCAATGAAAGGTATGTGATGGAATAGAAGAAGAGAGATCTATTCAAATCCCTCTTTAAGAAGAAGGAGAGAAGATAAAGTAAAAGATAAAGGGTTCCAAGAGCTAAGGAGACAAACAGGTAAAGCCTACCAAACATTCCGATAAGGTAAGGCAAAAAACTTACAACCAGCAGTGATGATATATATATAAGTGAACGAAGATTTGTTACTTTTTCAGGAACAACAACAGACATTGTGGGAATGCCAGCACCCTTATAATCCTCTTTATGCCGCAATGCAAGTGACCAGAAGTGCGGTGGCTGCCAGAGGAACATTATCGCAAAGAGCAACAGGGCCTCCAGGCCGACACTACCCTTAACCGCTGCCCATCCAATGACAGGTGGAAGTGCGCCAGAGATTCCACCTATCTCGGTAGCATGAGGAGTCTTCCTCTTGAGTATGACTGTATAGAGGAAGGAATACACGAATATTGCGAGTGCTGCTAAAACAGCGGATAGGGCATTTACAAAGAAGCTTAAGACAAAAAAGGATGCCAGTGAAAGAAAGATTCCGAATGTAAATGCACCTGCTGGATTTATCCTTCCTGATGGAAGGGGCCTTTTAGATGTCCTTTTCATCAGACAGTCAATATCTATGTCGTAGCAGTTATTAAAAACTGAAGAGCCCGCCGAAGCAAGACCTATTCCCAAAAGACCCCAGAGGAACAGAGATGGAGTAACTGTTCCCCTGGATGCAATCCACATCCCTGTAAACCCTGTTAGCATAACTAACAGGGTTATTCTCGGGGATGTCAATTTAACATAATCCACTACCATCAAAAAGCTTCGGCTTCCTCAGGAAGGGCTTTTTTACCTTCTTCGGGGCTTCCATACTCGTATGGGCCTGCTGTGATAACAGGTATCGTCTCAAAGTTATAAGATGGCGGAGGAGAGGGGATGGTCCATTCGAGGGATTTTGCATTCCATGGATTTGCTGTAGCCCTCTCGCCTGCGAAGGCCGAACGCACTATATTTATCAGTGTCATGAAGAAACCTGCAATGAGGATAAATCCTCCTATTACGGTCACCCTGTAAGTGCTGGTGAACTCAGGGGGATAACTCCAGTATCTCCTCGGCATGCCTTCCAGTCCCAGTTTGAAGTATGGTACGAATGCCAAAAGCGAGCCTATGAGAATTATCCAGAAGGTTATCTTTGCCAAACGTTCATTATACATGCGTCCTGTAAACTTTGGAAACCAGAAGAATATACCAGCAAATGCCACCATGGTCATAGACATTGATAGGACTGTGTGAAAATGTGCTACGACCCAGAGGGTATCGTGCACATCGATGTCGATTGCTAACAGGCCATTTCCTATTCCTGTTACCCCTCCTATCACAAACAGGGTTATAAAACCGACAGCATAGAGCATGGGGGCCTTGAAATCTATAGAGCCCTTATGCATCGTTGCAAGCCAGTTGAATACCTTTATGCCGGTTGGGACGGCTATCAGTAATGTCAATAATGACTGAACAATCCTGGCCCAATCCTCGACCCCCTTGGTGAATAGATGGTGAATCCACACATCAAAGCCAAGGAACGCTATTGCCATTAGGGCAATTACCATGCTTGTGTAACCGAATATCTTCTTTCTCGAAAATGTGGAGACTATTTCAGAGACTATGCCGAAGGCAGGAAGTGCTATTACGTAGACTGCCGGATGGGCATAAAACCAGAACAGATGCTGATAAAGTATAGGTGAGCCGCCCATAGTAGCATTGTAGAAATTGGTGCCGAGATATTTGTCAAACAGAAGAAGTGTAACCGCACCTGCAATGACAGGAATTCCGAAGAGCTGTATGATGAAAGCGCCAAAGATTCCCCACACAGCAAGGTTGAGCCTTCCCCATGTCATACCCGGTGCCCTCATTGTTATGATGGTGGTTAAAAAGTTTACCGCCGATGCAAGGGCTGAGGCACCAAGGAGATGGACAGCAAAGACATAAAGGGATGTATTTGCATCTGTCTTGATCGAATATGGTGGATAACCTGTCCACCCTATATCGAGCCTTCCTGGTGTGACGAGGGCAAGAACAGCCATTACAGTAGCCCCTACAAAGAACCAGAAACTCAGGGCATTAAGCCTCGGAAATGCCACATCCCTCGCCCCTATCATCAAAGGCACGAGGAGATTTGCAAAGAAGCCTGTAAACACAGGGATCATCCACCAGAGTATCATTCCAGCGCCGTGGATTGTAAATAGGACATTATACAATTTTGGACCTACCAGAGAATTACCAGGAGACCACTGCCCTGCCTTCATAACAATAGCGAGGAGAAGCCCCAGTGTGAAAACAACGAGACTTGTAATCAGATACATAACTGCGATCTTCTTATGGTCAGTGGTGAATATCCATTCCTTCAACCCTGATCTGCCAGCACTTTCTTGAGTCATTGCCATTACCTCCTTTTTTCTATTTTAAGGTTTTCAGATATTCGGTTATTGCATGCAGGTCTTCGTCAGATAACTTATAAGGTGGCATTATGGGAGAATAGCCCTTAACTATATCCCTCTTTGGCTCGGATATAGAATGTTCAATATACTCCTCATTGGCTATAATCTTTCTGCCATCGGAGAGGACAACACTACTCCCAAATATCCCCTTCAATGTCGGACCTGTTGACTTTTCACCTGTGATGGTATGACAGCCAAGGCAGCCGAGGCCATCCACGAGCTTTTTGCCTTTCTCTACAGGTGAAAGGGCCGCGGCAGCCTCTTTATATTTCGCTACCCAGGCCTGAAAATCGGCCTTATCCATAGCATGAACCTCAGCAAGCATGAGGGAATGACCTGCGCCGCAGAACTCTGTGCAGTATGCCCTGTATTCCCCTGCCTTTGTAGGCAAGAACCAGAAGTATGTCGTCCTTCCAGGGATCGCTTCCTCCTGCACCTTGTATTCTGGTATATAGAAGGCGTGGAGCACATCCTTGCTTGTGAGATTGACCTTTACGGGTGTCCCGACAGGAACCCTCAATTCATTGGTCGTCTTGATCCCATCAGGGTATGTCACATTCCAGCCCCACATGAACCCCTGCACATTCAGCTCGTATGCGTTCTTTGGCACTTTTCTGTATTCTTGAAATACAGCCCATGTCTGGACACCAAGAAGCACAACTATAATAAAGGGCACCAATGTCCATACTATCTCAAGGAAGATGTTACCATGTATACTGGCACCATCTCCCTGCCCTTTTTTCCTCCTGTATCTCAGGCTGAAGTATATGAGCAGGACAGTCACAAGCACCCATATGGCTGTAACAAGTATGGCATACAGCCTAAAGTGATTATCCCAACTCTTAACAGGGTCTACCTCTTCAGCAAGAGCGACAGAAGGCAGACAAAACAGCAATGACACTGCTGCAAAAGTCAGAAAACGTTTCATCTTTTACCCTCCTATTGGTGTATTTTTTAAACTCTTCTTTTTCCTGTAAACAACACAACTCAGGATGCCTATCATAACTGCCATAACAACCCCAACCGATGCAAAGAGAAAAGGCAGGTTCAAGATGTATCCATGACTCTTAGAATCATATTTGTAACAGGCCAGAGTTATCCAACTCGCTATAGGCACCTTCCCAATGCGTCCCTTAGCGGATTCAAGGATTGCAAGCCTGATGCTAAAGGGATCAGGCCTTAGACCAAAGATATACCTTGTTATTTCCCTCTCTGGCGAGAGAAAGATATAAACGACCGGATGGATAAACATTCTATCTTCGGTAGAATAAAAGAAGCGGTATCCAACTGCCTTGGTAAGGGATTTAATATCCTCCTCATTAGTAGTTGCAAAGATCCATTTAGCCACATTTGGCGACTTTATACTCATCTGGAGCCTTTTATGAAACTCTCTTGCCTTTTCAGGGGTATCGTTCTTATTGAAACTGAGGACTAACACATTGTAATCACTGCCCACCTTTAAATCGGCTATATTATTGATGGCCGAGGCCAGATCTTCAGCCAGCAAAGGGCAGATGTTAGGACAATCATAATAAATGAGCAGCAATATTAGCGGCCTTTTAGAGAAACTGCTGAGAGACAATCTATTGTCTGACTCATCAATCATTTTTATATCAGGCACTGTCTTTCCAAGATAATCATCCTCATTAATCTTCATTACTGACGGATTAAAGTCAGACCCTCCAAAGGGGATGGCTTCAGCGATCTGAGCAGTGATTACCAGCACCACGAAAAGACCTATCGCTACGAACCTTATCATCGTTACCTAAAATTTGGAAGTACATAAATCAGGGAAAGAACCACAAGCCATATACCATCAACAAAGTGCCAATAATAGCCGCAGGCCTTCACTATCGTCTGGCGTCTACTGCTTATCTTATTTCTGAGGGCAAGCAGCAGGATAAAGAACTGAAGGATAACGCCAACCAGGACATGGGAGCCATGGACGCCTGTTACGGTATAGAAGAATGTCCCATAGGCATTGGTGGATACTGTAAAACCTTCACCAATCAGTTTACTCCACTCGTTTGCCTGTCCTGCAAGGAAGAGTGCACCGAGTGTCATGGTAAAGAGGAGCCATCCCTTAAAACCGCCCATCTCGCCCTTTTCGAGCTTTGTCTCTGCCATCTGTATTGTAGCGCTGGAGGAAAGGAGAAAAACTGTGAGAACAAGGGCAACACCTAAGGGGGGGACGCCGGCCGGGGTGTTTGCAGGTGGCCACTGGGGCGCAGGAAACATATTGTAAAGATAGCCTCCAAACAGGCCACCGAAAAGTGCAGCCTCGGAGCAGATAAATATTACAATCGCTAACTTGCTCAAGCCCTCTTCAAACTTCTTTGCATAGACTTCCGAAACCCAGCCAAACAATCCAATTAATATCCCAACCACCCCTACACCACTGAGCAACATGCCCAACATGGGCAATTTCCACTGAAAGGCTGTCATGAAACCGATCATTACGAGCAATCCTGACATCCCCACCACAAAGGGCCAGGCACTCAGCTCGACTTCATGGTGTTCAAGCCCGTGATAAGCGACCTTCTCTTGCATGTCATTACCTCCCGATATGCGAATTATCAGAGGCAGATGCCCCTCTATTTTCTAAATAAGACTATTAAGATGATTTATATCTGATTTTGTATCACGAATCAAAAATTTTGTCAAGTATAAAATTTATTTCATCTTGTTGAAGCTATTTGGTTACACGCCTGCTTCTGATTAAAAGGAGGAAAATCCCGCCGATGACCATTACCGAACTGAGCATCTGCCCCATGGTAAACGGGCCGATGACAAAACCGAGTTGGGGGTCTGGTTCCCTGAAGAACTCTGCTATAAACCTGAATACACCGTATAATATCAAAAATAGACCTGAGATAATACCGCTCTTAAACCCCCTATTCTTCAAGCGCCACAGGACTATGAAAAGCAGAACACCTTCTAAAAGAAACTCATAGAGTTGTGACGGATGTCGGGGTAACGGGCCTCCAGATGGAAAAACCATGGCCCACGGAACAGTTGTTACCCTGCCGTAAAGCTCACCGTTTATAAAATTACCAATTCTGCCAAGTCCGAGGCCAACAGGTGCAGTTACGACAACGAGGTCAGAAAGCATAAAGAAGTCAAGTTTATACCTCTTGGAGAAGATAATCGCAGCGACTATAACTCCGATAAGCCCGCCGTGGAATGACATTCCACCATGCCATACAGCAAACATATCAAGGGGATTCCGGATATAGAAGTCAAGATTATAGAAGATAATATATCCAACCCTTGCACCTGCAATTAGACCCAATATGATATAAAAGTAAAACTGCTCTACAGTATCCTCTGTTATAGATAGTTTTCTTTTTTTTATCTGGTATCTGACAAGTAGATATGATAGGAGAAAACCAATGAGGTACATCAGGCCATACCACCTTATCTCAAGTTTTCCAACCCGGATAATATAGGGGCTTATGTTGGGATATGGTATCATCTCGTTAATCCTGGCGGTCCCAACGGGTTTCGAACCCGTGTTTCCGGCGTGAGAGGCCAGCGTCCTGGGCCGCTAGACGATGGGACCGTTAAAAACAGTGATATGTGAATAGTTAGTATGTTTAAAAAAATTTTAGATACTAACCACTCATCACTAATCACTCATAACTGTCGTTATTGGCTGGGGAGAGAGGATTCGAACCCCTGTAAGCAGATCCAGAGTCTGCCGTCCTGCCACTGGACGACTCCCCAAAAATCAACTGTGAAGCCATTATAAATAATTTTAAACATGTTTGTCAAAAACATCGAATTGCCCTCCATCTTTGAATTTTCAATGTCTCCTGATATATACTAAATCTTTAATATTGCTTTTTTAATGTATGGAGGAAGAATGATAAGAAAAAAGGATAAATATGTGGTTGCGGTCGTTGGTGCAACAGGAGCTGTGGGCAATGAGATGGTACTTACGCTTGAGCATAGGGAGCTTCCAGTTGAAAGGCTGCGGCTTTTTGCATCAGAGCGTTCAGAGGGGAAAACCGTCGAGTTTCAGGAAAGCGAGATCCCTGTTGAGACACTGAATGAGGATTCATTTAAAGGCATTGACCTTGCACTTTTCTCAGCAGGCGCTGAGAGGTCAAAGATATGGGCACCTGTTGCTGTCAGGTCAGGATGCGTAGTTATTGATAATTCAAGTCAGTGGAGGATGGACTCTGAGGTTCCACTAATTGTGCCTGAGGTAAACCCCCATGACCTGAAATGGCACAAGGGTATTATTGCAAACCCAAACTGCTCAACAATACAAATGGTCGTTGCTTTAAAACCGATACATGATACAGCAAGGATAAAGCGGATAGTTGTTACAACATTTCAATCCGTCTCTGGCACAGGTAAAAAGGCCATGGACGAGCTCCTTCAGCAGACATCTGATCTGCTCAATTTCAGGGAGATAAAGTGCAATGTCTATCCGCACCAGATAGCATTTAATTGCCTTCCTCACATAGATAAGTTCCTTGACAACGGTTATACAAAGGAAGAGATGAAGATGGCGAATGAGACAAGAAAGATAATGGGTGACAGCTCTATAAGGGTTACTGCAACAACAGTGCGTGTACCTGTTTTCAGGTGTCATTCAGAGAGCGTGAATATAGAGACAGAGAAGAAGATCTCTGCAAATGGGGTAAGGGCATTGCTGTCAACAGTCCCTGGAATAGTCGTCTTTGATGCGCCTGAGAAGAATATATATCCTCTTGCCATTGATGTTGCAGGCAAGGATGAGATCTATGTTGGCCGTATCAGGGAAGACGAGTCTATAGAAAATGGCATCAATATGTGGATAGTTGCTGATAACCTCAGGAAGGGTGCGGCATTGAATGCCGTCCAGATAGCAGAGAAACTCATTGAGATGGCATAGAATCTCGTAAAAAATATCAAAGAGCTTGAGGCTGATGGCTAAGACAAAAACAGTATTTCAATGCCAGAGTTGTGGATATACATCCCTTAAGTGGCTTGGCCGCTGCCCTGACTGCGGGGCATGGAATAGTTTTTCAGAGGAGAGGGCAGTTGAGACAATAAAGGGTCGTGAGAGGGCAGTGCCTCTATCCTTCGAGGAGATAAACCCTACATCAGGAATCAGGCAGTCAACCGAGATTAAAGAGTTTGACAGGGTGCTCGGCGGTGGTGTTGTCCCTGGCTCAGTAATATTGATAGGGGGAGACCCAGGCATAGGGAAGTCAACCATTCTCTTACAGGCAGTAGAAGGTCTTTCAAGGGCTGTAGGGAAGGCGTTATATGTTTCAGCCGAGGAATCCCCTGAGCAGTTAAAAATGCGTGCAGAAAGGCTATCGGTCACATCCAGGGATATAATAATCCTTCCAGAGACATCCCTTGAAGGGATACTTAAATCTGTTGCAGAGCTTAAACCAAAGGTATTGGTTATTGACTCTATCCAGACAATATACACTGAGGAGCTTCCCTCTGCACCTGGTTCTGTCGGCCAGGTAAGGGATTGCTCAACAAAGCTCATGTTCCTTGCAAAAAAGACAGGCTGCCCTGTCTTTATTATCGGCCATGTAACAAAAGAAGGGGCTATTGCAGGGCCAAGGATCCTGGAGCACATAGTTGACACTGTGCTTTATTTTGAAGGAGAAAAGGGCCAGCCACTGCGCATACTGAGGGCGGTAAAAAACAGATTTGGCTCAACCAATGAGATAGGGGTCTTTGAGATGCAAGACAATGGCCTCAAGGGGGTGGAAAATCCATCAGAATTGTTCCTATCCGAAAGGCCTGAAAAGATTCCTGGCTCTGCTGTAATTTCAACCATAGAGGGCACAAGGCCCCTGATGGTTGAGATCCAGGCCCTTGTCGTGCCGACAAGCTTTGGCATGCCAAGGAGAACCGCACTCGGCGTGGATTATAACAGGGTAAATCTCCTTATTGCCGTCCTGGAAAAAAGGCTCGGCCTGCATCTTGGCAACATGGATGTCTTTATCAATGTTGTTGGAGGTATAAAAATAGATGAGCCTGCCACAGACCTGGCAATAGCAGCAACAATAGCGTCATCGCTAAAAAATATCCCTGTTGACCACAGGACATTTGTCTTTGGAGAGATAGGGCTCTCCGGAGAGTTGAGGGCAATAGCACAGGCTGATATAAGGGTAAAAGAGGCATCAAATCTTGGTTTCAAAAGGGGAATCATCCCCATTGGAAATCTACAGAGGATGAAGGAAGACCATAGAGTTGAAGTTGAACTTATCGGCGCAAAGGATGTTGAAGAGGCACTGGATATACTTCTTTTTTAGTCTTATCTTTGTGGTGTCCTGTGCCCCAAGGATTACCCCTCCAGAGGTATACTCAGGCAAACACATCACCCTTGCTGATATATCAGCCATGCATAGTGATGTCAGGGCTATAAAGGCCACCTTCTCCATCACCCTTAAGCAGATATCTCAAAGCATGACGGGAGAGGGCTTGGTCTTGCTTAAGGAAGGGGTATTTCATGAACCACCCCTACTTCATCTGAAGGTTTACGCATTTGGCAATATAATCCTGGATGTAATATCCAGAAGTGGGATTGTAACAACCAATCCTCCCATGAATATAGAAAGATATGATGAGCTTTCAAATGGCATCATATATGCCTTTCTATGGTGGAGGGATATAGAGGGAGGAAGCCTAAAGACAGATGAAGACTCTTTCATTATCTCATCGAAGGACAGAAAGATATGGCTTGATAGAAAGACCCTACTCCCTTTGAAACAAGAACTATTGCTCGGAAAAGAAAGGGTAAATATATCCTACTCAAAACCAAGGAATAATGGAAAAATCTGGTACCCATCTCTTATGAAGATTGCTGATAAGAAAAATGAGGTTTATCTTGATATTAGGCATATAGACTTCAAGCCAAACATTAACGATAAAGACTTCTTATTTCCATCTTAGCTCTATACCTGAAATCTGCGGATAGGCGGCTTTTCATCTTCAAGGCTCAGGTCAGCAGCAACATCCTCTATAACATCCTTATCTACCATCTTTTTCTTCAGGAGAAAACCCTCTAAAAGGGCATTGTCACATATGGTATTAATCAGCCTTGGGATTCCCTTAGAATACCTGTGAACAGCATGTATAGCTGTATCAGTGAAAATACCATCCCCTGAGCCTGCTATCCTCAACCTGTGTTTTATATATTCCCCTGTAGTATCTTCCTGCAATGCCTTGAGCCTGTATTTTACAGCCACCCTCTGTTTAAGGGGTTCGTCTAACGCAAGCAGCCCTTCGAGTTCAGGCAGACCAAAAAATACAAATGTTACAAGTTTACCATCAGGGGACTCCATATTGAGCAGCCCTCTGAATTCTTCCATTATCTCTTTTGACTGAAGCATCTGTGCCTCATCTATGAGCACCGCCACCTTCTTGCCGCCTTCATGGATAGCAGCGAGTCTTTGATACAGATCCCCAAGTATATCCACCTTGCTTTCCTTGAGATTCCTGACACCAAGCTGCATTGCAACCTTTTTAAGCAGCCACTCCGAGCTAACAGAGGAATGCAGGATAACAAGAAGTGCTGCCTCATAATGTGCCTCATCAAGCTCATCGAGCATCCTTCTTGCAAGGGTAGTCTTGCCTGTGCCTATATCACCGACAACAACTGCAAGTCCCTTCATCGTATCAACAGCATACCTCAACCTTATTAACGCCTCTGAATGCTGGACGGTATTATAGTAAAACCTGTTGTCAACCACATTTGAAAAAGGCTGTTCATTTAGATTGTAAAATTCAAGATAGTCCATCTCTCATCTCTAAATATAGGATACCCTGTCTTTTTTAACCTTTTGCTTGTCCTCTGTTATAGAGCCTTCTGCTTCAGGAACAAGCCTCTTTAATGTATCTACTTTCTGCGAGACCTCACGGAATTTTGCATTACTTCCATATACCTCCATATAAAGCCTCAGCGCATCTTTTATATTGCCATTTTTTTCATGTGCCTCTGCAAGGTCATATTTGACTTCGATGTAACCCTCATTGCTCGGCGACATCTGCTCAATGACCCTTGAGAATTCATTGACTGCCAATGGATAAAGCCCTTTCTCCATATAGCACATTCCAAGCATGCTTGCGTTCTGGATTATCCTGCCTGGATCCTTGCTTGAAACCTGAAACTCTCTTATAGCATCATCTATAAGGCCCATTTCTTTGTATGCTATCCCAAGGTTATAATGGGTTTCATAGTCCTCCTCTTTTAGTTCCTTTTCGAGGCCTTTCTTGAACTCGTCAAAGATGCCCTCAAGCTCCTTATCTATGGTAGGCTCATAGGGCGACACCTCTTCTGCCTCAACAGGCATTCCTATAAGCTCTTCGAGCCTTATCTCCTCCTTCCCTGTCTCTTCTGCTGCCTTTTCTTTCTCTGCCTCATGCACCTCCTTTGGTATAAGGCCTTCAATCTTTGTCCTCACATTTTCCATGCCGGGGTGGAGGGACAGGATTTTGTTATATATCTTCAGTGCCTCATCTGTTAGCCCCTGTTGAACATAGAAGTCTGCCTCAGCCATCTCCTCATCAACATCAACAGCCCCTATCTCTTCCTCAGATACCGCGCCTGATGGTGCTTCGATAGGCCTGACACCAGGTGAGACAAACAATGTCTTTCCCAAAAGCCTTGGATCCTCTGGATCAATATTGTAGGCCGCCTCAATGGCCTGGTCCCGTTTTTCAATATCGCCATCTCTATTATATATATCAGCAAGGATCAGACATTCATCAACAGCATTTTCCTTGTCACCCATCTCCATATAGAGGTTTTTTAGCTTCATATGAACCTCTATGTTTTCTGGCTCTCTCTGCTTAAGGGATTCAAGAACCTTTAGGGCATCTTTGAAAAGACCATACCTCAGGAATACATCAACCTCTAAGAGCGCATCTTCCGAAGGCTTTTCCACAGCCTCTTTTACACCAATTTCATGCCCAACTGTACCCTCAATGTCCTTAATCTTTTCCCTGGTATCTATGTCATCAGGTGAGATCTCAAGGAGTTCTCTATATGTATATAAGGATTCTTTTAGCATACCCTGGTCAAGATATATCTTTGCAAGCTCCCTTAATATAGCCTCTGCCTCGCCATAGTTATTCAGCGATTTATATATTGTAACCAGCCGCCTCTTGGCCTCGGCAGGATTAAAGGATTCAAGGTCTTTCAAGATTCCAATTGCCTCATCAGGGTGTCCATCCTCAACAAGGCTATCTATTACAGGAATTAGATGCTCCCATGCATCCTCCTTCCTGCCTTTCTGAAGATACAGTCGTCCCAAAAGTCTTCTTGCCCTGAGGTTATAGGGCTCAACAGCAATAACCTTATTCAGCGAATCCTCTGCCGCATCCAGCTTCCCTGTTTCAAGACAAATAGAGCTATAATTCAGAAGGATTTCAATATCCTCAGGCGCAGCATCCTTGGCCATCTCGAGATATTCGAGGCTCTTAGATTCATCACCTGTCTTCTGGTATATAGTGCTAAGTCCGAGGAGTATCTTTGGATTTCTGGGGTTTATTGCAATGGCCTTCTCAAGGAATGTCTTGGAGTTATTAAAATCACCGCTATCCATATAATTACTGGCAATCTCCAGGTATACATCAAGGGCCTCATGGTCAAGCCCTATTCTCCTGTACAGTTCTGCAATCCTTGTCTTAAGAGGCACATTTAATGGTGAAAGTTTCAACATCCTTTGATATATATTAAGTGCCCTCTCAATAGCCCCTTGCTTTATAGATATCTCAGCAGCGATCAGATAGTTTTCATTGGCATTGCCTGTCAGTCCCTTTTCAGCGTTTAATTCTGCAAGTGCTATTAGGGAATCCACATCGGCGGGGTTTATATTGAGGATCTTTTTGTAGATGGCCATGGCCTTAAGATAAAAGCCCTCTGACCTGAAAATCTCTGCTGCCTTCAGAAATGCCTCTACAGCATCCTTCTTTGCATTCTTCTTGAGATAGAGGTCGCCAATTACATTGTAGACATTGCCATCATGGGCCTCTGCAAGAAGCTTTTGCCACTCAGCAATAGCCTTTTCTATCTGGCCCCTTAAGGTATATTTCTGGGCCTCTCTTATAACAGATGCTTTGTCTATAGGCATTTTATAGTATAAACGGTATCATAAGTTTAAGACAACTGTCAATTATTGCTGCTATTGCTGCAACAACGGTATGGCTCACTTTTTGTCGATGCTATACCTGCCAGGGCCGATGAGGATTAAACCGAGGAAAACAATCCCGTCTTCAATGGCATGGGAGGCAACCATTAACCCCTCTCCCTTCTGAAGATGCATAGAAACCGCAATACCCATTGTAATTGCCAGCAGTATACAGACAGCTCTGAAGAATAGACCCAGGATGAGACAAATGCCTCCGAAAAATTCCGAAATAGCAGCCATTAATCCCCATATTACTGGCATAAAATGAATACCAGCATATGACATTGCCATACCAAGTTTCTCCCATTTCACTGGCCCGCCAAACAATTTTGGAGCACCATGATACAGAAACATAATCCCTATGCCCACACGGAGAATCAACAGGCCGATGTCTGCATATTTAGTCGGTGTTTTCAGCGTCATTTTTTCCCATTTAAACCTAACACTCGGTCTTCATCCCATTTCCACGGCTCCATCCATGTTTACTTGCTTACTCTTAACCCTTCTTATAACCGCCTCTACTCCCTATATCTGCTTAATCCCCTCTGCTACCAATTTCGCCATCTTATAGACATTCCCAAAGGTGCTGTAATAAACAATCAATACCTTCATCTCTTCCTCCTTTCTTATTACTTATCCTTATCCCACCACTTCTAACTCATAATCGCTGCTTCCAAGACCAAGTCTTTCTGCCTCTTTCACCTGCAGCCGTGCGTCTTTTTTGTGAAGCAGGCTGAAGATATCCCATCCCTCTTTTTGGGTTATATCACTGGCCCTTGAATCAGGCAGCGGTTTAACCCTGCTCAGGATGTCCAGTGTGGCAGAATCAATAGCTACAGGGTCATCTGAAATAAGAATACCCTGATCCTGGACAACAGGCGGATCAGCCAAGGGCATACAGTCGCATTCAGGCTGCATCTCCAGCAAAAAGCTTATATAGACAATCCTGTGCGGCTCAAAGGTTGACAGCACTGCCTTTGCACCCTCTGCCACAGCCCGCATGAATAATTCATGGGTAACAGGAACGGAGATAGCCTCAACAGGGCAGACCCTTGCACAGCGGCCGCAGCGCCAGCATTTGTCCTTGTCTACCGTGTACTTATTATCAGGGAATGTGATGCATTCAGCAGGACAGACCTTCATGCAGTCAAAACACAGGATACATTTTGTCTCATCCCACTGCATAATGTCTCCCATCAAAAAATGCATCCTGCCACGGCCCTGATGCCAGTCCCCACCCCGCGGGGCATAGGAAACGCCGCCCATTGAGATGTTCTTTATTGCACCGCCAAGAACAGCCTGAATATGTCCCTTTACATGGGTAAGCACCACCATGGACTTCGAATCATGTATTGCAGATGCAATAGCAATTTCTTCTATGGTCTCACCTGCATAAACCTTTATAGAATCGTTTCCAAAAATTCCATCGGCGATAACAACAGGTGCACCAAGTGTCAGATGGGTATAACCTGCGTTCTTTGCAACCTCCAGATAATCATATGCAGAAATTCTTACAGAATCGGTTACAAAGGGTTTTGCCGGCACCCTTTTTACTGCATCCACAACCAATCTTACAAACTGAGGTCTTATGGTCTTAAATGCACCCCTGCTTCCAAGGTGCATCTTCAGCGGTACAAGTTCATTCTCTGGTATATATGATGAAAAATCAAAATCCTTTAGAAAAGCCTCAAATCTCCCCATAAGACCTGACTCATAGGTAAAGGTTTTTGAATGGGGCAAGATGTGATATACCTTTGGCTTCATTTTAACTTCCTCCTTTGATTAATCAGAAGTTTTTTATTTTTATAATGTTAATCACGCAGTTTGGCCATCAGATTTTTAAAATCAATACCCCTCAGTTTGAAATGGGAAAATAATGTATTCGTCACTGCAATCCCTCAAGGGTTGATATGTTTTCATAAACATTCTCCATAAATTATACCCTTGTTTATCCAAAAAAATAATATTTCAGGCTTGTAACAAGTACCCTTATCCTTGACTCCAAGTTCCATAGCATTATCCTCTTTTCCTTTCTTTACATTTATTATGTTTCTATTGGGGTCTCTGGGTCTATCCCTGGAATAAGACCTTTTCTTGTATATATCTGTTGAAGCGCATCTCTGATAGATGAAAGCCTGGTTGCGAAGATCAGCGAACCTAAAATACAACAACCTCCAGCAATTAATAATGTGTCTGGAACTCCTATCCTGCTTGCTAATCCTCCTGCTAATAAGTTGCCAAATGGAGACATGCCCACAAATGCCATTGCATAGAAGCTCATTACCCGTCCGCGTTTATCGTCATCAACAACAGACTGCAAGACCGTGTTACTTGCGGCCATTTGCACCATCATGCCAAAACCCACAAACAGCATCAATAAAATAGAAAACAGCGGGGTACGGGATATAGAAAAAACTATAAGTCCAATACCAAAGACAGCAGCAGACAGGGCAATGTTCTTCTCTAAACCGATCACGCTCTTTCTTGATGCAAGATAGCTGGCGCCTGTCAGTGCTCCGATCCCTGAAGCAGTCATGAGAAAACCGAATATATGGGGTCCCTTATGAAGGATACCTTTAGCAAAAACAGGCATAAGCACCCTGTAGGGCACTCCGGTGAAGCTTATCAATGCAAGAAGGAGTATTATAGACCTGATCGGCGCAAAACTAAAGGCATAGGTAAAACCTTCTTTCAGGCCATGAAGGACATGGGTTTTTTGCGGCTCTGTTTTTTTGTGTACAATCTTCATCACCAACAGGGCCGATATAACAGCGATATAACTTATACCGTCAATAAGAAAACACATCCCTTCACCAACAGTGGCTATCAGTATGCCTGCTATGGAAGGCCCCACCATACGGGCGCCATTCACTATCGAGGAATTCAAGGCAATGGCATTACCTAAATCACCTTTATCCTCTATCATTTCTATTACAAAGGATTGACGGGCCGGCATGTCAACCGCATTAACCAGGCCTTGAAATGCGTTCAGCACTATGATATGCAAAACTGTGATGACACCTGTCATGGCCAGGATTGCCATGGCAAAGGACTGCAACATAGACAGTGTTTGGGTGAAGATCAGGATGCGATGCCGGTCCCATCTGTCTATCAGCACACCTGCAAACGGAGCCAATAGAAAGCTTGGAACCTGACTGGCAAATCCGACAACCCCTAATAAAAAAACCGACTTTGTAATGCGATACACAAGCCAGCCTGTGGCTATCCTTGTCATCCATGTGCCTGTCAGAGAGACGCTCTGGCCAGAGAAAAAAAGGCGGTAATTTCTGTGTCGAAGTGCCCTGAAGACACGCCTCATGCCCGCTGCGTTATTAGGGTTAGATCCGTTAGATTTCATGCCTTTTCAAAAAAAACAAATGAGGGCGATTATCCCCTCTTTGAACCAAAAACCCTGAATCCCTGAATCCTCTCCTGGAATGCCTCCATGTAAGTATAGAAAACAGGGGTCACATAAAGTGTAAGCATTTGTGAAAATAGAAGACCGCCTACCACAGCAAGCCCCAGAGGACGGCGAGATTCAGCCCCTGTACCAAAACCGATAGCGATGGGCAGAGTGCCCATGAGGGCTGACATGGTAGTCATCATAATAGGACGGAAACGAATAATACAGGCCTTGTATATTGCATCTGCGGGTTTCTCTCCGTCCTTGCGCTGCGCCTCCAGGGCAAAGTCAATCATCATAATACCGTTCTTCTTCACAAGCCCTACCAGCATGATAATGCCCACAAAGGCATAGACATTCAGGTCTATATGAAAAAGCATCAAGGTTACAAGGGCTCCAAATCCAGCAAACGGCAGTGCCGAAAGGATTGTAAGTGGGTGGATAAAGCTTTCATAAAGGATACCTAACACGATATAAATGACCAGGACGGCCATCACTAACAAAATCCCCAGACCCCGCATTGATGATTGAAAAGCCTGTGCTGTTCCCTGAAAGCTGGTGCTGATGGTTGGCGGAAGTGTAATCCGTGCAAGTTTGCTCACTGTTGTTACGGCCTGGCCGAGAGAGACGCCAGGTCTGAGATTGAAGGATAAAGTGACCTCGGGAAGCTGGCCCACATGGTTAACTGTAAGAGCCCCTAAGCTATCAGTAATGCGGGCCACTGTGTTTAATGGAACCAGTTGACCATTAGAGGAGTGGATGTAAAGCATTGAGATGACAGAGGGATCCATCTGATACTGCGGTTGCAGTTCCATAATGACCTTATACTCGGTATTTGGGGCATAGATTGTTGATATCTGCAGGGAAGAATAGGCAGTGCTGAGGCTGTCTTCTATCTGCTGGGCTGAAATGCCAAGGGCTGACGCCTTGTCCCGATCAATCTTCACATTGACCTGTGGATTTGTAATCTGAAGGTCGCTTGTCACATCCTGGAGCTCAGGCAATTTCTTCATCTTGGTTTCAAGCATAGTAGCGTATCTGTAAAGCTCCTCAGTATTAGTACCCTGAAGTGTAAACTGATATTGGCTCTTCGTAAGCATGCCGCCAATACGGATCGGTGGAAGATTTTGCATAAAAACACGGATCCCTGGAACTGCTGACAATTTCGGCCGTAATTCCTGAATCACCTGATCCACACCGAGGCGCTCAGAGCGGGGCTTCAGGAGAAAAAACATACGGCCGGTGTTGCCTGTAGCATTAGGGCCGCCGGCACCCACAGCAGACATAAATGCCTCTATATTGGGGTCCTTCCTGACTATGGCAGCCACCTCCTGTTGATGCCTCATCATTGAATCAAAAGAAATCCCTTGCGCTGCCTCAGTGAAGGCAAAGATCGTGCCTGTGTCTTCACTTGGAAGAAACCCCTTTGGTATCCTGATAAAGAGATATACTGTAGCAATAAGGATAATGCCGGATATTATCATAGTAGCTCTGCGATGGCGTAAAACCGCCTTGAGGCTCAATTCATAAATCTGTAACATGCCTGTGAAAACCCGTTCTGAGGCTGCATACAAACGGCTGTGTCTTTCTTTGCTTTGGGGCCTGATAAAGCGACTGCAGAGCATTGGGGTGAGACTTAATGAAACAAAACCTGAGATCAGGATCGCCATGCTTATCGTCACCGCAAACTCATGGAGCAACCGGCCTAAAATCCCTCCCATAAACAGCACAGGTATAAACACGGCAGCAAGGGAAAGGGTCATGGACACGATGGTAAAGCCTATCTCCTTAGAGCCTTTTAATGCTGCATCATGTATCCTTTCTCCCAGTTCTGTATGGCGAACTATATTTTCAAGCATGACAATGGCATCATCCACAACAAAGCCTACAGAGAGGGTCAATGCCATCAGGGAAAGATTGTCAAGGGTGTATCCAAAGAGATACATGGCGGCAAATGTCCCAACAATGGACATGGGAAGGGCTATACTGGGAATAATAGTAGCAGAGAGGTTGCGAAGAAAAAGGAATATCACAAGGATCACCAGGCAGACCGCCAGGAACAACGTGAATTTTACATCATTAACAGAATTGCGGATAGACACAGAACGGTCGTAAAGGATGTTAAGGTTAACCGAAGCAGGTATCTGGGTGCGGAACTGAGGCAGGAGTTTCTTAATGGCATTCACCACCTCAACCGTATTGGTACCTGGCTGGCGCTGAATGGCAAGGATGACAGAGCGGGTACTGCTACCAGGGGTGTTATACCAGTTAGCCACCTTGTCGTTTTCAACGCTATTAATAATCCTGCCCAGCTCACCGAGCCTTACAGGAGAACCGTTGCGATAGGCAACAATAAGAGGCCTGTAGGCTTCAGCGTTCATAAGCTGGCCATTGGCCTGGACAGTAAATGCCTTATGTGTCCCGTACAAGGTGCCGAGGGGGAGATTCACATTTCCCTTCTGCACTGCACTTGCTGCCTCGTCTATTCCAATCCCTCGTGTAGCAAGCGCCTTTGGATCAAGCTGAACACGAACAGCGTATTTCTGAGAGCCAAAGACCTGAACCTGGGCCACACCGCTAATCATGGATATGCGCTGGGCCATAAGGGTCTCTGCATATTCATCAACAGTAGAAAGGAGAAGGGTGGGCGAGCTCACCGATACATAAAGAATAGGCTGATCAGCAGGATTTACCTTCTGGTAGGATGGAGGACTTGGCATATCAGGGGGAAGCTGTTTCGCAGCCCTGGCAATCGCTGCCTGAACATCCTGGGCCGCAGCATCGATGCTTCTACTCAGGTTGAACTGGAGCGTAATCTGGGTCTGTCCCAGTGCGCTTGTGGAGTTCATAGAATCAATTCCGGCAATCGTGGAGAACTCCCGCTCAAGAGGAGTTGCAACAGCAGATGCCATTGTCTCGGGACTGGCCCCAGGAAGGCTTGCAGATACCATGATAGTTGGAAAATCCACATTGGGAAGGTCACTCACAGGCAAGAGCCTATACCCCATGATGCCAAACAGGAGAATAGCCAGCATAACGAGTGTTGTCATAACTGGACGACGGATAAAGAGTTCTGCAATATTCATCTGACAGAGCTTTCAGGCATGCCTGCCTTTTTGATTTCTACCTTTGTGCCTGGTAATAGTTGAAGCTGGCCATCAGTCACTACTTTCTCGCCTGTCTGTATTCCCTTTTCGATGACAACCTCCCTATCATATGTTCTGCCAGATGCTACCTGCCTGAGTTCAACAGTAAGGTCAGGCTTGACAATAAAGACATAAGAGCCTGCCTGCCCTGTCTGCACTGCCTGAGAAGGAACCACAACAGCGTTGGGCTGAGTGGTCAGAGTAAGCACCACATCGACAAATTGTCCTGGCCATAATGTTCTATCTTTATTTGGAAATGTCGCCTTAAGCATAATCGTACCTGTAGCAGTATTGACTGTATTGTCTATAAAAGTCAGTTCTCCGCCAACCTTTGTCTCTGTGTTTGGAATTACAGCCTCAACCTTTAATTTACCTGCTGCCATGTATCTCTTAATATCAGGCAGCTCCTCTTCAGGAACAGAGAAATCCACATAGATAGGGATAATCTGATTTATAACTACTATGGCTGTATCGGGATTAGCCTTAACAATGTTGCCCTGATTAACTATAAGGCTTCCGGTGAGGCCGTCAATAGGATTCCTGATATAGCAGTATCCAAGCTGTAGCCGTGCATTTTCAACTGCTGCCTTATCTGCCTTCACTACAGCCTCAAGGGCATCAGCGTTCGTGCGCATCTGATCATATTGCTCCCTTGCTACATAGCCTTTTTTAAACAGCTCAGCATACCGCTGCGCATCCACCGATGCGTTTTCTGCCTGGACAGTATCTCTAACAAGATTGGCCTCTGCCTGCCTTAGTGCTGCCTCATATGGTCGGGGGTCTATCAGGAAAAGCATCGCTCCTTTTTTTACATACTGCCCTCCTTTAAAGTAGACCCTTGACAGCTCTCCGCCAATCTGTGGCTTGACCGAAACTGTGGAATATGCCTCGGCATTCCCAATAGCATGCACCTGCACAGGGACATCCCTTTGAATTGCAGTGGCAACTGTGACAGGCACAGCCTTTGCTGGCACCTGATTCTCCTTTTTCCCGGAAGAGCATGAGATTATAAGGGCTGAGAGTCCTAACACAAGACTGACAAAAATCACGCAACGAGAAATGCATTTTATTAAGTTGTTCATTCTACTTATACCCCCTATTCATATCTCAACGCATCTATGGGATTGAGAAGCGACGCCTTGTATGCAGGATAAAAGCCAAAGAATATTCCCACCAACCCAGAAAAACTGAAGGAGAGCAGGATTGAGAGGGGTGATACGATTGTGGGCCAGCCTGCAAGCATTGATAGTATTTTCGAACCGGATACGCCGATAATAACACCGACAACGCCGCCGGCTAATGACAATGTGAGTGCCTCGATTATGAATTGGAGTCTTATGTCCCATGTCTTTGCACCGATAGCCATCCTTATCCCTATCTCTCTTGTCCTTTCCGTAACCGATACGAGCATGATGTTCATAATCCCTATTCCTCCAACCAAGAGAGAAACAGACGCTATGGCTCCGAGCAATAAGGTCATTACCTTTGTGGATTCTTCTGCTACCTGCATCATCTGTGTGAGGTTTCTTACAGTAAAATCATTTTCCTGTTTCGGGCCAATGTGGTGTCTCTGCCTGAGCAGTTCATTTATCTGGGCTTCGGCCCTATCCAGATCTTCTGTGCTTTTTGCCTTTACCATGATTATCCTCACCATGCCTGCAAAGGCAGTTCCAAAGAGTTTTTTCTGAGCTGTTGTTACAGGGATATAAATTGTATCGTCCTGATCCTGGCCCATGGGAGACTGCCCTTTTCTTGCAAGGACACCAATTACTGTAAACGGAAGCTTGTTTATCCTGATAATCTGACCAATCGGATCTGTGTCCCCGAAAAGGTTGTCCACAACAGTTTGGCCTAACAGGCATACCTTTGTGGCACTATTGACATCCTGCTGCGTAAACGGCCTGCCTGCTGCAAGCGGCCAGTCCCTCACAGCGAGCATACTCGGTGTTGTGCCCACTACACCGGTTGACCAGTTTTGATTACCATATACAACCTGTGCAATTCCGTTAAGAACAGGACCAACATCAGATACCGCGGGACACTCCTTCTGTATAGCCTCTGCGTCACCCATGGTGAGCGTAGGCTGTGTCCCAGCGCCCATCCTTACGCCTCCTGCTGTTGTTGCTCCGGGAAGGATTATCAGGAGGTTGCTTCCAATGCTTGAAATCTGCTCCGATATCTTTTGACTTGCACCTGTGCCGACAGCAAGCATGGCAATAACTGCGCCCACCCCGATAATGATCCCAAGCATCGTGAGGGCTGAGCGCATCTTGTTTACCATTAATGCCCTGAATGATATTTTTATCGTTGATGGTATATTAATCATATTCTTTACTTCTCATCACTGATAATTCTGCCGTCTATGAATTTTATAATCCGTCTGCTGTATGCCGCTATATCAGGCTCATGGGTTACAATTATTACCGTGATCTTTGACTCTGTGTTCAGTCTTACAAACCACTGCATTATCTCACCACTTGTCTTTGTATCGAGGTTTCCTGTCGGTTCATCTGCAAGGATTATAGGAGCACCATTAACAAGCGCCCTTGCTATAGCAACCCTCTGCTGTTGACCTCCTGAAAGCTGATTGGGATAATGATTTTCCCTTCCTTTCAATCCCATACTCATAAGGGCTGCCATTGCCCGCTGCCTTCTCTCCTTTGGGGAGAGCCCATCATAGAGCATCGGGAGTTCGACATTTTCAAGGGCGGATGTCCTTGAAAGCAGGTTAAATCCCTGGAAAACGAAGCCTATTTTTTTGTTCCTTATGCCAGCAAGTTCATCCCTATTAAGGCCGCTGACATCAATACCTTCTAAAAGATACTGACCGCTCGTTGGCTTATCAAGGCAGCCCAAAATATTCATAAAGGTTGATTTTCCGGAGCCTGATGGACCCATTATGGCAATAAGTTCTCCCTTTTCGATTGTCAAAGATACACCGCTGAGGGCATTCACATCAATATCCCCGAGTCTATAAACCTTGCTTATGTCCTTTGCCTCTATAAGTGTCATGTTTAGAAGAATCTTGGACCGCGCTCTGCCTGCTTTCCAGCCTTTGTAAGAGATTCTACTATGGCTTCCTGCCCTTCTTTTAGCTCACCGGAAATAAGTTCTGTGTAATTCCCATCACTTATGCCTGTGGTCACTTTTATACGTTTTGGTTTTCCGTTTTCCAGTATCCACACACCAGGGCTTTTGTATACAGATGGTTTACCAGTTTCACGGGGTCTGAATCTCAGGGCGGCATTAGGTATCTTTAAAACATCTTTTTTTGCTGCCACGATTATGGATACATTGGCAGTCATTCCAGGCTTGAGCTTAAGCGAGGAATTATCCACCTTGATCACCACATCATATGTGACCACATTCTGGACGGTTATGGGAGCGATTCTGACCTGCCACACCCTTCCCTTGAATGTCCTGTCAGGATAAGCATCCACGGTAAATTTAACATCCTGTCCGACCTTTATATTGCCTATGTCCGCCTCATCCACATTCGTATCTATCTGCATCTTAGTGAGATCCTGAGCAATGTTAAAGAGCGTTGGGGTCTGGAAACTCGCTGCAACGGTCTGACCGACATCCACATTTCTCGACACCACGGTACCGTCCACTGGAGATATTATCCTCGTATAGCCGAGGTTGGTCTCTGCATTTTTTAATGCCGCCTTTGCCTGGGCTACCGCCGCATTGGCAGCGCTCACCCCGGCCACTGAGGTCTCGTAATTCGTCTGCGCCGTGTCAAAATCACTCTGTGCGATGAGGCTTTTCGACAAAAGATCCCTGTTCCTCTCCATCGTCCTCTTCGAGTCAACGAGTGTCGCCTCGGCCTTCTTGACATTCGCCTTTGCAGCAAGAAGATTCGCCTTAGCCTGCGCGACCTGTTCCTCGAATATAGCAGGGTCTATCTGTGCTATCAACTGGCCTTTTTTTACAGGAGAATTGAAGTCCACATATATATGTTTTATCGTCCCTGAGATCTGAGTTCCAACAAGAACCGTCGTCACCGCATTAACTGTCCCTGTTGCAGTCACGGTTGACTCTATGGTGCCCATGGTAACCTTTTCAGTCCTGAATCTCATCTCATTCCCTTTATTCCTGAATGCAATGAATGCAATAAAGCCAAGGACTATTACAACTACAACCCAGATCAGTATCTTCTTCATTATTCACTCCCCATTGCCTTTTCAAGGCTTGCCTGTGCAACCTTATGGTTATAAAGGGCTTGGATATAGGATAACTTTGCATTGCTATAGGTTACCTCTGCATCTGTAACCTCAATAGGGTTTCCCACGCCTGCTGCATATCTCCCGTTTGCAATCTCGAGGTTTTCCGTTGCCTGTCTTACCGCAAGCTCGGCAGTGGGAACGCTCTCCTCTGCCTGTTTGAGGTTTAGATATGCCTGCTGCACATCAAGCAAAACAGACTGTTTAAGCGACTCCTCATTCGCCTTTAACACATTCAGATTAGACCTTGCTTCCTCCACCTGGTATTTTGTCAAAAATCCGCTGAATATCGGAAATGTGATGGTCACGCCCGCATTCCATCCATGGTCAAGTGGAAAGCCCTCCCCTGCCCAGTTGTAAGCTGCATTGCCTGATAGGGTTGGATAATAGCCCTTCTTTACAAGTTCTACAGAAGATTCTGCTGCATTCTTCTTTGCAATAATTGATTGTAGGTCAGGCCTGTTTTTATACGCCCTTGACAGGGCATTCTCAAAGGTTATCTCATAATTTACTTTATGGAATAAGAGATTGTCCTCAATGGTGTATTCAGGGGCATCCGGCACACCAATTGCGTTATTGAGGTTTACCCTTGCTATCCCCAGTGCATTTTCTGCCTTTATCAGATTCAGTCTTGCATTGCTCAAGTTAACCTCTGCCGTTGTCACATCATATTTCGGTTTTGTGCCTACTTCATAAAAGCCCTTTGCCTGTTCAAGATGCTGCTGAAACTGTTTAACAGTTTCAGCAGCTACATCCCTGTTTCTCTTTGCCTGCAATAACCCATAATATGCCTGTTTAACATTGAAGATTATCTGTTCTTTAACATTCTCAAGGTCAGAGCGGGATGAATTAAAATTCAGCCTCTGGATCTCCACCTGGGTTGGAGTCTTCCCGAAATCATAGATGTTCTGGCTGAGCGTTGCACTGGTTGAATATTGATCAAAGGAGTGACTGGTAGAGGGAATGCTGGATATAGAACTGGAAACAGGCGAATATCTGCTATAGCCCGATGATAGATTTATCTGCGGATAGTAATTTGCCTTTGCCTGTCCGATCCTGCTCTGATTCACATCTACCGTATTAATCGCAGCAATGATACCTGGATTTTTTTCAAGAGCTATCCCTATGCATTGCTGCAGATTAAGCGCCTCGCCCTTTTTTATAACATCCTCTGCCCCTGCCTTAAAGGGAATAATGAATACCAGCAGTAACAATATAGAAATGACCTTTTTCATATCAGCCTCCTCTTCTATCTTTCTTCTTTTCCGCAATGTAATAAGATTTTTGAAAACATCTTTTTTGCCTGCTCTTGTGTAAGCAATGCCTTTACCTTAAGCAGATGCTCGACAGTGGCCTGTTCACGATTTTTTTTCAATGCGACAATCCTTCTAAGTATCTGATTGAGCTTTTCCTTATCTGGTTTCCTCTCCCCGGCAAGGATATATATAAGTTGTTTATGCAGATCTATATTCTCTGTCCTCATACGAGATTGTTCATCGAGATAGTCTTTAAGGAGTTTTTTTATTTCTACCTCCTGTCCGGCGGAAAGCCCCAGTTTGCGGTAGAAGGCCATATACTTTCTCTCCTTCGGAACCCCTTCATGCCACCTGTTTTCAGTCCCTCCCTTGAAATAATAATAAGAGCCGAGAAGTATAAACCCGATATTCAGGCATATAGAAAAAAATATCAACGATCGTTTAACATTAATACCCATCATATTCATCTTTGCCTTCCATCCTAACCAAAAGTGCAGTTGTATAACTATTGTCGAGGGATGTCTCATTGTCAAAAAACAATATCTTACCGGCCCCTGCCACCATCTGTGTCTGTCTAAACGGTGATTTTGCAATAAACCCACCTACAAGCAGACCTGCTAATGCAGCGGCACAGGCAGCAGCCTTCCATGAAAAGGTGATGCCTCTCCACCAGTCTGCAAAACTATATTGTCTTTCCCTCTGAGAGACAGCCTTTCTGACCGTCTCTTTAACAAAACCGAATGGCACAGGCATTGAAGGGACAAGGGTTAGAATAGAATTCAACTCCTGAATTGATTCCAGTTCTCTTGCACACTTATTACATGCAGATAGATGGCCCTCTACTATTTTTATCTCGGTTGCAGACAACTCATCGTCAAGATAAGAGTTGAGTTTATCTATTACTTCATTGCAGTTCATATTTCGTTCCTAAATTTATAAACGGATAACTCCATCAAAACCTGCGGTAGTTCTTATAAAAGATTTTTGAGTTTGTCCCTGAGTGTCCGCTTGGCACGGACAAGGAGGGATTCAACAGCGGAAACGGTAGTATCCATTACTTCGGCTATCTGTGCATATTTCAAGCCCTCAAAATGATGAAAGATGAGGGCGATACGCTGATTTTCAGGTAAGGATTGAACAGCCATTGTTACTGCTCCTGAAAGTTCGTTTTGCTGGAGATCCCTAAGAGGGTTCAAATGGGATGGACGATCAGGGACCTCATCTGTATATAACGGTTTCTTTTTATTTATATAATCCAGGCAGATATTTGTTGCTATTTTGAAAATGTATTGCTTTAACGAGGCGTCAGGTCTATACCGGTAAGCCGTCTGATATATCCTGAGGAATGTCTCCTGAGCAATATCCTTCGCTTCTTCACGGTCGCCAAGGAAACGGAATGCAAGATTGAGAACCGACTGCTGGTATCGTCTTATAAGTTCCTCAAAGGCAGATGTATCGCCCACTGCAATTAACCCCATAAGCTGGTGATCAGTTTCCTTATCCGATTCATGTCTATCTCTGGAAAGCACAGGGATAGATATAGGTGTCAAGGATTCCGCCCTTGTTATATCCTCTACTGCGACTTCTCCAACCGTCATCTCTTCAATCTTTTTATTCATTTTATTCACATTTTTACTTACACTGCCTTTACCTGAGTCACCCCTTCTTAATTTTTAACTCGTAATTCATAACTCGTAACTCAAAAATTATTTCAGTGTTCCCCTTACAAAGATATTCACATATTCCTTGATTGTCCTGTCAGTATCGTCGTTTCTGTATTTTTTACGCATCTTGAATTCCTGGGCATTAAAATATGAAAAAAACATCCCAAGAAACGCCCTTGCCCCAAACTCTGTGTCGAATTCCCTCAGAATACCTTTCTTCTGCATCACATTAAAATAAGATGCAAGGGTCTTGAATAATTCATCCATAAAGGAGTGGTAAATCCTATGGATTTTCTCCGGGTAGCGGTGAATCTCTGAATGCATTATCCGTATCATCTCTTTTCTTAAATTAAGAGTTTCAAGAAATTTCTTTGCAATCACGATTAGCGCATCTTCATACGGTATTTTTACAATCTCAGGGAGAAGCCCCTTCAATGCGGGAAGGAATGAATATGTATTTAATACCTCTTCAAATAACCTTTCCTTCGAAGAAAAATGCCTGAAGAGTGTGACCTCAGCAATCCCTGCCTCTTTAGCAATTTCTTTTGTAGTAGCGCCGAGATAACCTCTTTGTGAAAAGAGCCTTAAAGCGGTTTCGAGAATCTTACTCCTTGTAGACTGTGATTCTTTAAAGGTATCCATAAAACCCCAAAATATCTAATGTAAGTAATTACTAACAAACATAATATATAAGATAGGCAGATTTTGTCAAGAAAACGAAAAATAGAAACCAAAAAATAATTATCGGGATTATCTAAGTATCCTCAATGTACGAGTTCAATCACAGTTACCTCAGGCGGCGATAAAAAACGGATTGGCGGCCCCCATGTCCCTGCACCCCTGCTCACATATAGATAAGAATTGTCCATAAGATTCAGACACCCCGAGTCGGCCGGATAATAAAACCTTGTGAGGATACTGAACGGGAATATCTGCCCCTTATGGGCATGTCCTGAAAGCTGCAGGTCAAAAAGACCGATGGAACTTTTATCCACCACAGGCCTGTGCTTGAGTAACAGTGTAAACCTCTCACGGGGAAGTCCTGAAAGCAAGCCCTCCTCTGAAACCTCTCTGAACAGACCATATGTCTTTCCAGCAGGGTCATCAACACCTGCAATATTAATCCCTGAAACAGTTAATCCATCTCCCCTCAGAATCCTGAACCCGGCCTTTTCTGTAAAATCCAGCGCCTGAGCAAGTCCTGCATAAAACTCATGATTCCCTGTTACTGCAAACTTCCCATACCTCGGATTGATCTCTTTCAAAAGCTCTGCAAGCCCTGCAAGGTTGTTGATCTGTCCATCTACAAGGTCTCCTGTAGAGACCAAAATGTCAGGATTTGCCGCCTTGACCTCCTTGAGAATCCTCTTTAATCTCCCTTCTTTGACAATAAGCCCAAGGTGGACATCTGAGATCTGGACTATCCTCAATCTGCCGATGTCCCTGGAAATCTTGGAGCTCTTAATTATTACCCTCTCGGTGCGAACATCCATTGCTTCAAAATAGCCGTAAGCGGCTATAGATATTGAAAGCAAAAGGGGTATAAAAAAAGAATATTGCAGCGAAAGGGCAATGTCAGAAAAATCCCTGTGAAGTATGGCTCCGATTAAAAGAATAAGGGCATGATAAATATCAATGACTACTGAAACAGAAAAAAACAAAAATAGAAGACCCATCCATGTATATCCGATGTAAGACATGAGGCGTGCAAAGAACTCAAATCCGTGCTTTTCTGATGAATAAACGATAAAAGGGGCGAAGACCATTAGCAACATGAAGAGTATCAGATAAATGCTGGTCTCAGTCCCAAAGGCAAAGGCAGCCCTTGCCTTCAGAAATGCATAGAGGTGCATCCCTCCGTAGAGTAGGAAGAAGGTCAGTAAAAATAGACTCATCATTGCTCCTTTGTGACTTTTTTGCATATCCCTCAGGTGTCCCTTATATCTATTATTATTATATACCCAAAAATCCCTCTTTGAAAAAACTATCCTCTGATGTTAAACTTTAAATAATACGCCATGAATGTTTCAACTGATAGAGGGCTCAGTCTTATCCTCGATATCTTTGATTCTCTCGGAATGTCTGTTTTTGTGCTTGATGGAGACAGGAGAATTGCAGCATTAAATTCCACTGCAAAGGCAAGTTTTTCTTATACCCTCCAGGAGTTAGCCGATAAGGACATCAACACGATTATAGGTAATCTGGATGCGAAGAGTTCCTCTAAAATAGGCGCAACATTTGAAGGCATATGCACAAGAAAGAATAGCGAGACATTCATAGCCAACATATCCTTTCTGCACGACTATAACGACGCAAGAACCATTGTCGTGATACAGGATATATCCACGCAGAGAAAGGTCGAACAGAAGGCCCAGCAGAGGGCAAAGGAGCTTGCGGCCTTCAATGCACTTGCAAAGACACTGAGCCAGTCAATGGAGATCGATAAGATTATGCAGGATACGATGGGGATGCTCCTTTCTGTCATGGATATTGATGCAAGCTGGATATACCTTGTTGACGAAGAGACAGGCGAGCTTTACCTCCATTCATTTAAGGGATTAAATGGTGATTTCTTCAGGGATGTAGGCAGACTTGAATCTAATGAGTGTTTCAGCGGAAAGGTCGCATCCTCAGGCCGCCCTCTTGTCGTTAAAAAAGCAACAGAGGATCCAAGGATAACAAAGATGAGGGTAAAAGAGCACGGGATAGAAAGTATTGCAGGAGTACCGATCTCATCAAAAGGCAGTGTCCTCGGCGTCCTTGGAGCTGCAAGCATGAAGGCATCCCATTTCACATCCATGGACATGCATCTGCTCATGACCATAGGTAATCAGATTGGTGTGGCAATCGAAAACGCAAGACTCTTTGAAAAACTCAGAGACAAGATGGAGCAGATAAGGCTCATAAACGAGGTAAGCAGCGTTATAAATTCGAGTCTGAGCATAGGTACGGTATTCAGGCTCATGGCATCCGAGATCAAAAGGATAATAGACTATGACAGGGCAAGCATAAATCTGCTGGACGAAAAGGCCAATTCCCTTTTGATATTTGCCCTTAACACCAATATGTCAACAAGGCTTATACGGGGTGTAAAGTCGCCTATAAAGGGTACAAGTGCTGGATGGGTCGCAGAAAACAACAAGCCCTGGATAAATTACGACTTAAAGGAAAACATTGCATTTCATCTTGACAAAAGACTCCTTGATGAAGGAATAAGGTCAACAATAAGTATCCCGCTCTACCAGGACAAGGTGCTCGGCGCATTCAACCTCGACAGCACATCGCCCCGTAGATACTCTGAGAAAGACCTCGAGATACTCATCCCTGTTGCAAAACATATAGCCATTGCCCTTGAAAACGCAATGCTTTTTGAAGAGATATCAAAGGAGAAGAAGGAGTGGGAAAAGACCTTTGATGCAATAACAGATATGGTCTGGATACAGGATGCAGCCCAGAATATCATAAGGACAAACCAGGAAGTGCTCAGGCGCACTGGCCTTTCATACAAAGACATTATAGGTAAAAAATGCCAGGATATTTTCAAGCGTCTGAAGGTAAATACAGGGCAGTGCCCATGCATCAATACAGATGCCAACAGGAGGTCATCATTTGCCCAGCTAATAGATAACTCCGGAAATATCTTCTACTTCTGGACATATCCACTGATAGACGAGGAGGGCAAGCTCTATGCCATGGTTCATTATGGGAAGGATGTCACAGAACAGAAGAAGCTTGAACAGCAGCTTTTAAGGACAGATAAACTCGCATCACTCGGCACCCTTATCTCAGGGATTGCACATGAGATTAATAATCCGATGGGGATAATAGCAGGCTATTCTGAGGCACTCCTTGACAGGGCAAAGGACGAAAAACTCCGCTGCATAGAGATGTTTGAGGACTTTCCTGAGTATCTTGAAACAATAAATAAGGAGATATTCCGCTGCAAAAAGATACTGAACAGCCTTCTTGACTTCTCGCGTCCATCAGGTGGAACGCGAAGAGAGATTGATATAAACGAGATACTGAAGGAGGTTATTCTCCTTGTTAACCACAAGGCAGCAAGTCACAGCCACAGTATCATTTTAAACCTTGACCGTGAGCTCCCGGATATTAAGGCAGAGCCCGGCCATCTCAGACAGCTCTTTATGAATATCATTATGAACTCGATGTACTTCATGGCTGAGGGTGGGAAGATAGACATAACAACAGCCCTTTCAGGCGCTGGAAGCTATATAGAAATAACAATATCAGACACAGGCTGTGGCATACTGGATGAGAACCTGAATAAGATATTTGATCCTTTCTTCACAACAAAGCCTGTTGGCGAAGGCACAGGCCTTGGTCTTGCAATATGTCACAGGATAGTACAAGATCACAACGGGATAATAGAGGCCGAAAGCGAGGTCGGCAAGGGCACAACATTCAAGATCAGACTGCCAGTGGAGGTTATTCACGAATGAATAACAGCGAGATAAGGGTCCTTGTTGTTGATGACGAAGAGCCAATAAGAAGGCTGTTGAAGAAGGAGCTTTCAAGAAAAGGTCTCCACACAGAGTCTGCAGAAGACGGAAATGCTGCAATTGATATATTAAGACAAGGAACCTTTGACATTATCCTCCTCGATATAGTCATGCCCGGGATTGACGGCATCTCTCTGATGAAGAAACTAAAGGCAGATCCCCAGAGGCCTGCGATAATTGTGCTTACAGGCAAGGCCACAGTGGATACTGCAGTTGAGGCTATGAAATCAGGAGCCTATGACTATCTCACAAAGCCATACAAGATAGAAGAACTTATCCTCATCATCCATAGGGCATATGAGCATATCAGGCTTGAGAGGGAGAACCGGCTATTACATCAGGAACTGAGCAGGAAAGAATATCTGGAAGACTTCGTAGGCGGATCAAAACAGTTTATGGAGATGCTCTCATTGATAAAGAAGATTGCACCGACAGATTCAACAGTGCTTATACAGGGGGAAAGCGGCACAGGCAAAGAGCTTGCTGCAAATACGATCTGGAAATATAGCAAGAGGAAAAATAATTCATTCATTGCCCTTAACTGTTCCACGCTCTCGGAAAACCTCCTCGAGTCCGAGCTTTTTGGTCATGAAAAGGGGGCATTCACAAATGCCTATCAGATAAAACACGGCCTTGTAGAGGTAGCCGATAAAGGCACCCTTTTCCTTGACGAGGTGGGAGAGATATCCATGGGCATCCAGGCAAGGCTCCTGAGGTTCCTTGATTCGGGTGAGTTCAGGCGGGTTGGAAGCAACAAGAACCTGACGGTTGATGTGCGGGTTATTGCTGCAACAAATAAGAGTCTTATAGAGGCTGTAAAAAGAGGCGAATTCAGGGAAGATCTGTTTTACAGGCTCAATGTCATCAATGTCACAATCCCACCCCTCAGGGAGCGCAAAGAGGATATCGAAGAGCTTTTCAGATACTTCCTGAGAAAATATAGCCAGAGATTAGGGAAGCCTGTCACTGATATAAAACCAGAGGCGATGGAGATGCTCAATAACTATCACTGGCCCGGGAATGTAAGGGAACTGGAGAATGTCATAGAAAGGGCAGTTATCCTCTGCGATTCTGAAACGATAGGGCATGAGGACATTTCAATAAATATAAGGTCTTTATCAAAAGAGGACAGACCATATTCCTCGCTGGAGGATATGGAAAGGGATTACATCCTCAAGGTGCTTATGGAAACCGATGGCAATCAGTCAAGGGCAAGCCGATTGCTCGGTATAGACAGAAAAACCCTTTATCTGAAGCTGAAGAAATACGGCATTGATGAAGTCACGAGAAAATTATGAGTCGTAGACAATGATGCAAGATGGGGGAGTGTCAAGTGTCATCATCTACGACCCATGGTGCGACGGGGGATCCAAAGTGAGACTAAAAACATAGCGTCCCTTTAGCCCTGGTAGTAAGGTCTATGAGGCTCATAGCCCCTGCTACCTCCACACCGAGAAGGAGGTCTCCCTCTGCAAGTTTCTTGTTTGCCATGGTCTGAGAACAACACTGAATCCTTACACCCATCTCCATTGCCTCACTGAGTCTCTGGGTAAGTGTGGGAACGCCAGGCTGAGGGGTCTCATTTTTCTCTATGGCACCCTTTACCATTATGTCCACTGCATTCTGGATGCAGTAAAGGATTGTGCTGTAGTTTGCAGATGCCGAGAGGGTTGCAAACATCAAGGCAGATCGAGCCCTTGCAACGTTTTCAAACCCAGATGCGCAGAGAACAATGAAAATATCTTCGGTATCATCCGAGGTTATCAGTTTTTCATCTGCCTGTTCGTTGGTTATTGCCATTTTCTTTTACCTCCTGAGTTAATTTTTAGAATATTTGGTTCTCACGGCTTACCTGAAAACAATGGCTGGACTATAAGTATTGTCCCCATTGCCATCAGGAGGACATATAGACCCCTCCTGTATCTATCTTCGCTCAGCCTCTTGAAAAGATATCTGCCTGATAACATCCCGATTATCATAGCAGGCGTGAACTCCAGGAAAGTTACAGTAATATCCTTAGTTATATTGCCAATCGCAACATGGAAAAGAACCACCAGTATGCTGGTGACAAAGAAAAAGAAGTTAAGGGAACCAAAGGTATTGATCTTTGACCTATTCTGGGTTGACAGATAAAAGACCACAGGGGGACCTGTTATGTTGAATGCACCGCCCAGCGACCCGGCAAGAAAACCAAATATATACCCTGTCCAGCCTGGTAGCCGCCAGGTCACCATCTTCAGGAGCATACAGTATGCAGAATAACCGATAAGCACGATACCCAGTGTGAACTTTATCAGACTTTCATCGGATGCCAGGAGGAAGAAAATACCAATGGGTATGCCTAAGACCGCTCCAATAATCAGGGGCATAGTGTTTTTGTAATGAAATTCCCCTCTCAATTGGAATGTCAGAATTCCTGCAATCAACCCAAGGAAAAGAGACAATAGCGGGACTGCAACTTTCATGGTAAGAAAAAAAGATAGCAAGGGAAGGGCAATCAGCATAAAGGCGAATCCAAATGTTCCTTGCAACATCGAGGACAGAAATATCACGGTTCCGAGCATAAGCTTTTCCATAAATCATGCCTGCTTTTTACAGATCCCTTTTCGTGCTACAACAGCCCCCACGAGGTCATAGGCTGTTTTGTTGCCAGCAGCAAATGCCTTCGCAGCCTCTTCGTATAACAGTTCAATGGCCTGTTCTCGTATCTCCATAAACCGTGGTGAAGCTAACATACGGAATTCCCTGGGTCTGGGAAGGTCAACCTCTATTTCTGCCTTTATCCTTCCAGGCTGAAATGTCATGATAATAAGTCTGTCTGCCAGGAAAATGGCTTCATCGATCTCATGGGTGACAAAAAGATTCGTTCTGCCGACCTCTTCAAAAAGTCCAACATAAAATTCCTGCATCAATTGTCTTGTCATCGCATCCAATCCCCTGAAGGGCTCGTCAAGAATCAAGATCTTTGGATCATTTATTATCGCCCTTGCAAGCTCAGCCCTTCTCTGCATACCACCAGAAAGCTGGCTCGGGTATTTGTCCCTGAATTCATAAAGTCCTACCTTTTTTAAAACGAGTTCAGCCCGCTCTTTTATTTCGCATTTGGTTACCTTCCGTACCTGACATCCAAATACTACATTGCAATACGCGGTCATCCACGGGAAAAGGGCTGTCTCTTGAAATACTACCAAACGGTCACGACCAGGGCCTACTACAGAGATATCATCAATATATATATGGCCTGAGGTAGGTTTCTCGTATCCAGCAATAAGATTGATCAGCACGGTCTTACCACAGCCAGATGGGCCCATAAGAACAGTCAACTTACCCCGCTGAACATGGAAGGTACAATCCTGTAATACAGTCTGGCATTCATCCTCTTTTTCATAAATCTTGGTCACACCTTCTACATAGACTTCACCAAAATTACCGCTGCTCAATGCGCCGCTACCATTGTTACCTGCCATGAAATCGTCTCCTTTTAGAATCTTTTTTTCCATGGCATGGCCCTTTCGCCAAGCCACCGAATTAAGCTGCTACATAGATAGCCGGCCACACCTATACTGACCATTCCAACGACTATGAGAGGTATGTTATAGTTCGTATACGCCTCCCATGTCATTCTGCCTAAACCATTCTGTCCTGCAATCATCTCAGCAGCAATGAGGACATTCCATGTTACTCCCATACCCACAGTCATTCCTGTGACAATGGATGGAAGAGAGCCAGGAATCATAATCCTCCAGAAGATATCCTTTGGACGTGCACCGAGTGAAGATGCAGCCCATTTAAGGGAGACGGAGATGTTGGAAACTCCCTGCAGGACATTTATAACTATGATAGAAAATGCCCCAATAAAAACCAGAAAATAGATGGACAACTCCCTCGTCGGCCAGAAGAGAATAGCAATGGGGATCCATGCTATTGGAGGAATAGGCCTTAGTATCTCGAACACGGGGAAAGTAAAATCTTTAAACTTTCTGCTAACACCCATTGCCAGCCCGAGAGGAATGCCGATTAATTGTGCCGCAATAAATCCTATAAAGATGCGTATAAGACTGATTTCCCAGTTAAGCCAATAGATTTTCGTACCTGCGGCGCTGATTCCATCCAGTGCGACCTCCTTTGGGTAAGGTAGGTTTTTTAAATAGGGGACTTTTACAAAGACAACAAGCTGCCAGAGACCCACAAATATAACAATGGAAATAATACCCCTCAAGACCCTGATATTAAAAACCTTTTTTAACTTTTTCATCAGCTATCAACTCTTGTATTTGTTTTAAGTTGCATACTCTCAGGCCATTTCCCTTTCGCCTGCCTCAAATGCCTTTTTTGCCTCTTCATGTACTGCCTCTAATACCTCCTTCTTAAGCCCAAGATAGGTTTCAGAGCCTAATATATGATGTTCACGGGGCCATGGCATGTTCACACAAACTATCTTTTTCACCTGTGCTGGCCTGGTGGTCATAATTACTACCTTATTGCCGAGGAAGATAGCCTCATCCAGGTCGTGGGTTATAAAAAACATCGTCCGGGGACGTGTACAATAGATATTCATTAAAAACTCGTGCATGACAGTCTTTGCCACTGCATCAAGGCCTCTGAACGGTTCATCCAGCATCACAACCCTTGGCTCATTTATCATTGCCCTCAGTATCTCAACCCTTCTCTGGACACCTGATGAGAGTTCTTCAGGATATTTACTCTCTATTTCATTCAACCCAACTTGATTCAACATTTCCCTGGCAATCTGTATAGCCTCAGATTTTTTCATCCTCCCCTGAACAATAGGTCCGTATATAATATTCTCCATGACTGTCTTCCATGGGAAAAGGGCACCATTTTGAAAAACAACCATACGGTCCACATTGGGTTTTATCTGTTTCTGAGGGGAGGAGATAAGTTCGCCATCCAGATATATCTCACCGGCAGTAATATTGTCAAATCCAGCTATGGCATTAAGGAGTGTGGTCTTACCACAACCCGACGGTCCGACTATTACAGCAAACTCCCCGGCTGCTATCTCGAATGAACAATCCTGCATTGCCACAACATGAACCCCTTCAGGGTCGTATATCTTGGTGACATTTCTTATTGAGATTGCACCCTGACCATTCTGCCCATTTCTTGCCATTTATACACCCCTCCGCCGGGCTTCCCAGGCCATAAGCCGCCGACCAACTGCCCTGATACCTGCACTGCTTATATAACCCAGGATGCCGAGTGTAAACATATAGCTGATTACCTGTTCATACTGGTACAATGAGGAGCCCTCGTATATGGCATAACCGAGACCTCGCTGGCCTGCAATGATTTCTCCAGCCACCAGGGACATCCAGGAAAGGCCCATTGCAATCTGCAATCCGGTAAATATAAAAGGTAAAGAGCCCGGTACAATTACATTAAAAAAGATATCCCTGGGCCTTGAACCGAGGCATTTAGCTGCTAAAAAGTAATTCCTGTCAATGGAGAATACACCCAGCAGCGTGTTCATCACTGTTGCAAAGAATGCAGCAATAAAGGTGACATAGACAACAGCGATCTCCACCCCTGGAAAGATGAGCACAGCCAGTGGAATCCAGCTCAATGGTGGCATAGGTCTTAATATTTCAACCATGGGAAATGTAAAATCGTAAAATATACGATTCCAGCCCATAAATAGCCCTAATAAAACCCCAAAGATTGTGGCCAGAAGAAAGGCGATCAATGTTCGAGCCACGCTGTATTCTATATCCAGGTAATACTCCTTGGTAAAAAGGGAACGCCCTGATAGGGGTTTGAAACTGACCCACTCTTTGATAACTGCGATGGGGTCGGGGAGGAGTTTAAACCTCGGCAGTTTCAGAACTGCTGTGAGTAGGTACCAGAGACCCAGAAAAACCAGAATCCCGATTATGGCCCTGAATACCGGGGGGTCTATAATCCTGAGCTTAGGTCTATTAAGCGCCACCCTTTCTTCTTTGACTGTATAATTCATTGCACGGTTATCCTATATTTCGCATATGGGTATATAAGCATAGCCATCCATCTGGAGTACAGCAAGGTCAAAGAAAGCAGTCTCTGAGATGTCAACAAAGGGAAGGATGTTATCCTCAGAGATATTGTTTCGTGCCATTGGTACCTCGCATTGGACGAAACGCATATTATCTTTTTTATTCATCTCGGTTATCACCCTCTGAATATCAGACAACTTCTCGACCTTCTCATTTTCGAATTTGGTTCCGCTCAGAGAACAGGTGGTAAATTTAGTTGCCGGACCATGAATTACGATCACAAAATTCGGCGTCATCCCTTTTTTGCGGATTACCTCAGCAGCGTGTTGAATGAGGCCCATCCTGTCTTTGAATAGAGCCTCATTACCTATAGTTACATCCCATACAATCTTTACTTCATTAGTTCCCATCAATCTCCTCCTTATGGGGGATTTTTGCATTTCTAATGAACCGGCATATAAGCATACCCTTTGTTTTCCAAAACAATGGTATTTTCAAAGACATTGTCCTCGATAACTGCAAAGGGTTGCACATTTTCTCTGCCTATCTTGCCCCGACTCATCGCTATGGAACATACTTCGATCTTGGCACCCCCATTCCTTAAATTCTGCATCGTTGATTGAATCTGATCAAGCTTAGCCAGTTTATCCTTCTCAAACTTTGTGCCTGCCAGGGATTTTGTTACGAACTTTGCTGCTGGACCATGAATAACCAGCACAAAATCCACCTTGATTCCGCGTTTCTTCAGACCCTCTGCTGTCTCTTTGATCAACTGAACACGATCTACGAATACATTTTCATCACCAGTAGTGATATCCCATACAGCCTTAACTTCCTTTACACCTTTAAAATCATTGGCCATAGCGACCCCAGAAGCTGCTACAATCATAACAATGAAAGCCAACATCCCGGAGATTCTTTTAATATTGATCTTCATTTTCCCTCCTTCTCTCATATTATCCCTTGAATTCTGTAAGAGGCAAACCTTCAAACTTACCCAATGGTATCTTAACCTTCATCTCTTTTATAGCTGTATTCACTAAGTCTGTATAGATGGCACCAGGCAGTGGTTTATCGATAGTGATAGCACCCTTTGAATGGAGGAATTTGAAGCTCTCATCTATAAATTCCATGACATTCTTATCAAAGCCCACCTGTGCAATTACATTCGTCTCCATGGAACCTGTATTCCCAGGGTAACGTCCATACACGGCCATCCAGAGGTCCTTGGTGGTATAACCGGGCAATTCCTGTGCCACCATTTTTACTGTTTCATAAGGATTTTTCAACATAAATTGTAGGGCCTCGATATCGGCCTTTATCCACCCTTTTGCAGCCTCAGGATATTTGTCGATAAAGTCTTTTCTCATTAGGATAAAGTCTGCATCCTGCGCGCCCCATCTTGAACCGGTAAAGACGAGCCTGCCGAATCCCTGATCCATGATCTGGGCCACATGGGGCTGGAAGCTCTGTGCAGCATCTATCTTTCTTGCCTGGAGGGATGTCATTATTATAGTAGGATCGAGATACTGAACATCAGCTTTGATGCCTGTTTTCCTTATGAGACTTGAAACAAATCGGTCACCGCATGAGCCTTTTCCTGAAACGCCAATCTTCTTACCATCAAGCCATCTTAGAGCTTCCTCTATATTCCTAAATTGTGGGGCATCGCTCCGAACCAGCATACATGAACATATCTGGCCCGTATCAGAGAAAAGGTTTGTTTCTACAATCCTAAGGTCAGCAATATTCCTTTTCGTGGTTGCCACAAGGGCAGGCATATCTCCCATATACCCTATTTGGCTCTTATTGGCCATGAGATTGGCAACTATAGGGGGGCCAACTATCTGGACATCCCAGTCTATCTTACTACCTGCTGGAAGATATTTTTTCCACAACTCTCTATGCCTAATAACAACACCCGACCAGCCTCCTACCCAGCTTGGGAAATATCCAACAGTGATATTCGCAGGTTTGCCAGCAGGCGGTGTCTGGGCAAAGGCATCCTTAATCATCTTACCGCTTGATGACAAAAGGGCATTGATACTCGAAAGGGTCAGGCCCATCAAAATGGCCTTTTTAATAAATGTCCTGCGATCCATCTTACCCCTTTCATACTCGCTGATAAACTCATCCAATTCATCCAATTTTCTCATTGTCTCCTCCTTTTTAATGGATTTTGTATGGGCATCGCTATGGCCTTACATAGGCATAGCCTTCGTGCTGCTTTTTTGTAATCCCTACTATACCCGCACCCGCAGGTATTATCTCGACAAAGGGCGGCACCTCCTCTTCCTTTAAAAACAGCCATAATTAAGCATTTTCTATGCCATCTATTTTCTCCATTATCTTTCTTTATAAATATGGTTATTAGAGCCTGTCTAAAAACTCCATAAATGTCATCCTGAACTCGTTTCAGGGTGACATAACTCCTTGATTTTATTAGATGCTGAAGCAAGTTCAGCATGACAAACTATACTGTTTTATTAGTTTTCAGACAGGCTCTAATATCTATAATCTTGGTGCATTATAGAACCAAATACCGAAATGGTGCATTTTTACACCTTGACAAGCTCATCAGTTTTAACTAAAATTCATTAAATGAAGCGCATCCTCTTTTCAAGAGAAACGATTAATTTGGATGACATCATTAGTTCGTTCCCATCAGGAATAATTGCTGTAAACACTCAGGGTATAGTCACCTTAATTAACAAAATGGCAGGGGAAATGCTGGGGATAAGGGCAAAACAATTAATCGGTAGCACTGTATCGGATCTGGTTACACATTCAGAAATTTCAAGGCTGTTAGTCGAGGATAGTGATGGCATTGTCCATAGAAAAAATGGCCAGAAACTCTTCGTCACAAAAGGTCCTCTCTATTCACAGAAGGGGGTTGCAGGAACGATCTACCTCATTCATAACCTCTCTGATGCTGATGAAGACGAAATACAATCCATGTATTTGCACTGTAAATTGGAATCAATCATCGAGGGCTCCCATGATGGAATTATCCTGATCGACAAAGAGAAGATAGTAAAGGTTAATAGCAGTTTCCTACGGATATCCGGGCTCAAGAAGGAAAAGGTAGAAGGTAAAGCTGTCTCCCAATTAACTGATAGTTCACATGTGTGCTTAAAATCTATTAACGAAGTCTTTAATCTTGCCCATCAGCAGAAAAAGAGTGTGACCATAATGCGTAAGATGCGTCAGGGCAATGAAATCTACATAACCGGAACCCCTGCGCTGTGCGACGGTGAAGTTGATCATGTAACGGTCAATATTAGAGATGTGACGGAACTTCAACGCCTTCAGGAACAGGTATCACGCCTGACAACACTTTATCTCTCAACGGCAAAGGACAACTGTATTGATAGGTTGATCGGAGAGAATATAGTGGTTGAGAGCCCTGTAATGAAACAGATTATAGACCTAACAGTGAGGGTTGCCCAGGTAGATTCAGTGCTCCTGATACACGGAGAAAGCGGTACCGGTAAAGAGGTCCTTGCAAGATTAATCCATAGCCTGAGCGCCCGTAACAAGGGACCTTTTATATCTATTAACTGTGCCGCTATTCCTGAGAATCTTCTTGAATCAGAACTCTTCGGGTATGTTAAAGGTGCCTTTACAGGCGCTAATATTGATAAAATGGGCCTCTTTGAAGTGGCAGATGGTGGAATCATCCTTCTCGATGAAATAGGCGAAATGCCCTTAAACCTCCAGGTAAAGCTCCTTAAGGTTTTACAGGACAGGGAGATCTATCGTCTTGGTGGGGTAAGACCCATCAAGTTTGATGTCCGTGTAATTGCTGCAACAAACCGCGACTTACGGGACCTGGTTAAAAAAGGAAGATTCAGGGAAGACCTCTTTTACAGGCTCTATGTAGTCCCTATCGAGGTGCCCCCCTTGAGAGAAAGGCGGGAAGATGTATTTCCACTGGCCTGGCATTTCCTGAAGCAGTATAACCAGAGATATAAACAATCCAAGACATTTTCATCCGAATTGATCAGGGTACTCGAATCTTATAGCTGGCCCGGTAATGTCAGGGAGTTGCAAAACATTGTCGAACGCCTGGTTGTAATGAGTGACTCTGAAGTGCTTAGGCCTGAACATTTGCCCCATAGCATATATGAAAGGGATAAAACAGAAGGGCTCTTAATTGAATATAACAAGGCGACAGGGATAGTTTCTCTTAACCATGCCAAAGAACAGGTGGAACGGGAGATACTTGCTCAAGCTGTGAAAATGAAGAGAACGACAAGAGAGATTGCACGGCTGCTCGGCGTAGACCACTCTACCGTCGTTAGGAAGCTTTGCAAATATGGATTATCAGGCGCAAAAAGACAGGCTGTGAGTTCATAGCCTTTTCTGTATATCTATAAGTTCAATCCCAAGGCCAGAGATTTATAAAAGCCAGCCGCCCTAAACCTCCAACTTGGTTTCGACCCTTACAGGCCTTGACAGTGTTAGACCTACAGGAGATGTTCTTACTACATGTTCGTGAAGCTTCTTAAGCGTCTTGGCATCTGCATCAGCCTTGATCTTCACCACTGCTTTTACGCTTTTATATCCAGGCAGCTTATCCATATGGAGTTTTTCTGGCGGCTCAAGTCCGAGGAACCCAGGGAGGTCTATTTCACCCTCAAGGTCTATCTTGATGTCATCAATCTTTATCCCCATTACAGCAGCATTCATTGCATAGCCAATTGTCAGACATGCACCATATGCCTGAAGAACCATTTCGACAGGGTTGGCTGCAGTGTTTGTTCCGCACAACATCTCAGGCTCATCTGCCGTTAAGGTAAAGTCCCTTGAACAGGTCTCGACCTTGAAACCACCCTTCCATGTTGTTGATGCCTTCCATACAGTCTTTCCCACCTCCCAGTTCTGTTTGACAGTTTCGACCACCGCCATTAATTTCTCAGTGTCAAGCCCATTAATCTTTGCCATATTCCTCTTACCTCCCTTTCTGATTTTTTATTTTGATTTTAAGGTAGCAATTTGCTTGCCAGAAAATCCCGCAGAGATATCAAAGCTCTGGAAAGGGTCACACCGCTTTGCCGGAATACTTGAAACTATAAGGATTTATCAGATATTTATTTTTTGCAATGGATCAATTCAAAAAACTGATGCCTTCTTGAGAAAAGAACTATTTAATATAGCGTCTTTTTAAAGATTTTCTCCTATTCGGTATAAACCCCTATATGTATCTGTCACCTATGGGGCAGGAGGCAGTACGCAGAATAGAACCAGAGATAGCCTGATCAGGATCACAGTGAGTGAGTAAAAATTCCCCAGTGCTGGGTAATTTTTCAGCATTTTTAAGGTTTATTAGATGGCAGGGCAGCCAAATATCGCACTAATCACTATCCTTTTATATGGCACTAAAATTGCAAAACAATTTTTATGAACGAGATTATCTTATGCACGCATAATCCAATCCTGGTAAAGAGTCTCTATGGAATATTGAGAGATGAGGGTTATAGCGTTGAGACCGCTGACCACCCTGCCCTCGCTGTTCAGATGGTTTTTAAGAGCAGCTACAGTGCAATAATAATAGATTCAGAGTCCTTTGGACTTTCTGTAGAAGAGGCAATACAGATAATAAGAAGTGTTTCACCTGATATGCGTGTAATAGTCTTAGGCTGTGCCAAACATACCAATGATGCCCTTGGTATAAAGATGCCTGTTGACCTTGCAGAGTTCAAACAGGTGGTTCGCGATATCCATCATTTGGGCATATTATCTATAACTTAAAGGAGATATATATGAAACCAAGAGAGGTAATCCTAAAAGCATTTGATGGCGGTAAACCAGAAAGGGTGCCAGCGACCATCTTTGGCGGTGGGATGTGGAGTATCCATAATTTCGGAACCACATTTAAGGACCTATCCCTCGATGCCTTAAAGATGTCTGAGATGCTTACACATATGTCAGGCAGGTTGCTCTGCGATATTGTGTATGCCGGTTCAGGCTACAACAACTTTCATGCATCGGCACTTGGAGGCAGGATCAAATTCAGGGAGATAGGCGCCCCTGACCTTGAAGAAGCATTGATTGCTGCAGAGGAAGACCTGCAGAAACTGGACATATCAGGGATAGACAGGGATGAGGTTATCAATACTGTCAAACATGCCCTCAGGCTTACCAGATCAAAGATCGGTGACGAGTATGTGGTAACAATGACTGCGTGGGGGCCTTTTACCCTCGGTGCAAGACTGGTTGGAGAGGAAGCAATGATGAAGGCTACCTTTAAAAAACCTGCTTTTGTAGAGAAGATAGTTAATCTTGTCACAGATCTATTGATCCATCTGTATGAGCCTTTGGTGGCTGATGGAACCCTTGAGGTTATAAGCCTTGCTGACCCGACTGCATCAGGCGATCTGATATCAAAAAAACAGTTCGAAAGATTTGCCCTGCCATACCTTAAGAAGTTTACTGATTGGGCGAAGTCAAAGGGCGTTCATACCCTTGTCCATATCTGCGGCAATACAACAGACAGGCTGGATCTGTTCCCTCTTACAGGTGCAAGCTGTATAAGTCTTGACCATAAAACCGATATCGCAAAGGCAAAAGAGATACTACATGGAAAGATGTGTTTTGCAGGGAATGTTGACCCTGTGAAGATAATGCTTCAGGGTACAGTTCAGGAAGTAGAGGATGCCTGTAAATCAGTGATCCAGACCGCTGGCACCGACGGCGGCTTCGTGCTCATGCCTGGCTGTGACATACCACCGACAGTGCCTTATGAGAACATACAGAAGTTTATCCAGGTTGCCAGGGAATGGAAACTCTAAAGAGGGGAGGTGAGAGTGGATTGGCGGTTTACAGCAGTTTGGGGGAGGTTTAGGTCAATACGGGAATTTATGAGAAAATGAAAAACTATTAACCCGAGAGTTTACATCAGGTAAAAGGAGGGTAAGATGGCTGGGGAAAAGAAGATGACGGCTGAAGAGGCCAACAAGTATATGGAAGATGTTATGGGGTTTGTCCCAAGGATGTTCAAGATAATAAACACTGTAACACCAGATCCTGGAAAGACCTTTGCAGATTTCTACGCAACCATTTTCGGTGACGGGGCACTTTCAAAGAAGATAAAAGAGCTCATGTTTACAGCCATTGGTGTCTCATACTGTTCTCCGCGGTGCATAATTCATGTGATTCCAGCTATTAAGGCAGGAGCTACAACTTCTGAGATATTTGAGGCGGCGGCAGTCGGCATGATCGGCGCAGGTTTTGTTCCTGGCGGGCCAGGAATTCCTTACGCCTTTGAGTATGCACTGAAATGCCTCGACATAGAGGCCAAATACCGAAAGGGCGAGTCGTGGGAATATCTGCCACAGCCGAAGTTTGATCACGGAGTTTATTAGTCAAAAGACAATGGGGAGTGGTTATGCCGCTCCCCTGCTTTAATACTACCTTGCTTATTTAAGGAGAGAGAATGTTCCGATTTACAAGGGCACAAAAGGTCTTTGATATAAATGGAATCAAAATAGGCGGTCAACCTGGAGACAATCCACCCCTGCTTATAGCCTCTATGTTTCACAACAAGGACAGGATACTTGAAGATAGAAAAGGCAGGTTCGACAGGCAAAAGGCAAAAGAACTTATAAACAAACAGGAGGAGCTCTCAAACTCTACAGGCATACCTGCAATGGTGGCAATGGTGGCAAATACGCCTGAAGAGGCTGAGGTTTATATAGATTTTTATCTTGAGACAACAAACATGCCATTTGGCATAGATATGTGGGTTGCCGAGAAAAGGGCACAGGCAACTGAGCATATTGCTAAATTAGGGATCCAGGACAAGTTCCTCTATAACAGTATCACGCCATGGGATAAGGACATTAAAGGACAGATAAATAGACTGAAGGACCTTGGGATAAAGCATGTGGTCGTGCAGGCCTTTGATGATAAAGACCAATCTCCAATGGGGCGAGTAAAGTCCCTCGATAATATCCTATCGCAGGGTGCAGACAGCTTCGATACCGTTATTGTAGATACCTCTGTAATGAACCTGCCTGCTACATCATTTTCCTTAATAGCCAACAGGTTGATAAAGGATAAGTTTGGGCTTCCATGCGGTGGTGCATATTCAAACGGAACTCATATGTGGAAGGCCTCGAAAGATTTATGGGGGCCTGACGGCTTTAAGGCAATGGATGCTGTAGCCCAGGGCATGGCCTCTGTGCTCTGGAGTGATTTTAACTTCTATGGACCGATTGTTACTGCCCCGCGTATATTCCCTGCCGTTGCCACAGCACATATACTGCTTTCTACGATTGTATACGGCGAGACAAAACATATACCAGAGAAAGACAACCTTCCAATAAGAAGGTTCTTCCCTGATTTTATAGAGAAATTAATGGCTGGAGAAGCAAGGAAATAATACAGAAATGAAAACATGCACAAGGAGAAAGCGTTGACAACAACATTATCAGCAAAACAACGGGTAATGCAGCTCTTTGCAGGTGAAGCTATTGACAGACCTCCATGCTTCAGCGGCATGGGGAATGTTACAACAGAAGGACTGAGGAAATATGGATACAAATTCGCCGCCCTTCATTCTGACGCAAAAATGATGTCAGAGGCAGCAGCATCCACATACAAGCTGTTCGGCTTTGAATGCGGAGTTGTCCCTTTTGACCTCTGTGTAGAGGCAGAGGCACTTGGCTGTGAGATAAATGTCTATGCCCACTTAGAGGACATACTGTATCCGACAATAAAAAAGAAGTTGATCCATAACGAGGATGAGATGGACATCTCTATTCCTGTGAACATATCAGAAAGGGGCAGGATACCGCTTATATGCGAGGCGATCAGATTAATGAAAAGGGATATAGGCGGTGAGGTCGCCATCGGTTCCTATGTCCTTGGCCCATTCACCCTTGCAGGACAGATAATGGAACTCAACGACCTCTTGAAACTTTCCTTTAAAAAACCTGACAAGGTAGGTAAGCTCCTCGACCTACTTGCTGATGCCATTGTTACAGTGGCAAAACAGTATGAAAAAGCAGGGGTAGATTATATAACAGTGAGGGAGATGGGTGCAACCTCGGATGTTCTAAGCCCGCGGGTCTTTAAGAATCTGATACAGCCTTATCTTAAAAAGATCTTTGATAAGCTGACTGTGCCGAGCGTAATCCATATATGTGGAAAGACAAACGACATTGTCTCTTTTATGATGGAGACTAATGTAAAGGCAATAAGTGTTGACCAGAAGAACGATGTTGCCGAAACAAGAAAGAGGCTCGGCAAGGATGCCCTGATATTTGGAAATTACGACCCATACAATGTCCTTGTGGCAGGTACAACTGAAAAGGTCAGGGAGACTATAAGAAAGTGTATAGACGATGGTGTCAGTGCTGTATGGCCTGGATGCGATATTTGGCCGACTGTGCCGCCAGAAAACATAAATGTAATGATGGAAGAAGTAAAAAAATACAGGAGGTAGATCTATGGTAACGGGAGAAAAAAAACAGGAGATACTGGAAAGGCTAAAGAATGCAGTAATACAGTACGATGAGGATACTGCAAAGGATGCCTCCAAAGAGGCCCTTGATATAGGGATGGATCCAAACGACGCCATATTTAATGGCCTTGTGAGCGGCATGGAAGAGGTTGGTCGACTGTTCGAGGCTCAGGAGTACTTTGTCCCTGAATTACTAATGTGCGCAGATGCCCTCTATGCCGGCCTTGATATACTCAAGCCCCATGTGAAAAAGATGGATCTCGGTGTGAGAGGTTCTGTTGTCATAGGAACGGTTGAGGGCGATGTTCATGACATAGGCAAAAACATTGTGAAGATGATGTTCGATGTGGCTGGCTTTACCGTATACGACCTGGGCAGGGATGTGCCGCTTGATAAATTTGTGGAAGAGCAGATGAAGACAGACTCTGACCTTGTATGCCTCTCTGCAATGATGACAACAACAATGGTCGGCATGAAGAAGGTAATAGAAGAGCTTAAGACAAAAAACCCTAATGTAAAGATAATGATAGGCGGTGCACCTGTTTCTCAAGACATAGCTGAGAAATGGGGTGCTGATGGATATGCCAAGGATGCAAACAATGCCTTGAAGGATGCGATCAATATGATAAGCTCATTGAAAAAACTCAAGGAAGAGGCAGAGGCAAGGAAAAGTTGAAAGTCGAAACACTTCGAGATGAACTTCTCAATGCAGGGGCCACCTTAGTGGGTATAGCTGAGGTAAAGGATGCCCTTAAAGGAGAGATATCGCATCTTGGAAGGGCAATTGCCATATGTGTAAACAGAAATCTGAATGAGGATACTGTAAACCTATTGACCTCGCTTGAGAGCAAGACAGCAAGATGGCTTAAACAGAGAGGGTACAGGTATCTATGCATACCGCCTGATTCGGACAGGTGGAAAAACACATTCATATCCAGACTCTATCCCCTCTTTACCCATAAAATAGCTGCTACATCCGCAGGACTTGGCTGGATCGGAAAGAATGGCCTTTTTATAAACCATAGGTATGGGCCGAGACTCTCGCTTGCAACAGTGTTAACAGATGCACCATTTCAGGTTGGCACAGCCATTGAATTCAGCCGATGCGGAGACTGCAGTATGTGCGTTGAGTTCTGTCCATCAAATGCACTTACTGGCAGAAACTGGTCGAGATATGAACCATTCACCCAGCTTGTCAGACCTGATAGATGCAACTCTTACAAGAAAAATAGCAGGACTGTAAACGGCAGACCAAATTGCGGATTATGTATAAATATATGCCCTTATGGTCGAAAGATTTTTAAGTCAGAAGTTTTTAGTTCGGAGCAATTAATATCTCGAAACTCATAATTCCCAGATTCCGAACTGGATTAGCCTAATTTTAGAGGAGGTTAGATGATAAAACAGAGGGTAATCTTCCAGCCATCTGGCAGGAGAGGAGAGGTAGTGGATGGCACAACCCTTCTTGATGCTGCAAGGCATCTCGGTGTGGATATAGAGTCCATATGCGGTGGTAAGGGCACATGCGGGAAATGCAAGGTCAGAGTTGAGGAGGGCTTTTTTGAGAAGGATTCCATGGACTCCAAGATGTCACATCTCAGTGCCTTTACAGAGGTTGAAAGAAAATTCATAAAGCCCGAAGACGGCCATCACATGAGGCTTGCATGCACAGCAGAGGTTCACGGAGATGTAAAGATATTTGTTCCTGAAAAATCAAGGGCAGGCAAACAGATAGTCAGAAAGGCAGCCAAGGAACTGACCATCAAGCTTGAGCCAGCGGTGAAAAAATACTTCATAGAGCTGCAACCGCCAACACTCCACGATCTGACCAGGGGTGATGTAGAAAGGGTAAAGGATATTCTTGATGCCCAATACGGCCTGAAAAACCTGTCCATCGATTACCTTGTGCTAAAGGAGCTGCAGGATGCCCTGAGAAAAGGACAATGGAGACTCACAGCCTCTATATGGATGGATAGGGAGATTATAAAGGTAGAACACGGTTTCATCGAGTCCTCCTATGGGCTTGCTGTAGATGTGGGAACCACAACCGTTGTTGGTTATCTATGCGACTTCAATACAGGCAAGGTGGTTAACACGGAGTCCATGATGAACCCACAGGTGCCCTACGGAGAGGATGTGATGTCCAGGATTACATATGCCATGATGAATCCAGATGGTCTTGAGAAGATGCAGAGGACAATTATAGAAGGGCTGAATGAGATAATAAGCAAGATCACACATGACCTCAGGGTCAATGGCAAAAAAGACGGCGGCGGGGCTATAGTTGATATGACCATTGTATTTAATACTGCAATGCATCATATCTTTCTGGGCTTTAACCCTGAATACATCGGCCGCTCCCCATTTATACCGGCAGTCCAGCACGCACTGGATATAAAGTCAAGGGATATGGGCATAAAGATAAATCCCGCATCTTACATACATGTGCTTCCCATAGAGGCAGGATTTGTTGGGGCTGATAATGTTGGCGTGCTCATTGCAGAGGAACCATATAATCAGGAGGAAAAGGTTTTAATAATAGACATAGGCACAAACGGTGAACTTCTGCTCGGCAATAAAGAACGGGTATGTTCAACATCCTGTGCAACAGGGCCTGCCTTTGAAGGCGCCCAGATAAAGTTCGGGATGAGGGCAGCACCAGGGGCCATAGAAAAGATACGGATAAATCCTGAGACCAGAGAGCCTGAATACAAGGTCATAGGAAAAGCAGACTGGCACACCCACCTCGAAAAGATAGATGCCAAGGGAATCTGCGGCTCAGGGATTATTGATGCGGTTGCCGAGATGTACAAGGCAGGTATAATTGATAAAACAGGCAAGTTCAATATGGAATTGAATACACCAAGGATAAGGCGGGATTCAGATGGAAGGCCTGAGTATGTGCTTGCATGGGCAGATGAGACATCCATAGGCACAGACATAATAATAAACCAGGCTGATGTAAGGGCCTTACAGCTTGCAAAGGGAGCACTGTATGCAGGCGCAAAACTGATGATGCAAAAGATGGGTATTAATAAACTTGATAAGGTAATACTTGCAGGTGCATTTGGCAGTTATATTGATAAGGAATCTGCCATGACCCTGGGGATGTTCCCTGACTGCGATATAGACAATGTTTATGCTGTGGGCAATGCAGCAGGCGATGGTGCAAGAATAGCACTCCTTAACAGGGATAAGAGGCTTGAGGCTGAAGAAAAGGCCAGGTGGGTGGAGTTCGTTGAGATAGCGGTTGAACCCAATTTTCAGAAGGAGTTCGTGCAGGCCATGCACATACCTCATATGAAAGACCCTTTCCCGAATCTAAAGAAACTTCTTGAAAAATCAGCATACGCTGCAGAGATAAAAGGACAGGCAGGATAGGAGGAGGGACAGCCAAAGGATGATGACGAAGGTTACCATTCAGTCCGGCATATGCGGTTATACAGTGACAGTTACTGTTAATAGACTTGAGAAGCGGACATTTGCCGTTGAACTCGATACAGAATGCAGGATGGTAAAGGCAATGCTTGAAGATATCCCTACCCTTGATATGATGGCTGTATTCTCAGGCTATCTCAGCAATCCTGTGTACAGGTCTGCAACAAGACATTTAAAACATGTTGCCTGTCCTGTGCCAGGAGGGATTCTAAAGGCCATTGAGGTTGAGGCAGGCATGTGTCTTCCAAAAGATGTTAGTATAGTATTCTCAAAATAAAGGGATGACATGTTACAGCTTGGAGGTATTCGATGGCTACCATAATGGATGGTAAAAGACTTGCCGATGAGATCAAGGCGGAGGTCAGAAAGAATGTTGAAGGTTTAAAAAGGTTTGGTATCGATGTCGGTCTTGCCATAGTGCTTGTTGGCGATAATCTGGCTTCAAAACAATATTTTCTGGCAACCTTAAAATCATGCAAAAAGGTCGCCATAAACGCATATGAATACAGATTGCCTGCAACAGCCTCCGCCAATGAGATTCTTAATGTTGTATATTCTGTTAACCATGATGAGCGGATACACGGTCTTTTGATCCTCTTTCCCCTGCCACCAAGAATAAATGCAAGAAGGGTTGTAAATACTATTTCTCCTGAAAAGGATGTAGATGGGCTCGGCTCTATCTCTATTGGACGCCTTGCTGCCGACGAATCCACATTTCAGATATTCCATGACAATCTCAAGGTTCTTAACAACAGAGGGTTTATGCCAAGGCTTTCAAGTTTTCTCCCATGCACGCCCTATGGGGTTATAAGGCTTCTTGAGTTTTACGGGGTGGAAATAAAAGGCAAAAATGCCGTAGTTGTTGGAAAGAGCCTTGCTGTTGGCAAGCCTCTTTCTATGATGCTCCTTGCAAAAGAGGCAACGGTTACTGTCTGCCACAGGGAGACCCGCGACCTGAGTTTCTTTACACGCCAGGCAGACATCCTGTGTTCGGCAACAGGGGTAAAGGGACTGATAAAGGCAGATATGGTCAAAGAGGGTGCAGTGGTTGTGGATATAGGTATTAATATACTTGAAGATGGAAGTATTGTGGGCGATGTAGATTTTGAATCAGTTGGGGAAAAGGCATCCTTCATCACGCCTGTGCCTGGCGGTGTTGGCCCTGTGACTATAGCAATGCTCCTTGAAAATACAGTGAAATCGGCGCAGAGGAATGAACAGATGAAGAGTCCTTTTATGATGACATAAGGGGATCAATGACCCATGTAACCAGAGAGGTCTTCTGGAACATCCCAGGAGTTTTTAGAACAGTATTTTATGCATCTGCTGTCCTTGCATCCGGGCTTTTTATTTCAGGCATCTGGGTGAAGTTCTCGGTGTGGCTCAGGGGGAAGGATAATCCTGATGACATCGTCTATGGCATGAGGGGCATTGAGCTTGCCAGGATGAGCCTCAAAGGTCTCTTTTCAAAGGAATGCTTTTTTGCAAAAAGGGTCTTTGAAAAGAGCAGGGTGAGGGGCGTCGTGCTCGTAATTACAATATGGAGTTTCCTTACCCTTTTTATGGGCACAGTCATATTGTCTTTAGACTATGACCTCCGTCTGAATTTTTTAAATGGCATGGCCTATCTTGTTTATTCTATGATACTTGACATCGCAGGAGCCCTCCTTGGAATCTGCATAATCTTTTACCTTGGCAGGAGATATGTTTTCAGATCAGAAAATATTGTTTCCTCTATGGACGATGCTGTCATACTCTGCCTTTTGCTCCTCATAATCATTACGGGTTTCAGCACAGAGGGGCTCAGGCTGGCATATTTTCGTCCTCCATCAATGGACTGGTCTCCTGTAGGGTATCTTTTCGCAAGGGTATTCGAGGCTGTCTTTGGGGGAATCGCCTCATCTTATATCCTGGCACACCGGCTTGTTTGGCTGTCTCATGCAGCATCAGCCTTATCATTTATCGCCTATATACCTTTCTCAAAGCAATTCCATATGTTTTCTGCACAGATAGTAACATCTGCGGCAATAAAACATAACGAAAAACTTAGAGGCATATTACATGAAGGCTGATGAAAAAGACTTCACAGGCTGCCTCTCAAAGCTTCAGTTGATAGAGCTTGATTCATGCACCCGATGCAGCGAATGCCTAAAGCATTGTCCGGTCCAGGATGTGACAGGCAGACCTGCCATCTCACCCCCGGAGAAGATAAGGATGTTCAGGGAGTTCATAAAGGCTACCGACGGGCTTAAGGCCAGGCTGTTTGGTCCGAGGGATATAGACAAGAAACTTCTTGAGGATTTTACAAAGGCCGTCTATGAATGCACTACATGCGGCGCATGTGGCCAGAACTGCACTGTAGGCATCTTCACACAGAGGCTCTGGCCTATGTTGAGGAAGGAGATGGTAAGAAGGGGGCTTGCCCCGATTGGTCCACAGGCAAACCTTCCAAAGGCAATAGAGAGGACAGGGAACATATACGATAAACCGCCTGAGCAGAGATATAGCCCCTGGTTTCCTGAAGGCGTAATGGTTTCGGAAAGATCAGATATTGCATACTATGCTGGATGCACAGGCGCGTATGAGGCACAGCCAATGGTAAGGGGTGATGTGCTCGTGCTTAATGCAATTGGTGAGCCATTTACAATGCTTCCCCCTGAAGAAGAGGTATGCTGCGGATTTCCGCTGTTCATCACAGGCCAGCATGATATGCTTGAGGACCTGACCAAAAGGCTTGTCAATGCATACAGGGCAAGGGGTGTCAGGTTACTCTTGTGTTCATGCCCATGCTGTGTAAATATTATGTCAAGGGACTGGCCATTGTTCTATGGGCAACAACTGCCCTTTAAGATAAGGCACATCACCCAGTTTGTTGCAGACGCGATAAGGCAGGGCAGGTTAAGGTTTAAAAAAGAATTGAAGGAGAGGATTATCTACCATGACCCATGCTATCTAAGCAGGGGGGTTGGTGTGATAGATGAGCCGAGGATCGTCCTCAGAAGTATACCTGGCGTTGAACTACTGGAGTTTGAAAGACACGGCCTCAACTCACGGTGCTGCGGTGCAGGCGGCGCTGCAAGAAAGGTCTTTCATGAAAATGCTATTGCTATGGGAAGATTAACAATTGACGAGGCTGTAAAGAAGAAGGCAGAGAAGCTTATTCTAAGCTGTCCTGCATGCTATTCGAAGGTGAATGAGGCCATGGTAGACTATGATAAACAGATAAGAATTGTGGATATTATGGAGCTGGTTGGAAGCCTGATTTGAGGAGGTAATATGAGTCATTTCAGCATAAGATGCAGAAACTGTGGAAAGGAATTAAAGGAGGTACACTGTGCCTTCTGCGGCCACTGCAAGGATGCGCTCCTTGTAACAGACTATAAGGATAGACTTTTTACCGAGACAAAGGCTGAAGGCGTCTGGAGGTTTAACTGGCTGCCGGTTCATACCCATAAATTTTATCAGTCAGGCCCTGTGGTTTATAAATCCAGAGGTATCTCTGAACGCCTCGGCCTTGAAAACCTTTACATTGCATTTAATGGGTACTGGCCAGAGATGGAAGCGTCACTTCAGACATGCACATTTAAGGAGTTTGAGGCAGCAGTTGTGCTACAGAATGCAATGGAAAACCGCATGAATGGGCTGATTGTGGCCTCTGCTGGAAATACTGCTAGGGCATTCTCCCATCTCTCTTCTATATCAGGGTTCCCGGTTGTCATTGTAGTGCCGCATATGTGTCTTATAGATATGTGGTATCTTGAGGGCTCATCAATAATACCTACCATAGCATTAGCCGACGGCGATTATTCAGATTCTATTGATGTGGCAAGGACAATATCATTAGCCCTTGAAATACCATTTGAAGGCGGCGTGAAAAACATAGCCAAGAGAGACGGACTTGGCGTTGTATTGCTTGAAGCAGTATCAAAGATGGGGAGACTCCCCGAACACTATTTCCAGGCTGTTGGCAGTGGAACAGGAGCAATAGCTGTATGGGAGATGGCCGAGAGGTTTTTGAAAGACGGCAGATTTGGCGATAGATTGCCAGCCCTTCACCTTGCTCAGAATCTACCCTTTGCGCCGATGGTCAAGGCATGGCAGAAGGGAAGCAGGGAACTTTTCCTTGAAGATCTGAGGCCCGAACTTATAGGATTAATAACAACGCGTGTCCTGTCAAACCGTTATCCTGCCTATTCTGTTAAGGGTGGGGTATATGATGCACTCATAGATACTGGTGGCAGGATGTACGGTGTCAGAAATGAAGATGTCTACTCTGCAATGGATCTGTTCAAAGAGACAGAAGGGATTGATATTGTTCCTGCTGCTGGTGTTGCAGTGGCTGCACTTGTAAATAGTATTAACGATGGAATAGTTCAGAAGGACGATACCATATTGCTTAACATCACAGGAGGAGGCGAAGAGAGGCTGAAGATGGATGTTATGACTTATGAAGTCAAACCCATTGTTGTGTCAAAAAATATTTCAGAGAAGGAGATAGAAACTCTGCTGTGCCATACCCTGAAGAAGAGTTAATAGAGATTCTTAAAAGAGATATAGATTTTGTCTGCTCTCTGCCCTGCGAGAAGATTAAAAACCTCCTCGAATTAATTATAGGGGCATATGGCCATAGACCCCTATATCATATCCCTTTAACAAGAGAGGAGGAAGGTGTTGGCATATGTGCCGGTGCTGCACTCGGGGGCAGAAGACCTGCCATGTTCGTCCAGAGCTCAGGTGTTGGCAATATGATAAACGCCCTACTGTCCCTTACTGGATTCTATAAATTGCCGCTTGCTGTCTTTGTAAGCCATAGGGGGGTATATAAAGAAGGGATTGAAGCTCAGGTGCCTATGGGCAAGAGGCTTCCAGGGGTTCTTAGAGGAGCAGGCATACCATGTTCGATTATCAGTACAAAGGATGATTTTAAGGTTATAGAGGCGAAACTTCCCGATGTTTACAGGAAAAACAAGATACATGCGTTCTTGCTCAGTCCTGCAATATGGGAAGATTCAGAAGTCGTGATACAGGATACAGGATGCTGGATGCTGGATATAAAAACTGATCGTGCATCTGGCATCATACATCGTGCATCTCCCCGGAGATTTACCCGTTATGAAATTCTGGATATTATTGCACCTTATCTTGATTCAAAGGTTGTCGTATGCAATCTTGGATTCCCATCAAAGGAGCTTTTTTACATAAAACATCAGCCTTCCAATTTTTACATGCTCGGAAGTATGGGTATGGCAACCCCGATCGGCCTCGGGATATCGCTTACATCAAATAAGCAGGTTATTGTTATAGATGGCGACGGCAGCCTTTTAATGAATCCTGGTTGCCTTGCAACTGCTGCCTATCTTGCGCCAGAGAATCTGACAATTATTGCAATAGATAATGGTTCCTACGGCTCAACAGGAGACCAGCCTACACTTACCGCCTCATGCGTAGATCTTGAGCTTGTGGCAAAGGGTTTCGGTATAAAAGACACAATTAAAGTGGCAGGCAAGAAACAGTTAATTGATGTCATGAAAAATCCGTGTAAGGGACTAAGATTTATCCATGCCCTCGCCGTCCCCGGGAATAAAGATGTGCCGAATATCCCCCTACATCACCTCAAGATAAAAAAGCAGGTGCAGGATTTTCTGAGATAGGTGTCTTTCAGGAAGGAAGAATAGGAGAATCTATTAATGAAAACTGCACTTTTATCTCATGATATTGGTTACAATGATAAATATATGAGCACAGAGCTATTGCAACTTTCATCAGAGTTTCTTAAAGGATCTGTGGCCGGGGCAATGAGAGACTATGAACCCAGAGCAGCGCAGATAGAGATGTTACATGCATGCTCAAAGACAATAGAAGATGGTGGAATACTCATGGCAGAGGCAGGTACAGGAACAGGCAAAACCTTTGCCTATCTGATTCCCGTAATACTTTCAGGGAAACGGGCAATTGTTTCCACAAGGACAATAAACCTCCAGGAACAGCTTGTCTCAAAGGACCTGGGGTTTCTCTCCGCCTTGAAAGAATTTGATTATGCCATTGCGAAGGGCAGAGGCAATTACCTCTGCATAAGACGGCTTAATGCATTCACGCCGGATAATGACAGTGAGGCACAGGAATATAGAGATCTGCTTAGATGGGCATCAACAACCGATACAGGCGATATGGAAGATTACCGCAAAAGGTCTTCCATATGGAATGAGGTGTACTCGGATTCCGATGCATGCAAGGGCAAGAAATGCAGTTATTTCGGTCAATGCTTCTATTTTAAGGCAAGGCAGAAATGGGAAAAGGCACAGATTGTTGTGGCAAATCATGCCCTGCTCGGTATTAATGCCATGCTTTCAGAAGATTCTAAGATACTGCCGCAGACGGATGTCTTAATCATAGATGAAGGGCATGCACTAGACAGTGTCCTCTCCGTGCTGATAGGGGTAAATATTTCCAAAAGGGGTTTTGAACATATCCTGAACAGGCTCCTGAGGCTGGATGAAAAGGGAAGATATAAAGGGCTTCTCTCCAAATCTCCTCACCTCTTTCTGGTTGTTGAGTTATTGAGAACGGAAATGGACTTTTTGTGGCTAAAGGTAAAAAATGAATTGAACAACAGGGAGACCATAAAAGGCACTTTTGCTTTGAAGGATATTTTAGATACTCTTTCAGCATCTATAAGGTCGCTTATAGAAAACATAAGGACATCGGTCATGGGACTTTTTCAGGAGGACGAGGAAGTAGAACTCAAAGCGTCAATAATTAAACTCAGGTCATCCGCTGATGGTCTGGAGGCATTCGCAGAGGGGATGGATGATTTTGTTAGATGGGCAGAGATAGAAGAAAATAGGATCGCCCTGAGAATGGCGCCAATTTATCCGAGAGACTTTGTAATGAGCAATATAGTTCCAGAATACAGGTCAGTCATACTGACATCTGCCACGCTCTCTGTCTCCGGAGATTTTAGGTTTATAGAGGATACACTCGGATTTAAATATGCTGAAAGGATAACAGTCCCCTCCCCCTTTGATTTGACAAGACAGGTAACGGTTGAAGTCAAACAGGGGATAAATTTACAGCGTGAGGACGGATCAGAAAGGCTCGCTGAAGTAATCATTGAGGAGGCATCAAGGAAGGATGGAGGGATTCTTGTGCTCTTCACCTCAAAAGAGGTGATGAATAAGACATGGGGACTTACACATGAAAGACTCTCGGAAATCGCTCTTAATCCCATGATTCAGGGGGAATCGTCAAAGAGGGTGATGGTTGAGACCATGAGGGAGAGTGAAAACACTGTCATATTTGGCCTTGACTCATTCTGGGAAGGCGTTGATGTCAAGGGAGATTCCCTGAAGTGCCTCATCATCACAAAATTGCCCTTTGAGGTTCCAACAGAGCCGATAGTCCAGGCAAGGACAGAGGACATTGAGAAAAATGGCGGAAATCCATTTTATGAATATTCGCTTCCAAGGGCAATACTCAAATTCAAACAGGGATTTGGGAGATTGATAAGGGCAAAGACTGACAGCGGGAGAGTGATTATCTGTGACGACAGGATTGAAACAAAGGCCTATGGACGAAGGTTCAAAAAGAGTCTGTCAGAATTATACGAGTAGTCTCAAATCGAATTGAATCTGAAGCCTTTTCCTCGTCTCAGTGAGAACAACTGGAGCGGCCAGTTGCAGTGGTATTTTGGTTTCAATTCCATATTGGTGCGATTAAAAGATCCAATTTGATTCACAAGAAATTGTTTTTGGTAAGTTTCAATTCCATATTGGTGCGATTAAAAGTATATTTCAGCCTGACATACTTGATACTTCTAACGATGTTTCAATTCCATATTGGTGCGATTAAAAGATAATTCTCATATATAACTATAAAGGGGCTTACATCGTTTCAATTCCATATTGGTGCGATTAAAAGCTGATAGCACGAGATTTGCATCGTGGACACTCCTTAGTTTCAATTCCATATTGGTGCGATTAAAAGATAATGTTATATAGCCTGAGCGATTTTTATTCGCTCGTTTCAATTCCATATTGGTGCGATTAAAAGCCATACAATGCATGATAAGATCAGAATAGGTATTAAAGTTTCAATTCCATATTGGTGCGATTAAAAGCTATATATAAGGGATTTAGAACCTTAAAGGTTGCTACGTTTCAATTCCATATTGGTGCGATTAAAAGGTCTTATAGTGTAATCAGTCCATCCCTTTCTGTCATGTTTCAATTCCATATTGGTGCGATTAAAAGTTATACTCTTACAACTGCTAATACAGAATATGTATCGTTTCAATTCCATATTGGTGCGATTAAAAGCCTGCACCAGGGGGTATACGACAAACACCCTCTGATGTTTCAATTCCATATTGGTGCGATTAAAAGTTACAGTTGCTAATACAGAATATACATCAAACAATAGTTTCAATTCCATATTGGTGCGATTAAAAGTTCACTTCTAATACCCTGGCCTGGGGGGCTATATATGTTTCAATTCCATATTGGTGCGATTAAAAGCTTCATCTCTCGATGAATGTTAATGACCCGTCTGCTGAGTTTCAATTCCATATTGGTGCGATTAAAAGCAATAGATCCTGCACTAATACCATTTGATTGACCTAGTTTCAATTCCATATTGGTGCGATTAAAAGTTACAGTTGCTAATACAGAATATACATCAAACAATAGTTTCAATTCCATATTGGTGCGATTAAAAGATAGTACTATCCCTACCCGCCCCGCGCTTTTTGATTCGTTTCAATTCCATATTGGTGCGATTAAAAGACACTCTTCTCAAAAGCGGCTTTGCTAAATACAGCGGTTTCAATTCCATATTGGTGCGATTAAAAGTTTTAGTAGAACAAATAACACGCATTTTAAGGACAAGTTTCAATTCCATATTGGTGCGATTAAAAGCTCGGCCCGATGTTCGGGGCGATAGAGCATAATATCGTTTCAATTCCATATTGGTGCGATTAAAAGTGGCTTAAATCCGAGGCCGCAAAATCATCAACACCTTGTTTCAATTCCATATTGGTGCGATTAAAAGCACTACAAATGTTTCCACCTTACTGACCGCTACGGTGTTTCAATTCCATATTGGTGCGATTAAAAGTGCCCATTGTCTCGTATCTTCATCTTTTCTAAAAGAGTTTCAATTCCATATTGGTGCGATTAAAAGATATATATCCAGCGAGTAGGTCATCCCGCACCTCCTGGTTTCAATTCCATATTGGTGCGATTAAAAGAATATCAATATCATCACCAGGGGGAACATTAAATCAGTTTCAATTCCATATTGGTGCGATTAAAAGATTCCGAACTACTTTTATTTTACCTGTACATAAGTTGTTTCAATTCCATATTGGTGCGATTAAAAGCTTGAAGTTCACGTCTGCTTCTAAGCTGCTTGTGTCGTTTCAATTCCATATTGGTGCGATTAAAAGTTTATTTTACAAAGCCGTGCTCAAGTTTTACCGCAGTTTCAATTCCATATTGGTGCGATTAAAAGGTTAAACAAAGGTTTAGGATTGACAGACCAGTATCCGTTTCAATTCCATATTGGTGCGATTAAAAGGCAAAATATTGCCCTAAAAAACAAGGAGTTAAGTTGTCAAAGAGCATAAAATCGTCTGTCAACCGCCGGTTGTGCAAAAAGACCCACAGACAGACGACTTCATAATAAATTGCCGGTTAAATTCTTTTCAACACCAATAATCTCACGTCCGGTATACTTCAGGCTGCCAAGGCTATAAATAATGGTGGAATCTTCCTCCGTATTCATGCGTTTATTCAGTTCAATTTTCATTTCCTCGAATTTCCCGTCAGTGAGTTCACCTTCAAAGACTGAATTCTGCACCCAGTTCAAGTACTTCTTCAGAAGCTTGTGAACTTTCTGCACCCTCTTTTCTCCAACATCATAAACTAAAATGATATACATGCCAATTTAACTACAGAGGCACGGAGTCACAGAGGAGAAAAGACAACCCCGTATAAGAAGTTATATATCTTCTCAGTGCCTCTGTGTCTCTATGGTTTATCTTATTGTTCTTTACCACCATGTCCTGAATCCCTTATACTCTTCAATCCCCGCGACATATTTTTCGATCTTATAACACTCCAGCTTAATCAGATGCCTATATGAAACATTTCTGCCGATCGACCTGTGCTTGATTGTCGTATTGAGCCGCTCATCGTATTCCTTCAAAAATACCTTTCTGCCGTTCTCAGAAAGATAGCAAAAATTTACATCTTTTTCAAAATCACTTTCTCCAAGCATCTTCGTATTCAGCAGCTTAAAGATTACGTGATCCACAATAACAGGCTTGAAAACTTCCGCTATATCCAGACTGAGTGAGAACCTCCTGTTTCCAGGCTCATGCAGGAAGCTTATAGTGGGATTGAGCTGTGTATGGTAAATCTCCCCAAGCGTCGTTGCGTACAAAAGGGAGTTACCGAAAGATATGAGGGCGTTAATCATGTTGTCGGGCGGCCTTTTTGTCCGCTTCGTGAATTCTTCCTCAAGTTCGAGGATGAGGTTGAAGCTGTCATAATACCGCTCCCTTACGTGTCCCTCCCATGCCATCAGTTCAAGGATACCCGATGACTTATCGAGTTCAGGCAATTTGGCTTCTATTCCTGATATGTAAGTTTCAAGCCCTCCTTTTCTGTTCTGATAATACTTCAGGTTGCGAAGGATATTATGTGCTGCGCTGTTTATCAGCTCTTTTGCGATAGCCAGCCTTTTCCCCTTGTCCTTGTAACATTCCACCTGGTTTACCAGCAGGAATCCGGAATTCAGATGTTCCCTCGGATAATAGGAACCTGAATAATAGCCATAATAGTTGAACACGTGCACGGGTATCTTCTGCTGCGAAAGGAAGTTCAGGAGTTTGGTATTCAGGTCCGTTTCACCCATAAGATAGAGCCCTTCCACGTCCTCAACTGGGATCGCCTTCTTTTCACCCGTCTCAAACTCCAAGTAGAGAGTGTTATCCTTCCGCTTGAGTCTGCCGTTTTTTGTTATGTAATAATTCCTTTTCATATAAAACCCTCATACTGAACCACAGAGGCACAGAGACACTGAGATTATAAGACAAGTCTCTTTATGCCATCTCTCAAGACACTCGAATAAAAATTAAATATTAAACCAATTCTTATCCCGGAAAGTTTAAGATAAGTGAGGTTCCTTTTCATAATACATTTCTTCTTTGTGCCTCTGTGTCTCTGTGGTTTAATTTTCTATACATAACAAAAGTCCTCATATCCGCATTTTCTGCAAATTTTGGCCTTCAATACCCCGGGCGGCTGACCCATCCCCTCTATTTCTTTAATTTTATCAACTGCTTCTGAGATCTCAATTTCTTTTTCGGGAGTAAGTTCCACCTCAGTTGTCCGCTTCTGTTTTGGGTAATTAATGATCCCCTTTCTTATATCAACGCCCTTTTGCCGTAAGCAGTAAATGTAGTAAAGGACCTGTCCGATATGGGCATTCTCCATTTTGTTCGACTTCTTCACTTCATGCACTGCTCCGTCATCCATGAAATCGATCTTCACCACGCCGTCGATAAGTATCTCCTTCTTCGCCCTCGGATACGAATGCTCGTCTATCAGCTTTCCCAGGAGCACATTGTCAGAAGTGTGTTCCATATGTATGCCATGCGAAAACAGCCACAACTTCCTCGTGCAGAGAAGGTAGTAGTTGAACTCGGTGCCGGTGATGGCTATTTGAACAGACTTGTTTGTAAACATAAATCAATCTTCTTTTTTCGTTCTTTTAAGCAGGATATATGTCTCCTCGTATATAGTTTTACGTGGACCTATCACAACAATTTCAATTTGTTTGTTTTGAGAGAGCCTGTAGATTATTCTGAGCCTGCTCACTCTGAAACTCCTCATGCCCTCAAGTTCATCTTTCAGTTCCTTTCCCGAATATGGGTTCGTAACAATCTGTTGCAGAAACAGCTTTATCTTCTTTTTGAGATGTGGATGTAGATTGCGGATAACCTCAACCACTTCATCAGGCACCCTTAGTTTATCGGAGCGGGCTTTCATACGTAATGATCTTAACTTGCCAATTCTTCAAGTGTGTACAGGCGGCTTTTCTTTCCCTTTAGAGCCTTTAACCCCCTCCTGATTTCGTCCATAAGCAGTGAGTCCGAGCGCACAGCGATGGTTTCTTTCCAGCTTTCGAACTCATCTGGACTGATCAGGACGGCAGCCGGGGCACCGTTCTTCGTGATCATGATCTCCTCGTCGGTTGTGCTGACCGAATCTACAAGCCGGCTCAGCTTCATCTTAGCCTCGGACAACGAAAGCGTTTTCATTAACATTGACCTCCTTTCTGATTGACCAGAATTAAGACTATCTTATCATCTTATTTTTGAATAATCAATGTCACTAAATACTTTCTCCTAACTCAATAAAGTATTAAGTTTTTTCAGGACAATCATTGTTGCTTCGTCAGGCAATCGGTCTATAAACTCTACTTCTCTGACCTTCCAGTCCATGTTCTTTACCTGATCTGAAAGTATTACCCCGGAAGCCTTCAGTCCCTCTGGAATTATAACCTCAAAAGGGTATCCTTTCACCTTGCTTGTAACGGGGCAGAGGATTGCAAGTCCAACCTTCTTATTGTAAGCTGCGGGAGACAAAACCAGCGCTGGACGCCTGCCCGATTGTTCATGTCCTGCCTGTGGGTTGAGGCTTATCCAGACGATATCGCCACGGTCTGGTATATATCTTTCAGGATTTACCATACCTCTTTCCCTGCAGGCGCCCCGGTATCGACCTCATGGTGAATGTTCTTGTTCGTAATGCCCGATAGAAGCTCTTTCAGGGAAAACTCTGGCTCTTCTACCGGTATTATTACAAGCTTTCCTTTAGCCTCGGTAATATCCACCACTGATCCTTTACGCAAGCTAACATCACGGGCGTATGCCTTTGGAATACGGATACCAAGGCTATGACCCCATTGCTGAATTTTAACTTTCATGAAATCAGCCCTCCTTTATTGGATATACAATGAATATACAATAATTGTGGCGTCGTATGTCAAGGGTTTCGGGACAGATTTTCGGGACAGAATACAATCTCAATGGTGGCAATCTGAATAATATTTTTTCAAAACCGGTGAGATACCTTATATTCCCTCTCCCCTTGAGCCGAATACACGAAAATCAATAAGATTTACGACTTTAGATAACTTCTCTTTAAGTTCCTTTGCTATTTTTAAATCTTTTTCGGTCATAAAAAACTATGGATAAAAAGTTGTGGGTAAACAGAGTAAATGGTAAATTGTATTATTCAGGTTTTTCATATTGTGTAAAATGTCTGCTACTCTGTTTAAACTTATAAGGCAAAACTGTTCTAACTAATATGCGATGTTTACCAAGCTCAATCTTGCCATCGCCATAGGTGCTTATACGGTCAAAGCCATCCTTTGCCTTGCACAAAGCCCCCCCAAAGTCATCAAGATATTGGATCCATTGAAAATTACCAGCCTCCAATTGTTCATTTTCCTGCGGGCATGTATATTCTACAGAAAGATTACCCTTTTGGAATGTTTCACCAATGTATTGCCAGAAAGAACCTCTTTTCCCGATACAGTTGATATGACTTCCGACAATCTTCAGTAATGAGAGTGCATCCGCACCAAGACCATTCACCCCAAGAGCTACTTTTAGTTCTCCATTTCTGTAAAAACAGAATTCCCGATATGCAATTGTGGGGACATAAAAGCCCTTTGGGGCATCTCTTTCTTCTTGTCGTATCTTGATAAAGGTATTCTGCACGATACAAACTGAAGGAGGAGAAAATCTTATTTCACAGCCTTTAATCAGATCAAAAACCTGCCGTGCCTTGATTTTAGCCTCATTTCCATTAAATATCCTGAAGCAAACATCAATCATGGTCATCTTGAATGAATACGGTGTCGGAACCAAAAGGGTCTTCCCTCCCTTGTTTGTGGCATGTGTCATCCGCAAGGAAAAAAGGCTTACCGGAATATAGCTGAGAATGAGCCATTTCCCTATTCCACGGTCAATTAGTTTGTCATCTGCCATCTTAATCTCCATAGGGCTGAACCTGATTTATTATGCCAGCAATAACTTCCGTAAATGCTGCAAGCCCGTCAAATGGTGTGACTGATATGGGAGTATTTGACGCTGTTGTATTCAGACTTTCAGCGATTCTTCTTATTTCATCCCGATAATTTGGATTCAGGCCACTTAGCACAGGAGCCGGCAATGTCGTTGTTGACTTGGTTACAACGCCGCTGAAATCAAGGATGTGAGGATGCTGTGTATTGCGGTGCGCCCCTGTTGGCTTAATAAAGGTATTCATAACACTTTTCAAAAGTGCCTTTATTCTTGCCTGTCTGTCTACTCCTTCCACATATGTAAGGGTAATGTCATTGCGTCCGACTTTGTAAAGGTCAACATTTACAACCACTGCATATTGACCGGAGGATGCAGGACGGTGGAAGATATTCTGCCCGAGATTTTCCCCTGCACCAGAACCTTTGCCACGGCCTTCTGGAACATACTTGGCATGAAAGTATGATTCAGTCCTTGTATTGTCGGGACATCCAACAAGCCAGCCGAATTCAATTGCAGACTTGCGGGAGATGGAACGACCCTTTCCACCTATTTCGCTGGTAATTAAAATCCCTTCAGCATCATCTATGATACACTTTTTAATTGCTTCTGAAAGAATTTCGCTATCCACTGAGCCATTTTTAAAGGTCTTTTTAGTAAATGTTTCATCAGCACAAATCCTGTTTGCATCAAATGTCTTGCAGGCTTCACATAAAGGTAAATTATTATTGGAATTTGTCTCTTTCGCCTCCATAAACAGATGCTCTGCCTGAATATGCTTAAACATATCGCCTGAAACTGCGTTGACCGTATGATTCTTGCCGGATGCATCCACAATCTCAACCATTCGCGTCATCATGGTATTTCCTTCACTGCCCTCATTGTTCAGGGCATGCAGATTTATCGTAACAATACCTGAAATACTTAATGAGTGTAGTTTCATTTTATCTTCCCTCCTTGTTTGTTGTAGTTGGATTTTCGGTTTCAATCTTGGGCGCTCTGGCATAGCCATAAGCCAAAAGCAACATGCCTACCAATTCTACACCATGCTTTTCAATCAATCCTATTACTAAATCAAGGTCATCCTTTTTGATGGAGTGTCCTTTACCTTTTAAGCGGTGTTCAACCTCCCAATTTTGAGTTTGAACAAAATCGCACAGCACAGGGACAAAGACTCCTGCTCCCCCTTTGATTTTTTGTTTCCATTGTTGTGCAAGCCCGAAATGGGGCTCCCGTTCCCTAAGAGAAACAGCATAAATCGTGCAGTTTCGTATTCCCCTTGCAATGCTCAAAAACCCTGAATTCTCCACAATCTCTTTCATATCATACCCCCTTTCAAAAAGTATCGTTAAATTTTCGGTTGAGAACTCTTTGACCCATTCCTTTTTTCCGCTCCGCTCCATTGCATGGACGGAAAACCTTGCAAGAAAATCCAGCAATTCCAAAATATCGCCAGTTGTAAGCCACTTCCTATACTGCTGGAGTATCGGAACATCGCCAGAATGAGTTTCATCCAGCGACCCTAAACAACCTTGTTTTCTCTGTCCATTTTCATAATACCCAATATGCTCCCGGATGATTCCGATAAAGGAATTCGCATCTTCTCTGTTTTCAATGCAAAACCAACTTGGAATAGGCAAAAAGGCGTCATTCATCAATGAGGCTGCTGTCCCCATGCTTTTGAAATATGCCTGTCGTAAGCCTTTCACAATCTCAGCAGGTCTGTGCCCGCGTAAACTGATTTTTCCTGCAGCATCTTGCACAGCATCAGAGTGCATAATAAGTTCTTCTGCCAGACGCAAAGCTGCTTCTATATCAAGTCGTATTCCACCCCGGAGTCTTATTCCACCCCAGAGTCTCAGGTCAAGAAGTTTTTCCCTCAGTATTGATATCGCCTTTGGTCCTATCTCAGCAGGCTCAATGACAAAAAGTTTAAAATCATCGCCATTTCGATATGGCAGCATTGCATTATAAGCCCCGCGGTATTTCATCCATTCTGCAAACGGTTCTATTACTTCGTTGCTTATTGCTCCTGGTGATTTGTAATTTGTTTTGGATGCGTGAACACCTTTACCAGAGGCAGGATTAAAGAATTGACTATTGCTGACTTGAGGCGGATCAATCTCTGCAGGCTGCTTAACTAATCCAAGTTCATTTTGCGCCCATTTAAGTGCCTTGGTAGAATTCTGGCATACCCAATGATAAATATCCTTATCAGAACTCCAACCTTTTCGCATAGACTCAAGGATTGCCGAAGGGCCATATTCGCGATGAATATTTTCAACTGCAGCCAAACCCTGTTCCTCAATGGCTTTATCTATTTCTTTTTTCTTCTTCTTACCGCTACTCTTTTTATTCGCGTTTACGCGGACTTGTTCCTCTTCATAATCCAAAACCAGCATACCCTGTGGTTTTTCTCTTTCCTTGCTTTTTCGCCAAATATAGTAAAATCCGGGTGATGGCTGTTTCCACTGTTCAGGAGGTAAATCCGAAGAACACTCAATCTGAAACTGTGTTCCTATATCCCTGATGCTGGTCTGGGTGTAACCTACTTCTTCTAAAAGATTGGCGGTTCCTATTGCTCTCAATGAATCGGCATAAGTCCCAGTGCCCTTTGGAACTTGAAATATTCTCATTCTCTCCCTCCTTTCTGACTCCTCTGGTCTGCCAGCCTCAGCCTTCTTGCAAGAAATACATAAAGAGGCCACAGCCCAACATCTTCGCTGTTTTTGCTAAAACTCAATAAGTCATCTTTAAAGTTGCCCTGACTAATCCTATCAGGACTGTCAGCCAATGTAATATTTGTTAAAGATGGTAATGTTTTGCTAACCCATTTCTCCGACTTATCAATAAGCCTGAACTCTTCAATGGATTCTGTAAATGCTCCATGGTGTCTTGCAATGGCTGTCCAAATAGCGATTGCGCTATTCCCAAAATGCCCTTTCAGCCATCTAGCCACTGCATAGGCGCCCTCTGAAGCGTGAGGAGGCTGTTTTGGAAACTTTTTCTTATTTTCAAAATCCATTTCAGGGTTATAATCTGAATGTGCGAGCGGTTCTTCACTCAACTTTTGAGGGTTCTTGTATTGCTGCCACTTCCTTACAGCCTCCTGCCACTTTACAGATAGTTTTCCCACATCATGAAGGGCGCAACAGGTTTCAGCTAATGTCTCCAATTGGGTGACTGACATTTTATATTGTTTGGCCAGTTGTGCTGTTGCATTCCTATAAAAAGGGTTCATTGTCTGGCATACCGAAATTACCTCTTGAATATGTTCGCTGTAAGATTCGTAACATATTTTGTAGCGAGATATAAGCGGCCTGTCAAAATATTTCGGTTCTTCATAACCCCCTTTTATACCAATTTGTAAGCCAAGCTCAGAAGAATAAGAAGCAAACTCTGGATTTATTACAACAAGCCATGAAGCATTTTTTATTTGGTCTTTTGAGGTAATCGGTTCCCACCCAAAGGATATTTCTGTTTCATCTATAATATTGGCATTTTCAATCGGATACCATGCAACCGTTTCCCCAAAGTCACGGCTTTCCTCAAAAAATGGAGAAAGATTATAAAGACTTGAGCGAGGAACTGACAACATCCTCGGCCATTTGTCTTTATCAAACTTTAAAGCATAAGGGTCATTGCAGATAATTACATTTACCGATGCCACATCACGAATCAACTCCCTTACAGCTACCTCATTTCTACCCTCCATAGCTTCGTGAATCATGCTTCTCAAGATGTTTTGATTTCGTTGGTACGCATTCAAGTATTTTGCCTCATGGTTTGAATGCACTTTATCAATCATTTTAATCTCAGCCATGAAGTCAAGGATTGTGCCATCTGTTGGTAACTGTTCCAAAAATGACTTCGTGTCTGCAAGCAACTTCCTCTGATTATTATCCCGATAAGGCCCTAGATTTGGCAACCCTTTTTCATTTGTTTCTAATTCATAAATCCAGACTGTCCCCACGCCACGCTCGTCTTCATATCTCGCACAGCGTCCTGCACGCTGGACAATACTGTTCATGGGAGCAAGCTCTGTGTGCAGATTATCCGCAGAAATATCTATTCCTGCCTCAACTACCTGTGTAGTTATAAGGATTACATCTGTTTTGCTAGCTTCCTTTCCAAACCAATCCTTAAGAGCATCTTCCGTCTTCTTTCTATCCTCAGAATAAAACCTGCTGTGAAGCAAGAGGAGCTTGATGTTGCTGTCTTTTAATCGTTTCGTTAATTCAGCGTAAACCTTCTGCGCCCTTGTAACAGTGTTAAGAATGACAATAGAGCGTTTGCCTTTGTGGTGTTCAAGGACATCATTAGCCATAAGCGGCCTGTTTAACCAACGATATGTGCGCTTTTTCTCCTTGTGGGACGATAAACCCAAAACCTCATCTTGAGATAGTTGAATTATTTCGCCACTTAGTATTTCCTCTAAAGACTCCAAGCTCTTTTTTGCAAGTGTTGCTGTCATTATAATGAATCGGGAAAAGGATTTGAGTCTTTCAAGCATTTCAATGGCAGTATCCATTGACTTGCCTGGCTCAAGGAGATGAAACTCATCAAACACAACAATGCTTCCAAGCAATGCCCCTGCATTAATATTTCCAACCCTCTGCGGCAGGGAAACGGGACAATTTAGATAAGACGAAAGACACTGGTCAACGGTTGTAAAAACAATGTCTCCTTCAAAAAATGGGTCGTTTTTTTGTTCACCTGTCTGAATGGTAATTATAATTTCATCATCAGTATTGCTGCGTTCATCTGATAGATTCCTTACTTTAAATGCCCTGTTGCAAGATAGCACGGTTTCAGCATAAAGAGTCGTCGCCAAAGTCCTGAGCGGCAAGACATATATTAATCTGTCAGCAAAACAAACTCCTTGTTTCTTAGACCAAAGAAATGGCAATAAAGCAGCCCATGTTTTTCCTGCACCAGTTGGAGCACACAGGAAAACATTATTTCCATCAAACAGATGACGAGATACAGTCTCTTGGTAAGGATATGGCATGAGTCCTTTGCTTCCAGTTAGTAGGTCAAACAACTCTTTCAATCAACCTCCCCGCATCCACCCACGGATTCCCTGTCCAATTAAATAATGGCATAAGACCTCCATAAAAACTTTAGAAGTCAGGAGTCAGAATACAGAATAATTCCCCCCTCACCCCAACCCTCTCCCGCAAGGGTAGAGAGGGCTTTTACCTCTCTGTAATCTCTTTTGCAATTTCTTTTCTCCATAACTTAAAGAACTCTTTTAGCTCGCCCATTGTGCATTGTCGCATGAGAAGATGCAAATCTGGCGAGTTATCTGAGAAGTCATTAATCCTCTCCATCGCCACCCCGAGCCAGTAAAGGTCAAAGCCTGGGTCTTTTAAACCAGCTTTTTCAATGAGCTCATTTTTAGTGAATCGCTCCTTTGCAAGAAAATAAACATCTATAAAATCCCTTAATGCAGCCCTTGTCCCACCTGTAAGGTAAAAGGCTTCTCTATCAGACAGTTCACTATAGAGGGTTATTATCTTTTTCTGGAGATTTGTTAATATCTCCAATGGTTTCCTCCCAGAAGCTTCTCACTTCTTTTTCCAAGAAGTTCTTTATACGGTTAAAGGAGTCAATAAAATCTTGCGCGCTGACCTTTTTTAAAAGTCCTTTGACATCTGAAGCTTTTCCTCTTGAAAGGGTCTGCTGGAGATACATATCCAGATGGGTTTTATTAGAGAGGTCAAGCTCAGTATCCTCTTTCAGAAACCAGAATAATCTTTTATCAACAACAGTTTTCATCTGTACTTTCCTTATAGCTACCTTTCTATTTTAACAGACATCTGGTTGCAAAATATCTTATATATTGCCTTTTGTGTAAATTTTCCCTTACTCGCTACCCTCACCATTATAGATGAAACCGGGAGCCTTCTCCATTACTTCCTTCACCATCCCGAACCCCATACTCCCTTTCTCCCCAAATCCTGCTTCGTACCCTATTTCGATCAGTTCAGGGCTGCCTGTCACCTCAAATGGCGCCATGAAGCCGATGATATTGGTTCCCTTAAAATTTATGTTCTTTGTGACTTTCCCGTTTTTTTTGTTCATGTATTCGGTATCAATCTTTATTCTGAAGTCGGCATCTGCAAGCTCATTTCCTGTGACGAGTTTGTATTTCTTGACGAGGTTGCTCTTGATCGCTTCTGAAAAACCATCTTCCCAGGGGCGGAGATAATGGCAATGGAGATGGACATCATCTGATATTTCATCAAATCCCCCCTCACCCCCCTTTTCTAAAGTGGGGATATGGGACTCTCGCCCCCTCTTTTCCAAAGTCGGGATACCAGATACCCTGCTCACTGTTATCGGAGAAAGGCAGGTAAACCTCATCATCCCCTTAAATTCCGGCCTTGGAAGTGTTTCAACCCGCTCTATGAGAAACATGACTTCGTCCCCCTCCGTCCCAATTCTTATCCCCTGCCCTTCCGAAAAGACCCCGTCAATCAAATGCTGTAAAAAGGCATCGACAGGCGATGATATCTGCCAGGTGACACGTCCCTCTCCAAATCTTATTGTATTACCATTGACCCTGACTTCCTCTCCGTGAAGCATTGAATACGTAAAGAGCTTGAAACCCTTTTTGCTTTCTCCAAGTCTGTACCCTTCATCATGCAAGAAACGGGAATAGTCCTGTGATGAATTGCTGATGAATCTGTAGATCAGGCTCGTGAGGAAATAGTTGTAGCTTACGGGCTGGACAACATCCTTACTGACAGGCGTTAAAGTGAGTTTGACCCTCATTTTCCTTTCCTTATATCAAAGGTTCAAACTGACTATATATTATTCGATTCCAGAAATTATTTCTATAAGAAATTGTGCAATTTATTTTCTGGTCTGGGATAGGCCAACTGTGACCTTTAGAGATGAGATGCTTTACACCTTTGTCCTGCAACTGTCCTGTTAGTCCTGTTGAGACAGTTAAGACTTCCAGCAACTATTGCCTGAAAGCCCTAACCTATTGAATTTTAAAGATTATTTCTGGTAGCGGGGGGAGGATTCGAACCTCCGACCTTCGGGTTATGAGCCCGACGAGCTACCAAGCTGCTCCACCCCGCGGTTTAGTATTATAAAGTTAATATCTTTCCTTTGTCAACTTTGCGAATTGCCTCATCAAAAATTACACGAAGGGGAAGATGAATAACTCTACCTGTTGTATTAAAATACCATATCATAATACCTCTATGTTAATATTATTAAAAATAATAATATAGGAGAAAACCAACATGCCACAAAACGAGCTCTTACATATTTATCGCACCCCTGCCCTTTCTTTATATAAAAAAAATGTGCTCCTAAAAACAGTCAGGGAAAATATAGATTCAGACATTGTGGACATCGAGACAGAGTTCTGCTTTAATATAGATGCATCAGAGCCTCTTACAGACACAGAGTTCAAAACATTAACATGGCTTTTAGCCGAAACCTTTCAACCAGAAAATCTTTCTGATAAAAGTTCCTTCAGCCTCCAGTCTTTACCCACCCATCCCCCCCTTAATAAGGAAGGGCAGTGGGGAGCGATCGAGGTAGGTCCCAGGATGAATTTCACCACTGCATGGTCAACAAATGCAGTCTCCATATGCCATGCATGTGGATTGACAAAGATAAGGCGTATAGAGCGTTCAAGACTTTATAAGTTAATTATAGAAGATAAGAAGATAAGAAGTTCAGAGGATAAGAACATCTCAACTTCTCAACATCTCAACTTCTTAACTTCTGCCTTTCTGGAACTTGTACACGACCGTATGACGGAATGTCCATATACAGAGCCGCTACAGACCTTTGAGTCAGGAATAAAACCAGAGCCTGTTAAAACCATTCCTCTTTTGGAAGAAGGCAGATCTGCCCTTATAAGGATTAACCAGGAGATGGGACTGGGGCTTGATGACTGGGATATTGATTACTACTATAATCTTTTTGCCAATGATCTCAGGAGAAATTCTACAAATGTGGAATGCTTTGATCTAAGCCAGTCTAACAGCGAACATTCCCGACACTGGTTTTTCAGAGGCAGACTTATAATTGATGGAAAAGAGATTACAGAGAATCTGATGCAGATTGTAAAGGAGCCCTACAGGAGGAATCCCAACAACAGTGTCATTGCCTTTAAAGACAACTCCAGCGCCATCAGGGGTTACAAGATTCACACACTAATACCTGAGGACCCAAAAAAATCCTCTCCTTTTAAAGAAAAAGAAGCGACATACCATATAATCTTTACTGCCGAGACCCACAACTTTCCAACAGGCGTTGCTCCATTCCCTGGAGCAGAAACAGGCACAGGCGGAAGAATAAGGGATGTACATGCCACAGGAAAGGGAAGCCTGGTTGTTGCAGGGACTGCAGCTTACTGTGTAGGCAATCTCCTTATCCCCAATTATCCGCTTCCATGGGAAGACAACCTGTTAATCTATCCCAGGAATCTTGCATCTCCCCTGCAGATAGAGATAGAGGCGAGCAACGGTGCCTCAGATTATGGGAATAAGTTCGGAGAGCCTGTAATACAGGGCTTTACAAGATCCTTTGGATTAAGACTCCCTGATGGTGAGCGCAGAGAGTGGATAAAGCCCATAATGTTCACAGGCGGCGTTGGACAGATAGATGCAGCGCATACAGATAAAGGAATGGCTGAAAAGGGCATGGCAGTCCTAAAGGTAGGAGGCCCTGCATATCGAATTGGGATGGGAGGCGGTGCAGCATCAAGCATGATATCAGGGGAAAATATCGAGGAGTTGGATTTCAATGCTGTTCAGCGCGGCGATGCAGAGATGGAGCAGAAACTGAACAGGGTTATAAGGTCGTGTGTTGAGCTTGGCTATGAAAATCCAATCGTAAGCATCCACGACCAGGGGGCAGGCGGAAACTGTAATGTGGTCAAGGAGATTATCTATCCAGCAGGAGCAAGGATAGACATAAGGAAGATCATACTTGGCGACAATACCCTTTCTGTGCTTGAAATATGGGGTGCGGAATATCAGGAACAGGATGCGTTTCTAATACATTCCAGTAAAATTGAGATGTTTAAAGGGCTATGCGAAAGGGAAAAGATTCCTGTTGCAGTCATAGGGGAAATAACAGGGGACGGCTATATTGTGCTCTATGATAGTCAGAAGTCAGAAGCCAGAAGCCAGAAGCCAGAAAAAAACTCCGAACCCCCAATACCGAACTCTGAACTTATCCCTGTAAATCTTCCTCTTGAAAAAATATTAGGCGACATGCCTCAAAAGACCTTTCATCTGGAGCGCATCCCTTCCTGCATACAGCCTCTTCATCTGCCAGATAATTTGACTGTTATGGATGCCCTCGACAGGATATTAAGGCTTATTTCAGTGGGCTCCAAGAGGTTTCTCACGAACAAGGTGGACAGGTCTGTCACAGGCCTGATAGCAAGACAGCAGTGTGCCGGAGCACTTCAGCTTACGGTCTCTGATGCAGCGGTTATCGCCCAGAGCCATTTTGGTATAACAGGTGCAGCCATATCCATTGGCGAACAGTCCATCAAGGGGCTCATCAACCCATCGGCAATGGCAAGGATGAGCATTGGTGAGGCATTGACAAATATTGCATGGGCAAAGATAAGCTCTTTGAGAGATATAAAATGTTCAGCAAACTGGATGTGGGCGCCAAAACTTTTAGGCGAAGGTGCAAGGCTTTATGATGCAGCGATTGCCATGAGGGATATTATGTTAGAGCTTGGTATTGCTGTGGATGGAGGTAAGGACAGTCTTTCCATGGCAGCAAAGGTTGTACATCCATCAGGGGAAATAGAGACAGTAAAATCCCCTGGAACCCTTGTTATCTCTGCCTATGCAACATGCCCTGACATTACAAAGGTCGTTACACCTGACTTGAAAATGCCAGGTAAAAGCAGGCTTATCTACATAGATTTAGGCAATGGCAAAAACAGGCTTGGAGGCTCTGCCCTTGCTCACTGCTATAAACAGATAGGAGATGAATCCCCTGATGTAGACAACACCCAATTGCTCAAAGATGCCTTCAATGCAATCCAGCATCTGATAGATAACGGATTGATACTGTCAGGACACGACAGGAGCGACGGAGGGCTTATTATAACATTACTTGAGATGGCATTTTCAGGAAACTGCGGATTAGAGATATATTTAAGTCAGAAGTCGGAGGTCAGCCCACCCCACCTCGCAGAGCGAGACCAGGGAGGTCAGAAGTCAGAAAATGAAACAATAGCAATGCTTTTTTCCGAAGAATTAGGGATGGTCATTGAATATTTACCAGAAAAAGAAAATGACATTGTCTCTGTATTTAGAAACTTCTCCGTTGCTTACAAAATAATTGGCAATACTTTAGCAGAGAAAAGAATCAAAATAAATCTCCTGCCTCACGACTCTGGACTACCAACTATTGTCGATGAGGACATGAGGAAACTGAGGGCAATATGGGAGGAGACAAGCTATCAGATTGATATACTTCAGGCAAATCCAGAATGTGTCCTTGAAGAAAAAAAGGCTATCTATGATAGGAAGGGGCCTTCACATCACTTATCATTTACGCCAGAACAGACGCCAGAGGCCATCATAAAGGGGAAGGCAAAACCTGCTGTAGCAATAATCCGCGAGGAGGGCAGCAACGGTGACAGGGAGATGACATCAGCTTTCTACCTTGCAGGATTTGAGCCCTGGGATGTAACAATGACAGATCTGAAAAATGAAAGAATAGACCTTTCCATGTTTAAGGGTGTGGTCTTTGTAGGAGGCTTCAGTTATGCAGATGTCCTTGATTCTGCCAAAGGATGGGCAGGAACAATAAGATTCAACAAAACACTCTATGAAGAGTTCAAGCGTTTTTACAATAGACCTGATACATTCAGCCTCGGCGTATGCAATGGATGCCAGTTAATGGCACTGCTGGGTTGGGTTCCATGGCAGGGAATACCTGACAAATTCCAGCCGAGATTCATTCAAAATAAATCAGGACGGTTTGAATCAAGATTCGCAATGGTCAAGATTCTTAAAAGCCCTGCAGTAATGCTGAAAGGCATGGAGGAGTCTGTTTTAGGCATCTGGGTTGCACATGGTGAAGGTCTTACCCATTTCCCTGATGAAAAGATACGGAATGAGGTTATAGAGAAAAATCTTGCACCGATCAGATGGGTAGATGACAATGCTGAATTCACAGAAAAATATCCATTCAATCCTAATGGTTCACCTCTGGGGATTGCTGCATTATGTTCACCTGATGGCAGACACCTTGCCATGATGCCTCATCCAGAAAGGACATTCCTGAAATGGCAGTGGGCATGGATGCCAGAGGATATGAAGAAAGACCTTAAGGCATCGCCGTGGTTAAAGCTGTTCCAGAATGCAAGGCAGTGGTGCGAATGATGATGAAAATTAGTAATCCCCCCTTTAGAAAAGGGGGGTGAAGGGGGATTTGAAAGGTTATTTTCGGAGCAAAACTATTGAATGATTTACAAGGTGCTTGCAGATGTAGTTGTCTTTATACATTTCCTCTGGATAATATTCCTGGTATTCGGCGCATTTTTAGGAGTGAGAAACATGGCCGTAAAGATCTTTCATATCTCAGGCCTTGTCTTTGCATTTATCATTCAGACATCTGATTGGTTCTGCCCGCTCACCTACCTTGAGGTCTGGTTGAGGACAAAACACAACCCCGGCCTTACCTATACAGGCTCATTTATCATCCACTATGTAGAAGATGTCGTGTATATTGAGATTCCCCATTACCTAATCCTTATATTCACCATTCTTTTATGTGGATTCAATGCATGGATGTATCTCAGAAAGAAAAGAGATGGAGTATTGGAATGATGGAGTATTGGAGTGTTGGATATCGGAATATTAAAAATCATCACCCCATTACTCCAACACTCCAAATTTTTTCTGCCTTTTTGAAAGCCAATCCGCCCTTCTGAGGGGCTCAGGTATCCTGTATTTCGAAACACACTTCATCACAATCTCAATGGATGAATCAATATCAATCATATGACCAGGGGAAACAAAGACAGGCTTCACATTGCTCCGTGTCCTTAGAACTGCCCCAACCCTCATACCCCTGTAATACAGATATGCCCAGCTTCCCTTCTCCATATCAGGCTCCTCAAATTCCCCTACAAGCCTTGATTTTGCACACCCAATGGTTGGGATATTTAAGATCACACCTATGTGTGATGCAATGCCAATTCCCTTTGGATGTGCTATGCCTTGCCCATCAAAGAGTATCACATCGGGTCTTTTCTTTAATTTTTTAATCGCACTGATGATGGCAGGGCCTTCTCTAAAGGCGAGAAGTCCTGGGATATATGAGAAGCTCACCTTTCTTACAGAAAAGGTATATCGTATATATTTCAATTCTGGATATTTATAGAGGGCTGCAACTGCTATAATCCTGCCATCAAGGAAAGAGGCATCAACCGCTGCAATAAGTGCAGGTGTTTCTCTCAGGGGGACAATCCTCACTCTCTTACTTAAGGCATCCTGTATCTTCTTTGCCTCTAAAATGTCCCCAGGCCAGAGGTTCTCTGCCATGTTATATTAGCAATTCTTTTATTAAGAGATAAAAACATGTATTTCTCATTTTCCAAGGAATTGGTTGACAAGCCTTATAAGCTCCTGCGTCTGTATGGGTTTTGGGAGATAGGCATTGGCTCCGATAGACAGCGCCCTCTTTTTATCTTCTTCCGCACCCTCGGTAGTTATTATGATAATAGGAATATCTTTATAGTTCGGGTCATTCCTTACAAGGCTTACAAGCTTTAACCCATCCATTACAGGCATGTTTATATCCGCAAGGATAAGGTCAAACCTCTCGGATGAGAGTTTTTTTAAGGCATCAACACCATCAATGGCCTCTGTAACATTTGAACCCTGAATCCTCTTAAGGGCAAAGCTTACAAGCTGCCTCATCGTTGGAGAATCCTCTACAACAAGAATATTAGGCATCCTACCTCCTCTCTATCATCCAAAAAAGTCTTGTGACTTTTCATGGCGATTCTATCTCCTTGGTTTTTCTTTAAGAAGTTCTAAAAAACTCTGGATCGTAGTAAGCTTCCTCTCTGACTGGGTATATAATTTAGAAGAAAATATTGCGGTTGCAGCATGGCCTGCAAGCAGATTGAAAAGCTCGTAGTCAATATTGGAAAATCCCCTCTTCTGTGTGAACAGGGAATAGATGGCAATAATGCCAATTACATGTTCTTTTATCTTAAGCGGTATGCAGACCAATGGCAGCGTATAGTCATCCGTCGAGTGACCGACAATGTCCTGGGCAAAATAACTCTCACCTTCTCTGGCAACACCGCCAACAATGCCCTCTCCAAGCTTGAAGGATGGCAGATCATTGACATATACCCCTTCCGCCGCAACAGGGATAAGTTCGTTGGTCTTATCGTCCATAAGCATTATTGAGAACCGCTCTGCACCGATAAGATTTATCACAATCTCCTGAACGATTCTAAGCACCTCATCGAAATCAAGTGTAGAGTGCAGTTGATAGCTTGCCACATAGAGATTGGCGAGGTTATTATTCTCCTCCTCAACCTCTACATATTTAGAGGCAAAGTCTTTGTTTTCCTCCTCGACCTGTTTGAATCTTTCCAGCAACTCTATGTTTTCTTGTTCCAGCGCTGTTATTCTCTCCTCGTAGAGCTTCATTCTTGATTGTTCTGAAGACTTTCTGAGCGTCTCCTCAAGCTGGGCAATCTTATACCTGAGCCGTTCATTCTCCTTGAGAAGTTCAGTCGTAAATTCCTCCCCCTTCTTAAATATCTGAAGAAATTCCTCAGCCTTTTTTAATATATTTTTTTCCTTCTCCACCATCGTCTGCCTTTTTTACCCTTTTTAATATCTCCTTTGGTATTGCATCCAGAGGCAACACCTTATCTGCTACACCTGCCCCTATAACCTCATTAGGCATACCAAAGACCACAGAGGTCTCCTCTGACTCCACTATAGTATACCCGCCTTTAGATTTAATTTCTACCATCCCCCTTTTACCGTCATAACCCATACCTGTCAGGACAACTCCGAGGAGATTCTGGCCGTAGACATCCGCAGCGGAGACCATCATTGTGTCTATAGAGGGCGTATAACGATCATCTTCAGTGGCCTCCTTCAAATTTACAACAACAGAATTAGTCCTTTTCTTAAGCCGCATATGGTGACCGCCCGGACATATAAAAACCTTTCCTTGCCCCACGACATCACCATGTTCAGCCTCTTTAATCTGAAGCTCAGAGAGTTTATCAAGCCTTTCCGCAAACTGTCTTGTAAATCCCGCAGGCATATGCTGGCTTATAACAATCCCCGCAGACAGTTGACCAGGCAGCCTTGTAAGGATTGCCTGAAGTGCTGCAGGGCCACCTGTAGATGACCCTATTGCAACAAGCTCAGCGTTAAAGTATTCTGTAGTCCCTGATTCTTTGATTATATGGGCGCTGTCCAGAAGCGAAAGGTTTTTTTTCAATCTATCCATCTTCAGTGATGGTATTGTCTTTATCTTCCCAAGAAGGTCTTTTTCTATGGATTCTAACTCCTTTGATGCCTTAGGTGTAGGCTTTATAACAAAGTCAACCGCACCAAGTTCAAGTGCCTTAAATACAGTCTTGCTGTCGCCGATGGAACTTACTATTATTATTGGTATGGGGTTTTCCTTCATCATCCATCTCAGGAAGGAAAATCCATCCATGCCTGGCATCTCAAGGTCGAGCGTGACAACATCAGGCCTTAGCTTTGTCACCTTTGAAATGGCATCAACCCCATTTACCGCTATATCAACCACAGTGATACCGCTATCCCTCTCAAGGATCTTGCGAATCGTCTGTCTGTTAAAGGCAGAGTCATCAACAACCAATACCTTTATCTCATTCATCGGCAGGGCACTCCTGTCTTTACAGGCTTCTGATAAACCATGTCATTCGTAAGGTGCCTCAATGCAAAGGCTGTAGAGATATTCATAAGGGATTCTGCATGACCAAGCAACAGGTAGCCGCCTTCGTTAAGCCTCTCGTAAAAACTCTCGATAACCTTTTTTCTTGAGGCAAGGTCAAAATATATTAACACATTCCTGCAGAAAATGACATCCATCTGGCCCACAAACCTGACCTTGAAAGGGTCCAGCAGATTCAGACAGCTAAAACTGACTACACTCTTTACATTGTTGGAGATCCTGTAGTTCCCGTCCTCTTCCTCATGAAAGTATTTCTTGAGGTAGTATTCATCAGTCGTTCTGAAGGAATTTCTTCTGTATACACCCCTTCTTGCAACCTGCAGAACCCTCTGGTTTATATCGCTCCCAAGGATATCCATATCCCATCCAAGCAGCCCCAGACCCTTTTCCAGGAGAAGCATTGCAATGGTGTATGGTTCCTCTCCGGTTGAACATCCAGCAGACCATATTCTCATCTTCCTCTTTTCCATGTTCCTCTCCCTGAGGTCAGGCAATATCTCATCGCTAAATGCCTTAAGCTGTTGCTGCTCCCTGAAGAAATAGGTCTCATTAACAGTGAGGATATCCATTACTGCTGTCAGTTCCTCATCCTTTTTCTTGTCATACATCAGAAATCTGTAGTATTCCCTGAAATCCCTCATGTGATAAATGCGAAGGCGTCTGCTGAGCCTGCGCTCCAGGAGATATCTGGAGTTGTTATCGAAGTATATGCCGCAATAATCCTGTATATAGTCCCTCAGGAGGCGAAATACATCCTCGGGCAGATCTATAACCTCATCCAGATCAAACATTAAGATACCCCTCAGCAGCCTTCTTGACTATTGGGTCAACCTCCTCAGCAATGACCTGCTTTAAAAGGCCTAATGCCTTATCCGTATGTATCCTCCCAATCGCATCCACTGCTGCCTTCCTGATTGCCCAGTCCTTATCCTCAATGAAAGGCGCAAGGCTGTCTATCACATCCGGGAAAGTGGAAAGTGAGAGTATGACCGTCCTCCTTATCTCGGGGTCCTCATCGCCTAAAAGGGCAAGAAGGGCTTTTTTAGCCCTGTCATCATCTATAAGGCCAAGTGATTCTATTGCAGATGCACGCACAAAACCACAGCTATCTTTAAGGGTTCCAATAAGAGGAGTAATAGCCCTCTCATCCTTGATAGAGCCGATGGCCTCTGCTGCGGCTGCCCTGACCCAGTCATCTCTATCAGACAGCAGAAGGATAAGCGGTTCTACAACATCCCTGTAACCAATCTTGCCGAGGGAAAGGGCAGCAGCCCTCCTGATCTCAGGGGCTTCGTCTGTCAGGCCAACAAGCAGATGCCTTACTGCCTCATCTCCATCAATCATGCTCAGGGCATCAACAACAGCCATCCTCACTCTGACATCATCATCCTTTAAGGCAAAACCAAGGGCAGACACCGCAGAACCTTCCCTCAGAATTCCCAGTAGAAGTGCGGAATTCCTGCGGAGTATGGCATTTCTATCTGACAGATTGCCTATAATCTCCTCCATATCAAGACCATCCTTGAGATTCCCCATACCATCTATAGCTGCCTCCTGCACATCCTCATATATATCAAGGAGAAGCGGCTTAATGTATTGTATTGCCCTTAAATCTCCGAGCCTTGACAGCGCAACAGCAGCAAGCGACCTTACATGCCCATCTTCATCCTTAAGGCAATGGGCAAGAGGTTCAAAAAACCTTCCATCCCTTATCTCACCTGCTATCTCACAGAGTATCCGCCTCTGATAAGAATCATCAACCTTAAACATTTCAATCAGGGACTCAGGCATATCCCTTCCAATAAATATCAGCGCCCTTTTTACATCACCACGGGACTCCTCCTCAGAGGCCATCTCAAGAAGCGACTGAATGGCATCCTTATCCTTAAGTATGCCCAGCATAAGGATTGCTGCTGCCTTTATGCCCTGTTTATCGCTTCTGGTAAAAGGCAGCAGGATTTCAAGTGCATCCCTTCCAAAGATGTTGCTAAATGCCTTTTCTATTACCTCCTCGCCAACCCCTTTATTAAACATCCTGTTTATGGCCTTAAGTGCTTCTTCCTGAACTACCTTTGATGGATCTTTCAGATAGGGTATAATGAAAGGCAGCGACCTTGGCTCACCTATTTTCCCAATGGCCCTTAGTGTCGGCTCTCTCAATGGCCTTCTTCTAAGAGCATTTATGAGGGCATCCACAGCCCTTGGATCGCTGATATTTCCAAGGGCATCTGCCGCCGGATAGCCAACCCACAGGTCGCCGCTGTTCAGTATGTCTATGAGGGCATCAACAACCGATGGGTCACCCATCTTGCCCAGGTGCTCAACAGCCGAGGCCCTTACATTTTCATCCTCATCCTTAAGGGCATCAAGCATCAGCTTTAGCGCCCTCTTATCGTCTATCTCGCCGAGGATGTCTATTATAAACTTCCTCACATCCCTGTTCCGGGTCTTGAATGCCTCAATCAGGTATGGGGTCGCCTCAGAGGAGAGTCTTACAAGTGCCTCTATTGCCGAGTTTCTTGCGCCTGCATTTTCCTCAAGATAAAGGACGCCTATAAGCCCATTTATAACACCTTCATTCCCTATAGATGTAAGTACCTCAACAGCGGACTTCCTTACCCTCCAGTCCTCATCCTCAATAGCCTTCAGGAGAAGTCCTGTCCCTTCTGTCCCGGCGCCTCTCAACATTTCAACCGCATTTCTCCTGACCTCTACATCCTCATCGTTAAGAAAAGCTTCTACTTCCTCAAACAAGATGTCCTTCCTTTCCTTTTCTCACAAAAAGAGATAGGCCTTGAGCATTCAGGATTTAAAACTTCTCATTTCTCATTTCTGCTGAGACACCCTTTCCCTTTATCTCCTCAAGAAGTATCTTCTCTTCTGCTGTCAAAAGGGTATCTATGTTCAAGAGGATTATAAGTCTGTCTCCTTCTTTGCCTATACCGCTTAAGTATTCTGCCTTTAAACCCTTAAACATGCGTGGTGGTGTCACTATATGATCTCCCTGGAGCGTGATAATCTCCTTAACCCCGTCTACCAAAAGCCCTACATTTTCTCTATCTGCCTTAACAATAATAATCCTCTCCTTTAAAGGAGAAGGGGTAAGACCAAATCTTCTTCTCATGTCTACAACAGGGATGACATCCCCGCGAAGGTTGATTACGCCGACAATAAAATCAGGTAGTCGTGGCAGGGTGGTAAACTTCTGCCGCCTTAATATCTCAACAACGCGTTTAAGTTCAATGCCGAACTCCTCGCTTGATAGCAGGAATATAGCAAACTTATCCAAGCTTAAAACCCTCCACTTCCTTTTTCAGGGATTCTGCCTCGTTATAAAGGGTATTAAGGGACAGAGACATCTCCTCTATTACCTGAAGGGTGTTATTGCCGATGGACCTGATATTCTCCATGCCAGTTAATATGCCATCATCTGCCTTCTTCTGCTGTAAATTGGAATCTCTAATGTATGACACCCTTTCATTAGCTATCTCAAGATTCCTTGATATTACCTTTATACCGGCTGTCTGCTCTTCCATTCCCCTTTTAACAAGTTCAGCTATCTCCTTTACCTTTTCTATCACATTGACTATATGTTCTGATCCGATTCCCTGTTCATGTGTCGCCATGGCAACATGCTGCACTATCCTCTTCATCATATCCATTGCATCTGTAATCTGTTTTATTCCCCTTGCCTGCTCAACCGTTGCCTTCTCTATGGCCCTTGCCATGTCCGTTGACTGCTCAGAGGCATGCAAGGTCTGCCTAAGGGCATCACCGACTTTCATTACAAGGGAGTTGCCATCATCAACCCTCTCCATACCCCTCTCTGCTGATGCAACCGCCTCTGCTATCCCGCCCTGTATCGCCCTTATTATCTCTGCGATCTCTTTGGTTGAGGCAGCAGTCCTATCAGCAAGCCCCCTTATCTCATCAGCTACAACAGAGAAACCCTTCCCATACTCGCCTGCCTGTGCAGCAAGAATAGCCGCATTTAAACTGAGAAGATTGGTCTGCTCTGTAACCGCCTTTATGACAGAAAGTATCTTTTCAATATCCTTTGACTTACTGCCAAGGCCCTTTATAATCTCAGAGGAGTTTCTCACCTCCTCTGAGATCTTTTCCATACCTTCAATAGCGTCAACAACAGCCATCATGCCAATCTCTGATGTTACCTCAAGGACCTTAGTTGCCAGTGCCGCAGACTGCTTTGCAGATTCCTCGACCTCTTTGAGCGAGGCGTTTATCTCCTCTACAGATGCTGATGTCTGTTCTGTTGATGAAGATAGTTCCTCTGCACTTATAGCGACCTCCTTGGCGCTCCTTGACATCTCCTCGATTGTGCTATAGGCATCCTCTATGGATTTAAAGAGCTCCGATGTGCTGGCAGATACCTCTTCTGTAGTAGCCCTTATCTCTAAGAGGGATGAGAGATTCTCTGTAGAGGAAGAGGAAAGTGTCCTGGTATTCTCAAGGATATTGTCCTGAGATCTATCCATCTCCTTTATGGATCCTATAACAACATCGGTTGAATGGAACTGGTTATTTATCGCCTCTATAACCCTTTCGAAGATGAGTTCTATCTGTTTGATGGCCATTGCCACATTAACAGCAGTAGAGTTGAGCCTTATAAGCGTCTTTCTGAGCCTTTCTATAAGAAAGCTGAATCCCTTTGTCAGCTCGCCTATCTCATCTTCCCTCTTAATAGGCAGGGTCGCTGTAAGGTCGCCCATGCTTACCGCTTCCGTGGCATTATTTATAAGGGCTATAGGTTTCCTTATATCAGTGTTAAAAAACAATGATACAGCAAAGACCACAAGGATAAACAAAATGCCCTGATAAAGGGCAGTAAATATAAGACTTCTTAATATGGTTTCGTTTATCGTGTTGCCTGTATAATCAATAACCACGCTGCCAAGCTTTTCACCGTTGGATACCACAGGGGTGGTCAATTCCATCACTCCTTTGACAGAAAATGGATTAAGAGACCTTGTTGCTTTAAACTCCTTGACCCTCGTGCTGATAACCATTCCGTCCTTATTCACTACCTTCACGCCAACAATCTCATCGTCCTTGATTACGGTGTCTATATATGCATTTAATCCTGTCAGACGGTAATTCACAGTTCCTAATGGCTCAACGCTCATCCCTGTAAGAAGCATTCCAATGCTCCTTACCTTTGCATCAAGGGCTGCCATCAGATTATTTCTCGTACTATAGATAAACCAGGATGCACCTATACCCTGGCCTATTATCAGGATAATCAGAAGTACAAGGGTAAATCTAAATCCCAGAGACTCCTTAAGTTTCATATTCCCCTCATCCTATCTATGTTTGTATCAAGCCAAGCTTGAGCATTACCTCTCTTATCTTGTCATAGTCCTCATCTGCAGACCCTGTAAAGCCCGTATATTCAGGACTTATTGCCTTTAATACTGCAGTCCCTTCCGGTGTTTTATCTGTCAAAGATATAATGGCATCCCTTACGGCCTCTCTATCTTCGTGGGAAAGCTCCTTACTCACACATATATTGAACTCTGGTATCTCAAAGGAGAACTTTATAAACTTCAGCCCCTGGTCTTTAAACTTCACGGCTGTTGATTCCATAAGACCACCTGCATCGAAGTCGCCCCTGAGTATTGCCCTTGCAACATCATCGTGGTGGCCGAGGTAATCGTAGAAGCTCAGGCCCTTCAAGTCTATTCCTGCCTCAAGGAGCATTGCCCTCGGCACGATATGGCTTGATGTGGAGCGGGCATCTCCAAAGGCAAAGGATTTTCCCTTTATATCCTCTATCTTGCTTACCTTTCCGCCCTCCTTTGCCACTATAACCGTGTGGTGATACGGCTTACCATCCCTTAATGCCTTAGCAATAACCTCAATACCGTATTTATCTCTTGCTTCGATATAGGTAGAGGGAGTCATATAGCATATCCTTGTTATGCCTTTACCAATATCGCTGATTGTGCTATCAAAATCGACAGAAACCTTTAAATCCACCTTCTTACCAAGCCTTGTTGTCAGATATTGTGCAAGAGGCTCAAAACGCCTGTACATCTCTGCCGGGGACTCAAGCGGCATAATCCCCATCTTTATAATGTCCTTTGACTCTTCAACTGACTTAAAGCGACTGACCTCTGTACTGAGGAGTTCCATATCCTTCATAAGGTCTCTTATGGAGCGATTTATACTGAATGAGAGGTCTCTATTCTTCTTTGGAAGCTCTCTTATCTTTTCGAGCGAAGTAATAATCTGGTCACTGCCAATCTTCTGTTCCTGTACAGCCCTTGATATCTTGCTAACCCTGTCTGAGATATTTTCAATCGCCTCTGATATCTGTTTACTTCCCTTTGACTGATCAGCGGTAGCACTGCTAAGCTGTCGTGTTACATCGTTTATCTTTTCTACCGAATTCATGATAAGGCCAACACCTTTTGTCTGCTCTGAGGTTGCCTTGGTCATCTGTCCAACCATATTCCTTAATCTCTCTGCTGCCTCAGCAACAAGTTTTACACCCTTTGCCTGTTCAGCAGTAGAGCGTTCTATGGCCACGGCCATCTGGGTGGCTGTCTTTGAACTCTCCACTATCTTATGAAGTGCATTGCCTGCTTCCCTTGAAAGTCTAAAGCCGTCTTCAACTGTCCTCAGACCCTCTCCCATTGCCTCAACAGCCCCTTTGACCTCGGTCCTTACAGCCTGGATAAGGCTTGCAATCTCCTGTGTAGAATATGATGTCCTTTCTGCGAGATCCTTTATCTCATCTGCAACAACAGAGAAACCCTTGCCGTGCTCTCCTGCCTGGGCAGCAAGGATGGCTGCATTCAGTGCAAGAAGCGTTGTCTGGTCAGTAACCTCATCTATCACATTCAGTATCTTTCCTATCTCCTCTGACCTGCCGCCGAGCTTCCTTATGAACTCTGCTGCCTTTTCCACAGCGGCCTTTATCATCTCCATGCCTTTTATCGTACTATCTATGGACGCCATACCAAAACCAGAGGCATCGGATGTAACCTTCTCAGAAAGTTTTGCAGCCTCCTTTGCACTGTTTTCAACCTCTTTTATAGATGTGCTTATCTCCTCTACCGCAGTGAGTGTGTCTTCGGCCACGATGGAAAGCTCCCCTGAACCACTTGCAACCTCTTTTATGGTTGCTGACATCTGCTCTATGGAGGAGGATGTGGCATCAACTACTCCGGAAAGCTCTATTGTGTTGTTGGCAATCTGGGATATACTTGCAACTAACTGCTCCACGGATGCAGCCGTCTCCTCCGAAGATGAAGAAAGGCTTTCAAGGCTTTCTGCAACCTCTCCTATTGCGGCATTGAGCTCTTCTATGGATGAAGATATACTGGCTATTGCCTCTGCCTCAAGCTGTGTTCCATCTACTACCCTCTTTGATTCCTTTCCAACACCTTCTGTAACATTTGTAACCCTTTTTGACACCTCTTTTATACGGCCAATTATATTTGCCAATGCCCTGACAGATTCCTTAAGGCTGCTTGTCAGACGGCCTATCTCATCCTTTGAACGCGGTTCAACAGGAAAGGAAAGATCGCCTTCTGCCATCCTGAGGGCTGCCTTTTCTATTTCCTTTACAGGAGTTACCACTATCCTCCTGAGAACCAATAGAAGGATGCTACCCACAATAAGGAGCCCGAAGATCGCCGCCAAAAGTGCAAACATCACAGTGTTGAATAATCTCTCATAAACTCGTTCTATGGATAGAGAAACCTTCACTGCACCACGTATCTTATCCTGCGCTCCATGACATTTAGCACAATTTATGGTATTTATAAGTGGTTTATAAAAGGTAAGCGTATCCTTACTTCTTATGATAAGCGGCATGCCTGTTTTGTTAATTTCCTGCATTGCAGATGCCTCTTTTACAGGGGCCTCCTTATTAAATACCGCCCTCCCTTCAGCATTGAGAACTTCGATACCCCCAACCCCCTTTACAGCCTTAAGGTCATCCACCATCTGCTTCGTTATATCAGATCGTCCTTCCAGCATCGTCCGCTCGATATTCCTCGCAATGAGTGATGCAATGGTATCAGAGCGGTCCTCTGCTATTTCGTAAAGGCCTGTCTTATCAAGGTAGAGAATATACGACCCAAAAATAATAGTTCCAAGGGTCATAAGCCCAAGGGTTAAAAAAAGTATCTTTGCCTCTATCTTCTCTCTCATATCCCCTCCATATCTATCTTTATTGTTGACACCATGTCTATCCTCAGAACGGAGATAAACCTTCCCTCGTGCTGTATTACACCTTCAATAAAGTCTGCCTCTGTTTCATTAAGGGTTGAGGGCGGAAGGCTTAATCTATTTTTATCAAATCTGATAACGCCGACAATTCTGTCTACGACAAGCGCCACATTCCCCTTTTCTCCTGATACAAGCAAAATCTTCTGCCTGTCACTGTCGGGCTTCTTGAGGCAAAGTCTCTTTTTTACATCTATAACAGGGATTACCTTCCCCCTGATGGATGTAATACCCCTGAGATAATCAGGCGCTCTCGGGACAAGGGTTATCCTCTGGATCTTGAGTATCTCCTCAAGGTCACTCATTTGTATTGCATATTCTTCATTGCCAAGGTTAAATGCAATAACCTCAATATCCTTAGATTCTTCAACAGGCGATACATCCTGTAAACGCCCCTCTTCCTTAGTAATAGGGGGCAAATCAGGACTTTTTCTAATCCCAACATCAGGGGATTCAGTAACAGGAGCGACTTTCTCCTTTTCCTGCTCATCTCTGTCTACTCCGGATCTCTCATGTCCCTCGACGATATCCTGCCCTTTGTCTTCCGCAGCTTCCCGAACCTCACGGAAAGGTGCAGGTGACTGCTGCTTTTTCTTTCTAATCCTGGCAATATCCATCTAATCCAAGCTCCCCTGCAACATCTATGATTATATCTCCTGTTATAAGCCCTGCTTCCCTGCCAAAGCCTTCTAAAAGTGCATTGGCAGCAAGGTTGTTTATGTTCCTCGGTATTCCACCTGAGTATTGATAAATGGCCTTCACAGCCATAGGATCAAACAGCGGCTCCTCCCTTCCTGAAACCCTTAACCTGTGTTTAATATAGGTGTCTACTTCTTCCTCGCTTAGTGGGCCAAGGTGATAACGCATGCCAATCCTCTGTCGAAGAGGCAGATAGGTTTTATGTTCCAATCTCTTCCTCAAGTCAGGTTGTCCAATAAGCACAAGACTCAGAAGATTTCCCTCATCAAGCTGAAAGTTTGTAAGGAGTCTTATCTCTTCAAAGGTCGCCTTGTCAGGGATAAGCTGTGCCTCGTCAATTATTATTACAGGGGTTACCCCTTTCTGGTAGTCGTCATAAACTCTTTCGTATATTACCTCAATAAGGTCTTCCTTATATCCCTGTGGGGTCTCGATTCCAAAATGCCTTGCAATGGTGCGTAAAAACTGGGCAGGGGTTAGCCTGGGATTAATTATAGCTATTGTCCTGTAATCCTCCCCAAGTCTATCCATCAGCGCCCTTGAAAGCGTGGTCTTTCCACATCCAACCTCGCCTGTAAGCAGGATAAGATCCTTTTCTTCCACTGCATAAAGCAGTCTTGCAAATGCCTCCTCATGGGCCTTGCTGAAAAAAAGAAACCTGGGATCAGGGGACTTGCTAAATGGCCTGCAGTTTAATGCATAAAATTCTTCATACATGGTTGCCTTTATTTCCTCTTATAATCTTCTCGCAGTCTCTTTTTCTGTACAGCATCCTCCAGCAATGCCTCTACATCAAGCACAAGGATTACCTCATGCTTGCCTATCTCTGCTGCCCCTGCAAGCCCGGGAATGCCCTTCAGGTAATCACTGAGAGATTTTATAACAATCTCCTGCTGACCATATATCTCATCAACAATCATTCCCATACGCCTTTCTCCAAAACCAACTACTACTATAAAAAATCTATCGGATTGCCTTATCTCGAGCCTGAAAACATTGGCAACCCTTAAAAGTGACAGCATCTCACCCCTTAATTCCAGCACCTCTTTGCCCTCTATTGTCTGGATGTCATCTGCCTGGATAATAAGTGTTTCAGCAATCGAGGTAAGCGGGATTGCAAACCTCTCTGTCGAAACACCAATAAGCAGCGCCTTAATTATAGCAAGGGTTATGGGGAGGGTTAATGTGAATGTCGTGCCCTGGCCGCTAACTGTATGCACCTCTATAAAGCCGCCGAGGGATGATAGTTTTTCCTTCACTACATCCATGCCAACCCCCCTTCCAGAGACCTCACTAACCACATCCTTTGTGCTAAAGCCTGGTATGAATATAAGGTCAATGATCTCGCTGCGCTCAAGGCTCTGTCCTGGTGAAACAAGTCCTTTTTCTTTTGCCTTTTGAACCAACTTTTCCATATCTATACCCGCGCCATCATCCTGAACATCTATTACAACACGATTGCCCTTTGGGAATGCCCTGAGGGTCACAGTGCCCTTTTCCTTCTTGCCAGATGCCTTACGAACATCTGCAGGCTCAATACCGTGGTCTATTGCATTGCGTATAAGATGCATCAAGGGGTCTATTATCTCCTCAGCCAGAAGTTTATCTATCTCCGTATCCTCTCCGAATAGTTCAAGGTCTATCTCCTTTCCCACATCCCGCGTATATCGTCTCACTACCTGCGCCAACCGTCCGAATATCTGTCCTATAGGAACCATCCTTATTTCAAGTATCTGATCCTGAAGCTCTGCCAACCTTCGCTCGAAGGTCTGTGCAATCTTGTGGACATCTATAACAAGCGGGGTATAGCCATAGGAATCTGACATCTCCTTACTGATCCTATGTACTGCTCCTTTGGCAAGGACAAGCTCTCCAACGGTATTCAGTATCCTGTCAAGCTTATCTATATCAACACGGACGGTATGTGTAATGCTTTTCAAGGTGGCGGTGTCCTGGGTTGTAGATGGGGCAGCCGGCTTAGAGAGCTTCCCTTGGACAATCTCCTTTATCTCAAAACCAGAGAGTTTATCTTTAAATGCATCCGACCTTTCTTTGCTCCCGAAGATTATGGTAAAACCTATTGAGCCAGGCGGAATACCTGTTGAGCTTGGAAGGGTTGTTATAACCTCACCCATCGCCTTTATATTGTTAGTTAACCCCTCAAGCGCCTTATCAAAATCCGTAAGGCCAAAGATTGCCTGAACCTGATAGATTCCCTTACCATCAGTAATATTAGTTTTCAACCTGTGCTCTTCATACTCTGAAAGCACTTTAACAACAGTAGGGTCTATGCCAAGTTCCTCCAGAGATGGGCCTGAAACCTTCCCTTGAACCCTTCCCTTGAATGCCTCTATATCCCTTATTGCACCTGATACATCTCCTTCTTTCTCACCTTTCTCAACATCTGAGAAGAGCCGCATGAGGATGTCGATGTTGGAGAATAAAAACCCAATCACCTCGCTATCAAGTGTAACTTTACCAAGCCTGAGTTCATCGAGGAATGATTCAAGTGAATGACTAAACTCGGTTATATGCCTTAGACCGAAGAGTCCTGAAAGACCCTTAAGCGTGTGGATGGAACGAAAAATAGAGTTTATGACATCAGGATCTATACCCTGCTTAAAGGTATCCTGCATCGTAAGGAGGTTTTTATTCACATCCTCTATAAGCTCTTCTGCCTCTGATATAAATTCCTGTACCGAACCCTTCACAGAACTAATGCCCTCCTGACAATATCCTGAAGTTCCTCGCTCTTAAAGGGCTTGGTCAGATAGGCAAATGCCCCGAGTGCCATCCCCTTTCTTCTATCCTCCTCACTTCTTTCCGTTGTGATAATCATAAGGGGTATATCCTTATATTGCGGATTGCTCTTTACAAAATTTATAAGCTCAAGACCGTTGATATCAGGCATGTTTATGTCTGTGATGATGAGATCAAACGGTTGTGAGGGAAGCGCCTTAAGCGCATCAAAGCCGCTTGATGCCTCTACAATATTCAAGTCGCCTACATCCTCAATAATCGCCCTTATAAATGACCTTGTCGTTACCGAATCTTCGACTATAAGGATTGATTTCACATAACCCTCCTTTGCATCCTCAAAAAGTCTTTACGACTTTTTCAGGGCGATCCTATCATTAGGCAGTCCCTTTAGAGTCTTCTAACTCTTTTAATCTCTTTTCAAGGAGAGATTTCTCAAGTGCAAGTCCTGCCTGGTTTATGAATATCTCCAGCCCTTCGGTCTCGCCTATAGGTTCACCTGTTGAAAGATTGTCGCAGTACAACAGTGCCACCGTCTTGGCCTCGGCTACAATCGGGAAAACTGCTATCTCATTCGGCCATTCAGCGCCAAGCTGGTTAATCAAGAATTCTGTCCCCTCATCCCTTTCAAACCCTCCCTTGTACACGCGATGTCCCTTTATGATTTTATCGAAAAATGGACTGGCTTTCAAGGGGATCAGTACCTCCCTTATCCTTTCATCTGCACCCTCAAAATCAAGGCCAAACTGCCCGAGGCCAGCAATGTCTTCCTTATCCACCATAAACAGGATCCCTCTTTGAAAGATGCTACTTGCAAATCTGAGTACAAGCAATGTTATCTCTGATACAGCAGTAGGAAATCTCAGCTCGGTCGTCAATGACATCAAAGCGGATATGTCCTTTCGTTCTGATGCCTTTTCTTCCCAGCCTTCCCATTCCTCACCCTCAGCAGGGGCAATCTCCTTTGTGGATACAAACTCCTCCTGATGGAGGTTCTCATCGTATACCCTTGCCCCCTCCATTAAGAGATACTCAGGGCTGATGCCCTTTGTAATCTCCCATCCCCTGTCAGGGAGTTGTGCCATATCCTCTGTGCTGAGTTCGTCCAGCTCAAACTTGAAACTTCCATCCTGCCAGAGGAGCATATCATAGACAATCCTCTCTGTCCTTTTCCTTGCTGCCTTCTCCATACCTTCCTTTGTCACTACACCCATCTCATAAAGGATGTCCCCTATGCCCTTCCCAGGCAGCTTTTTTTTTACATCCCTTGCAAGCGTGAGTGTGTTGTCCTTTACAACACCTGCTTTGAGAAGCTCATCCCCAAGGTCTTCCGCAAGAAAATCCGCCTCTGCCCTGACAACAAGTCCGTTTTTGAACACTATTATGGCAGTGCCGGCCTTTGCCTTGATTATAAGACTGCCTGTCTTCCTTCCAAGGCTGAGGATCTGGAATATATCAGACAGCCCTAAGTCTTCTAACCTTCCTACAAGACTCATGTATTTATAGGAACCGCCTTTGGTATAACAACAACCCCGTTTGGGCTCACATAGAACTTCTTTCTGTCATTTTCCAGGTCGTAACCTATAACCATCTTTGGTGGGATATATACATCCTTGTCTATTATTGCACGCCTTATCTTACAGTGCCGACCGATCTCTACATTTTCCATCAATATAGATTCCCTGACCTCTGCATAGCTGTTGACCCTGACACCTGGAGAAAGCACAGAGTTCTGCACCCTGCCGCCGCTAATGATGCAGCCGTCGCATACTGTTGAATCAAGCGCAATTCCAAGCCTTCCACCTTTATATTCCTGTGCAAAGACAAACTTGGCAGGCGGATTCTGGCACTGATATGTCCTTATGGGCCACTGTTTGTCGTATAGATTAAAAAGAGGGTCCACGGAGCATAGATCCATCGTTGCCTCCCAGTATGAATCTATGGTTCCCACATCTCTCCAGTATTTTGCCTCTTTCTTGTTCTCGTCCTTAAAGTTATACGCATAGATGTTTCTGCTGCCAAGCATTGAAGGGATGATGTTCCTTCCAAAGTCATGCGCAGTATCCCTCATTGAGTCAGCCCTCAGCTCACCTATTATATCCTTGGTATTAAAAAGATATATACCCATGGATACAAGGCTGTGCCCTGGATTGTCTGGAACGGGTTTGGGCTTCTCTGGTTTTTCCTCAAAACCTATTACCCTAAAGTCTTTGTCCACCTCCATGACACCAAAGGAAGATGCCTTTCCCCTTTCCATCTCTATGGCGGCTATAGTAACATCAGCGCCCTTTTCAATATGAAACTCGAACATATCTGAATAGTCCATCTTATAGACATGGTCTGCTGAAAGTATAAAGATATAGCTGGGCGCCTCCTTCTCTATCATATAAATATTCTGATATACTGCATCTGCCGTGCCCTCATACCAGCGCTCACCTGTCCTCTGTTGCGGTGGGATAGATATTATATACTCGCCAAGTTCTGCGCTAAAGAGGTTCCAGCCATAGGCAAGATGCCTATTCAGGGAAAGGGACTTGTATTGTGTAAGAACAGCGATCTTCCTTATATGAGAATTTATGCAGTTGCTGAGGGTAAAATCTATTAAACGGTATTTTCCTCCGAAAGGAACTGCTGGCTTTGCCCTGTGAAGGGTAAGGGGATGAAGCCTTTCGCCTTTTCCCCCCGCCAGCACAAGGGCAAGGACATCGTGCATTACAGTCTCTTTCCTGCCCTTATCCACAATGGCAGTATATCAAATAAAATTTAGAGGTGTCAATCAGTTACAAGGATTTACAAGGCTACAGCCCTTCTTCCTTTTTCGCTGTTAGACTAAAAATCCGTTTGCATTCATCAGCGTTTTGCGGTATTCTTATCCTTAAATAATTGACGGTCTTAGATTAAATCGATTGATAACCTGAGATTTGCTGATAAAGATTCTGAAAAGTTTTTTTGAGCATAAGCAGCGAGTTGAGGGGCTCACTGCTTAAATGCCCACTGCTTACGGAGGTAATATGGAGGCTTACAGGTATCAGCAACTGCTTTATCTTGTTGTGCCGATCTTGCTTGGTATTGAGTTTTTTGTAGGTGCAAAGGAAGAAAAAAAGGGGAAGGAGGAAACACCGCTGGGTTCATATTTCCTTGATTTCTTCGGATTTATATTTATTGCCCTGGTGCCTTCAGTGTTTTTATTCACCATATACGCTGTAGAGTTCAGGCTATTTCCTTCCCAGACGATAGCCCTTGCAAGACTTGACAGGTACGGCGTCATGTTCCTGTTTATGGGCGCATGGTGGCAGGTATATGCATTTACTGCACTCAGGGCAAGGAGGATAAGAAAAAGGCAATGCACTAAATGGTGGGTATGGGGGCCTTATCTCGGCCTTGGAGTCTTTATATCCATCCTGATTCTCTGGGTTTCGCCGTGGAATCTTAAATGGGTGTCTATCATCTGGTTTATAATAATCTTCGGCATCTTAAGCCTGTTGAAAACCTCATGGAAAACTATAGAGAAGGTCTTCTGGGGACTTATGCTATTTACATTTTTAATGGAGAATATATTCTTTCTATGGCTTGAGACAATCCAGTAGGGAGGATGAAAATAATATCACCCTCCCCCTGCTAAAATAGTCATGGCCTAATAACCTAATAATAGGAGACCTCAAATGAGGATTCCCTTGAATCCTTTGCACTGCCTGCATCTATTATGGTCATTACCTTATATACGCCTTCTACAGCGTTTCTGGGCACAAAAAGAGGCACCGTTGTGGTGAATGTCCCGCCATATCTCGTGACTGTTACCTCTGGTTTACCAATAATCTGACCATTGCTCTTTATCTCCCTTATCTCGTTGACCCTTACAGGCATATTGGGGTCAGGCGTAAGAAGGGCATATGTTACTCTCATGTCGACTCTGTCACCAGGCCGCACCCTTACAGGATAAACTTGAACATCCTCGATATAGACAACCGTTCCCTGGGATGGGTTATAGGCATATCTCTGTGCTGTATCCTGCCTTGTGCGCTGAACATCATAGTTGTAATGGCCAAGTATTGCGCCTGTAAGGCCGCCTATAATTGCACCTATCACAGCGCCTTCTGTCCTTGCCCCGGGTGCTGACATCTGCGAACCAATAATAGCGCCTGCACCTGCCCCAACAGCTCCGCCTGTTGCAGCACCCGGGTTTTCTCCAACTGTCTGACAGCCAGAGGCAATAACTGCGGCTGTGAACAGCAATGCCAACTTTATAGCAACAAACTTTTTAACCATCTTCTCCTCCCTGCAAAAGTATCATTCTTTTAAATCCACATCCCTTTTTATAGAATAATCTGTTCTTAAGAATTTTTCAATACGCCTTTACCGTAGTATAATACTGTTTATGGACATACATCATCTAAGGGTCTTTGTATCTGTATTTAAGAACAGGAGCTTTTCAAAGGCATCTGAAGGGCTTTACCTCTCACAGCCAACCATAAGTGACCACATAAAGGCGATGGAAGCTGAGATGAACTGCAGATTATTTGATAGATTGGGTAGAACAATCATACCCACAAGAGAAGCAGAGGTCTTATATAATTATGCAATGGATATAATAGAAAAAACCAATAACATTAAAGAGGTCATCTGCCAATTTAAAAATGAGATCGCAGGCGAACTGATCATTGGTGCAAGCACAATTCCAGGCACATATTTAATGCCATCCATAATAGCATCATTTCAGAAAAAATATCCCTCTGTTTCCTTTCAGATACTTGTATCTGATTCCAGAGAAACTGCTGAAAGGGTCTTGAAAAATGAATTGCTGTTAGGAATCGTCGGCGCAAAACTAAATAATGAAAAGATAACCTACATACCATTTATGGAAGACGCGTTAATCCTCGTCTCTGCACCCTCCCTAATGAAAAGTCATATTATAACCTTAAAGGAGTTAATCAAGATTCCCATGATCTTACGCGAGGAAGGTTCAGGAACCAGAAGAGAAACTGAAAAGATATTAGAAGGTAAAGGGGTCACAATTGAAGATATCAAGATTGCAGGTATTTTTGGTTCCACAGATGCTGTAAAACAGGCTGTAAAGGCAGGGTTGGGCATTTCGATACTATCAAGGCTGTCTGTAACTGATGAACTAAAATTCAAAACAATCAAAGAGATAAAGATAAACGGCATAGAAATGAAACGCAAATTCTATATCATAACCCACAGAAAAAGGACGCTTCCCACGGTATACAAAATATTCTTAGAACACATAAAGGCCGAATCAAAAGGCATTTGATTCCTGCAATGTAGTGCGATAAATGTATTAGTATCGGCAAATGCATTATCAGAGCAAATAGTTTCCATATCAGCATAATCCATAAATCGGGTCTTTAATATAGATATTTTCTATTTGACTTATTAATTATATCTATCTATAAATTGTTAGCGAGGGACAAGGGGCTGGTGCCTTACCTGGGCTGCAAACCCAGTGCAGGCTGAACCAAAAAAGGGAGCCTGGTGGGTTCGATTCCCACTATCCCTCTCCAGATTGCTTTAATGACAAAGGAGGAAATATGCAGATTGACGCAAGGGGCATGGGTTGTCCCAAGCCTGTGATAATGGCAGAAGAGGCCCTTTCAAAGATAGGCGAAGGCATTGTGGATGTCCTCGTGGACAATGAGGCATCTGTAAAAAATCTCGCAAGGTTTGCTTCAAAGAATGGTTTTTTTTCAGAGACAACAAAAGAGGATGATTACTGGCGTGTAAAGATAGTTAAAGGTTATCCGTGTGAAATTGGCCCAGAAGAAGCTGTAGGGGCAGGGTCTGTCCTGCCCGAAGAGAAGAAGCACTTACTCCTCGTTATTGCCACTGATACAATGGGTAAGGATGAAGAACTCGGCAAGATCCTGATGAAGTCATTCTTTGAGACAATGAAGGTATATAAGGAATTTCCACATACTATTTTTTTTCTAAACGCAGGTGTGAAGTTAACGACTGTCAATGAAGAGATAATACCAATTTTAAAAGAGCTTGAGGCCATGGGTGTCGAGATATTCTCCTGCGGGACATGCCTTAAATACTACAACCTTGAATCTGAACTTAAAGTCGGCTATAGAGGTACAACAAACCATATTGTGGAAGGGATGAAAGACTTTAAAAAGACTGTCTGGATTGGATAGGATGGCCATCCAAAGACATCGAAGCCATCTGTATCCTTGAAAAAATAACCCGGCATCTATTATTATTTCTTCCATGCAGGAACTGCTAAGGGATATAATTCAAAGGAATAAATCCAGGATATTCCTGATAGTGCTTGACGGCCTCGGCGGGCTGCCGATTAATGGCATTACAGAGCTTGAAAAGGCAAGGATTCCCAACCTGAATGCACTTGCAAGGAGTTCCGCATGCGGCCTTCATATCCCTGTTGCACATGGCATAACCCCTGGAAGCGGCCCCGGGCATCTGTCCATTTTCGGCTATGACCCGATAAGATGGCAGATAGGCCGCGGTATCCTCGAGGCACTCGGCCTTGGCATGGAGATCAGAGCAACGGATATTGCCTTAAGGGCGAATTATGCAACTATAGACAACGACATTATAAAAGATAGGCGTGCTCAAAGGATAGCAACAGATATAAGCAGAAAACTCACAGAACGTCTTCAGGCAGAGATTAAAGAGATCGACGGCGTAAGGATAATCTTTTCTCCTGGAATGGAGCACCGTTTTGCTGTTGTCATGAGGTTCCCCTATCCGCTAAAGAAGGGCGCATCTGATGTTACAGATACAGACCCACAGCAAGAGGGCAATCCACCCCTTGAGCCAAAGGCACTAAGCCCTGAGGCAGAGGAGGTAAAAAGAATTGCATCAGAGATAGTCAAAAGGGCATCTGAATCCCTGAAGGATGAACCAAGGGCAAACTTTATACTCCTCAGGGGATTTTCAATGCACCCTGATATACCTAACTTTTATGATATCTATGGCCTTAAAGCCCTTGCCATAGCAAACTATCCAATGTACAGGGGGATAGCAAAGCTCCTTTCAATGGACGCACCTGATATACAAGGCGATGTGTCGGATGAGATAGAATTCCTGAAAGGCCATTATATGGACTATGACTTTGTATATCTCCATATAAAAAAGACAGACTCCTACGGCGAGGATGGAAACTTCGATGGAAAGGTAAATGTCCTTGAGGAATTCGATGAGATACTTCCTGAGATAATAGATCTAAGGCCTGATGTCCTCATAATTACAGGGGACCACTCAACACCATCGCTTCTTAAAGGCCATAGCTGGCATCCTGTGCCGTTTATCCTCAACTCACCATATGTCTTTGGAGGGCTCTCAACAGCCTTTACAGAAAGGGAGTGTGTCAGGGGGGAACTGGGCATCATACCAGCTACATCCCTGATGCCCCTTGCCCTTGCCAATGCATTGAGATTAAAGAAATTCGGGGCATAGATTATATCCATGATATCCGCCATGCCTGCTATTGACAGTGACATTATATAGAGATTATCATATCAGATGCACCTGACATCTAAACTGGGAAGCTATCTCAGGATGATAAAATTCTCCCACTCTGTATTTGCCCTTCCCTTTGCCTTTACAGGAGCAATGGTGGCTTCAAACGGGTTTCCAGGCTGGAGGAAGATATTCTTTATAGTCATTGCCATGGTCAGTGCACGCTCAGGGGCGATGGGATTAAACAGGATCATTGACAGAAGGATTGATGCGTTAAACCCAAGGACGATGAACAGAGAGATACCAAGGGGTGTAATAAGGGTCAGCGAGGCATACATCTTTGTAATAATCTCCCTTTCTGTCCTGCTTTTCGCTGCATACATGCTAAACCCGCTCTGCCTGAAGCTCTCGCCCATTGCACTTGCAGTGCTCTTTCTCTATTCCTATACAAAGCGGTTTACATGGGCCTCGCACTTTATCCTTGGCCTTGTCCTTTCAGCAGCACCCATCGGTGCATGGGTAGCAATAAGGGGCACCCTGAACGCAAGGATTCTTCCTTTAGGCATTGCTGTAATCTTCTGGCTTGCAGGCTTTGACACCCTATATGCCCTCCAGGACCTGGAATTTGACAAGACCCACGGCCTTTACTCTATACCACTGAGATTCGGCGTAAGAAAATCGCTTATCCTCGCAAGGTTCTTTCACATTATTGCATGGCTTTTGCTCATGCTAACAGGGGTCATATTCAGGCTCGGCACCTTTTACTGGATTGGCATGGCCATTGTTGCCATGCTCTTTGTATACGAGCACTCACTTGTAAAGGAAGACGCTCTTAAAAGGCTCGATGTAGCCTTTTTCAACATGAACGGATATATAAGCATAACCGTTTTTTTATTTACACTTTTATGCTTTGTATAGTTTCGCTATAGAGAAATGGGAGATGGTAGAATAGACGGATGAAAAGATATATCCTTGCAATAACAGGCGCTTCAGGAGGCATCCTCGGTATAAGGCTGCTTGAGGAACTTGTGAAGGCAAAGGCTGTGGTCTATACAATAATAACCAAACAGTCATTTTCAATCATCAGGGATGAGGTAGGGCTTGACTGGACAAATGATACTGAAAAAAAGATAAGGCAGTATCTCAAAACAAGAGATGTATCATACCTTGATGAGTACAACCTTGCTGCACCCATATCAAGCGGCTCGTTTAAGACGGATGCCATGATTGTGTGTCCTTGCTCTATGAAGACCCTTTCAGGGATTGCCAGCGGCTATGCAAACAACCTTGTTGAAAGGGCAGCGGATGTGATGCTGAAGGAGGGAAGGCCGCTTATACTTGTCCCGCGTGAGACACCGTTTAATTCCATCCATCTTGAGAATATGCTCAGGCTCTCAAGGCTTGGTGTAAGGATAATACCACCTATACCAGGGTTTTACCATAAACCCAGGAAAATAGAGGATATAATCGACTTTATAGTTGGAAAGGTCCTCGACAGCCTGTCAGTAGAGCACAGCCTGTTCAAGCGGTGGGGATGAGAAAAAAATGGCAAAGGCATTGATGATACAGGGCACTGCATCCCATGTGGGGAAGAGCCTTATTGTAGCAGGGCTCTGTCGGATACTGTCAAACAGGGGGCTTAAGGTTGCACCTTTCAAGTCGCAGAACATGGCCTTGAATTCCTTTATAACAAAGGATGGAGGCGAGATAGGAAGGGCGCAGGCATTACAGGCAGAGGCAGCCAGGACAGAGCCGTCTGTTGATATGAATCCAGTGCTGCTCAAATCAAACTCAGACATGTCCTGTCAGGTAATCATACGCGGAAAGGTATATTCGGCCATGGATGCGAGGGATTACTATGGCTTTGTAGAAAAGGCATGGATTACTGTTGAAGAGTCATACCGCAGGCTTTCATCCGCATATGATTACATCGTAATAGAAGGTGCTGGAAGCCCTGCAGAGGTAAACATAATGGATAGAGACATAGCAAATATCAGGGTTGCAAGGCTTGCCAGTGCGCCTGTGCTCATTGTGGGCGATATAGAGCGTGGAGGCGTCTTTGCCTCGATTGTAGGCACAATGGAGATCCTCGGCAGTCAAAGCGACATAATCAATGGCTTCGTTATAAACAAATTCAGAGGCGATAAAGAGATACTCAGGCCTGCATTGGATTTTATTGAAAAGAAATACGGCAGGCCTGTTTTTGGGGTTATACCATTTGCCAGAGGCCACGGCCTTTCAGAAGAGGACAGCGTTTATCTCTCAGGCCGTAACAGCCAGTCAGGCTCATTTAGTAACGATGCAACAGCGATTAGTCCGCTTAAGATAGTTGTCCTCAGGCTTCCACACATCTCCAATTTTACAGATTTTGAACCCCTGTATACCGAGCCTGATGTTGAGGTCAACTACTCTATCTATGAAAGGGATATTGAAGGTGCTGACCTCATTATCATACCCGGGACAAAAAACACAATGGATGACCTGCAATACTTACATAACTCAGGGATAGCCGATGCCATAAGAAGGGCTGTGAGAAAAGGGATAATGGTAATGGGTATATGTGGCGGCTATCAGATGCTCGGCATGAGGGTATCGGACCCCTTTGGTATAGAAAGTAATGTAAAAGAGGTAAAAGGCATCGGGCTGCTCGATGTAGAGACTGTTATTGAAAGGGAAAAGATAACAGCCCAGAGCCTTGCATTACCTCTGCCTGCCTTTCCATGGAAGGTTGACAGCCTTAAGGGATATGAGATACATATGGGAAGGACAACACACATTAATGATGGAGAGCCTCTGTTCAGGTTTATAAGATACAATGGAGGGTCCCCTAAGATTACCAGGGAGTCAGATGATCTTTCACATTGTCCCCCAGATGGGCCCTCAGATGGGGCAGTGGATAAGGATGGTATTACATGGGGAACATACCTGCACGGCATCTTTGAAAACGACAGCTTCAGGCATGCCATTGTCAATCACATCAGGATAAGGAAGGGTCTTTCATATATAGAGAGAAACACAAACTACTATGCACTGAAGGAAACTGCAATACAGCAGTGGGCATCCATCATTGAAGAAAACCTTGCTATGGATATGATATTAGAACTCTTTGAAAAGGTGTATTAGTTGGTCGACTCCATAGCGTTTTTATCTGCATATATAATGGACATGATTATCGGTGACCCCGAGTTTATCCCCCATCCTGTCAGGATTATAGGATGGTGGATAAAGGCTTCAGAGGCCGTTCTCAGGAGGTTTGCCAGATCTCACAGGGCTGAAGTGATAGCAGGTATTGTCCTTGCATCAACAACAGTATCAATAACCTTTATTACCTTCATGTTTATCATCAGGGCAATTTACTGGATAATAAACAATATCTCTTTCTTGCTCGGTTTCTTGATACTGGCCTATCTTATCTCTACAACCATATGCACAAAATCCCTGCGCCGCTCATCCATAGATGTCCTTGAGTCCCTTAAAAAGGGGGATGTAGAGGCGGCAAGAAAGCGATTGTCATTTATTGTTGGAAGGGATACCTCTAATCTGAACGAAGAGGCTATTATAAGGGCTGTAACAGAGACTGTTGCAGAGAATACATCAGATGGCATAATAGCCCCGATGTTTTATCTTGTTATAGGTGGATTGCCTCTATGCATGACCTATAAGGCAATAAACACCCTTGATTCCATGGTAGGATATAAGAATGAACAGTATAGATATCTCGGATGGGCATCTGCACGGCTTGACGACCTGATGAACCTCATCCCTTCAAGGCTTGCCGGGCTTCTGCTGATAATATCTGCCTTTTTAAAAACCCTGCTGTCTTTTCTAAGAGGCAGTAAAAGCAGTGTTACCCGGCCTTTAAATGCCTTAAAGGTAATGCTCAGGGACGGCAGAAAACACACAAGCCCAAACAGCGGCTTCCCAGAGGCTGCAATGGCAGGTGCCATCGGTGTAAGGCTCGGAGGGCCATCCACATACAACGGCATTACTGTTGCAAAGCCTTACATAGGTGATGGCGACATGCCCATTAGAATCAGTTCTGGCATCGAATCCATAAACCTCATGACGGCCACATCGTTTATCGGCTTTGTATCGGCATTTTGCCTCTTGTATCTGATGAGTAGATAGGGAAGGCTGGTGAAGAATCTCTATACGACACCTTATAAAAAGAACCTTAGATAATTAATAAAAAATGCTGAAATTAAAAATAAAACAGGATCTCAATATCATGTTGATTATAGAAATAGGGTATAACATCTTGGTATGGACAAACATTCCATCTATAACCAAATAGACAGAAAGGAATATCTCTTATGACCCAACCTTCTGAATCTTCTGAACAGGCTTATGAACATGGCGGCGATATATACACCTTTGCAAAGGAGCATGGGCTGAGCGAAAGGGCTGTGATAGACTTCAGCTCAAACATAAATCCCATTGGAGTATCAAGAAAGGCCAGGGCCGCCATAAGAAAGGATATAAAGAGGCTGCAGTTTTATCCCGACAACAACACATCAAGACTGAAAAATGCCATCTCGAAACACTACTCTATAAGACCTGACACTATCCTCTGCGGAAACGGCTCAACAGAATTGATATACCTCATACCGAGGGCATTTAAACCCGATAAGGTGCTCATTGCATCTCCCACATTCTCTGAATACGAAAGGGCATCATCGATTGCTGGTTCAGCGGTGATTACACTTGGGCTAAAGGAAGATGAGGACTTTAATCTCAATCCCGAGGGGTTCATAGATGCACTTGAAGACTGTGATATGGCCTTTCTCTGCAATCCAAACAATCCAACAGGAAGGCTTCTCAGGTTAGAGGGTACAATGAGGATTATTGATGGGGCAGATAAGAAAGGCGTCTTACTCATAATAGATGAGGCATTTATAGATCTCCAATCAGCCCATTCTGTGATAGCCGAGGCGGCACAGAGGGACAATCTCATAGTGCTGAGGGCATTTACAAAATTCTTTGCACTTGCAGGGCTGAGGGTTGGCTATTTAGTCTCAAACACGGCTATTATAGAGAGGCTAAAGGCAATCAAAGAGCCGTGGACTGTCAATAGCCTTGCACAGACGGCTGCTGTGGCATCTCTGAGTGACAGGGCATATTTCAGGGAGACTATGGAGGTTATTGAGGCAGAAAAGAGGTATCTCTTGAATGAACTATTCAGGATTAAGTATATCAGGGTATTTCCATCGGATACGAATTTCTTTCTCCTGAAGACACCCCCATCCCTCGATGTTGTAACGAGGCTTTCAGGGATGGGTATTCTCGTCAGGGACTGCAGTAATTTCCATGGACTTGATAAGGGCTTTATCAGGATAGCAATAAAAAGGCATGAGGAGAATGTGAAATTGATAAAGGCGCTTAAACAGATTGAGGTTTGAGGAGATATGCCTGAGACAGTCCTGATTGTTGATGACAAGGTAGATATGTTGAAATTTCTTGAAAGGATTATCACCAGGGAATTAAACACCGGTGTCCTGTGTGCCCAAAGCGCTATGGAGGCACTGAAGATTATAAAAGCAAACAGGGCGGATGTAGTCCTGACAGACATAAGGATGCCTGAGATGGACGGCATTACATTGCTGAAACATATCAAGGAATGGGACGACTCTATTACAGTCATAATGATGACAGCCTATGGAACAATTGACACTGCCGTGGAGTCCCTGAAACTCGGCGCATATGATTTTATAACCAAGCCATTTGATGAAAACAGACTGCTTCATATACTAAAGAAATCCCTTGAGCACCATAGTCTGATCGAAAAAAACCTCGACCTCCAGAGAAAGATTCAGGAAAAGGAACTGCAGGAATATCTTATCGGCGGAAGTCCGCAACTCAGAAAGGTTATGGAGACTATAAAGTTGGTTGCAAAGACCGATGTCACTGTACTTATTACAGGCGAGACAGGCACAGGCAAGGACCTGGCTGCAAAGACAATCCACAGCCTCAGCCAGAGATCAAACAAGCCTTTCATTGCAATCAACTGCCCAACCCTCCCTGAAAGCATCCTGGAGAGCGAGCTGTTTGGCTACAAGAAAGGCGCCTTTACTAATGCCACCCAGGACAAAAAAGGTCTTTTTGAGGTAGCACAGCATGGCACCATCTTCCTTGATGAGATCGGAGATATCCCTCCTGCCATTCAGACAAAACTCCTGAGAGTCCTTCAGGAAAAGGAGATAAAACCACTCGGAGACACCAGTACACTCAAGGTGGATGTGCGGGTAATTGCCTCTACAAACCAGAACCTGGAAGACAAGATAAGAGCAGGTCAATTCCGAGATGACCTGTACTATCGTCTTAATGTTGTCTCCATCCGCATGCCGGCCCTTCGCGATATCAAAGAGGATATTCCCCTCATTGCAAATCATTTCCTTTCTCTATACTGTAAGGAACTTGGACGGCCTGAAAAGGAGTTCTCTACAGAGACAGTGAAGATTCTGATATCAAAGGACTGGAATGGAAATGTGAGAGAGCTTCAGAATACTATTAAGCGTGCAGTAATATTTTCTTCCCGGAGAACAATTGAGCCTCAAGACCTGGATATGGCCATTCCTTCTATGCCCTGTCCTGAAGAGGTTATGGAGGATATAGCCCGACTGAGCTACAGTGCGGCAAGGAAAAAGGTTCTCGAAAGGTTCAGCGTTCAATATTTAACCTATCTTTTGAAAGAGACGCAGGGCAATGTTACGCTTTCTGCAAAAAAGGCAGGGATAGAAAGACAATCCTTCCAGTATCTTATGAAAAAGTACGGGCTGACCTCAACAGACTTCCGTAGCGATGCAGAAAACATATAGCACTGTCAGATAATTTTTGCATCAAAACCCATTTAGTTTTTTTCATCGGCTTTTCATTAATTAACGCTAACCATCTGAAAACTCAGCACTTTTAAACCAGGGATGCCTGTCAAAAATCTCTGGCATCACTATTGCTGATTTTTAATCAGAAAATCTTATTCCGTTCTGTAAAGAGGGGGGGGGTGATGTCGGTTGCTTTAACCTCTTATCTATTTCAATTTCAAAAGGTAATCAGGCGTTGAGGAACGATGTCCAAAAAATTTATAGGCAATAAAGGAGGCAAAATGTCTAATGAAAAGGAAAAATCCAACGCTATGGGCTGGAAAGAACTCTATCTAAAAGAGGACTGGTGGGCCATCTATCTCGGCGTTGGGATTATGTTCGTTGCGATTATGGCCTTTTTAAACGGAAGCACCATAATCAAGTCCCTGGCCATTAACCCTGGAGGGCTAAAGTGGTCATCATTTGGTCAATTAATGGGTCACTTCAGCCAGAACCTTTCCCTGTATATCCTCCAGTTTGTCGTATGGCTGGTCGTTTTCGGTATCAGCACAAGGATAATGGGCATTAAAACATCCGAATTTGTCCCATCGTTCATAGTCCTCTATGTGCTGGCCATAATAATGTTCGCTATTGGCGGATGGGCAAATGCATCAAAATATAATCTCGAACCGCCTCTTGTCGCACTGATACTTGGGCTTATAATAGCGAATGTGGTCCCGTTTCCAAAATGGATGGATTCGGGTTTCAGGGTAGAATACTACATAAAAACAGGGATTGTACTTCTCGGTGCAACCTTCCCCATTACCCTTGTTACATCTGCCGGCCCTATTGCTATACTCCAGGCCACTATAATCTCCCTTACGACCTGTCTTACCATCTATTTTGTAGGGACAAGGTTCTTTGGTCTTGACAAAAGACTTGCATCAGTAATAGGCGTTGGAGGCGCTGTCTGCGGTGTATCAGCATCCATGGCTATAGCAAGCTCTGTAAGGGCAAAAAAAGAGGACCTGTATACCTCAGTGACACTTGTAGTAGTATGGGCTCTGGTAATGATCCTGTTTATACCCTTTGCATCAAAGCTGCTTAACCTTAATCCAGGCGTAGCAGGCGCATGGGTAGGGACATCGGAGTTTGCTGATGCTGCCGGGTTTGCCGCTGCCTCTGCATATGGCAAGATGGCTGGTAATGAGAACGCTGCCATCCAGGCCTTTACCCTGATGAAGGTCATTGGAAGGGACCTGTGGATAGGTATATGGTCATTCATATTCGCCATGATAGCATGCCTGAAATGGGAAAAGGAGGAATGTGGCGTAAGACCGAGTGCAATGGAGATCTGGTGGAGATTCCCAAAATTCGTAATTGGCTTCTTCCTGGCCTCAATATTAATGACCAGTATAACAGCAGGCTATTCGACACCTGATTTTAACAAGATCGTTAAACCAAACCTTATTCTGCCGTTAGTCTCTTTAAGGACATGGACATTCATATTCTGCTTCTTGAGCATAGGGCTTACAACCCGATTCAAAGAACTCAAGGCTGCGGGGTGGAAACCTGCTGGCGCATTCACAATAGGGGTTGTTATAAATGTGATACTCGGGTTTGTCCTATCTGTTTTTGTATTTGGAGATTACTGGTCTGCCCTGGGGAAGTAGGTTTCAATCAAAGGGGCCAGTTCAAACTGGTCCCTTTTACATTCTTGAGGCAGCTATGGAGAAGGCAACAGTATGAGTGACAGGTGTATGAACTGCAGGTTCTTCAACAATAACCCTGCACTGATCGAGAAGGTCTTTCCTGGATTGAATGTGCTGAGTTCTGCCTACTCATCAGTAAGAGCAGATGCAGGGATATGCAGCCGCCACGAATTATTCCTTTCCCCCTGGAAATGGTGCAAGGATTTTGAGTATAAGGAGAAAGAACCTAAATAAAACCTCTACTGAGTCTGATAGACAAGATGATAGACCAGAAAAGAGTGAAAGGGTATTGGACTTGTTAACAAACTTAATTAAAGGGAGGTATCTATAATGAAAAGGTTATATGTAATATTTCTTGTATTAGTTCTTGCTGTAGCAGTAGCGATCCCTTCAACATTCGCAGCGGATGAGATGGCAAAGAAGCTAAATACTGCACTTATAGGACTTTCCAAAGGCAACTGGCAAGTGAAAGCTGACGAACTCAATAAATGGATGCAGGAAAAGAGGACGGACTTCTTGGTCGTTGATGTAAGACCTGATCCAAAGGAATACAAAGAAGGTCACATCCCTGGTGCAATCTATATTCCATTCAATGCGATACTAAAACCTGAAAACCTCAAAAAACTCCCGAAGGATAAAAAAATAGTCCTTGCATGTGATACAGGACAGGCCGAGAATTTACCGATAGTGTCATTGAGAGCACTCGGTTATAATGCCTATAACTTGTTTTACGGCTATACTTCATGGATCAAGGGCTCTTTAGGTAGCCACTTGGCGAACCAGGTTATACAGGGCGCAGCAACAAAGAATTATCCGATAGCAAAATGAGATTTAATTAGAGGACAGGAGAGGTAATCTATCCCCCCTATTCTTCCTGCCCTCTATACTTTTCCCATATGCAGGGTAGCCAAAATAGAGATTGACAAGTTTTTCTAAAATAGGATAAAATCTATCCTAATAATGAAGGACTTCAAACAGCTCATTGTCATATTGTCCAGTCTAATAGGTTATGAAAAGGGCTCTCTTCATAACTGGAGGGTCGGGCTTATTGCCGGCCTTTTAGCTGAAAGATTGATCCCGGAGATGGTGAGTTATGTATATTATGGCGGATTACTTCACGACCTTTGATGCCCTTACAACCGCAAGGCCATACAGAGAGCCATTTACAGTTGAAGATGCAATGAAAATAATTAAAAATGATTCGGCTATTCAGTTTGACCCTGAAGTGGTTTTGGCCTTAAAAAATTCTGCGTTATAAAGACCTTAACTCTGAATCAAGTGGTAATTTAATGCAATTGGTGGGTTGGCAGAAAAATCCTTGAAATTGGCGGAGAGATGGCCCTTATAGGTGCGAGGATAGGTATGATATTTATGGCTGCAAAGAAGGGATTGAAGCTGCCAGGGATATTTTCCTGATAATTTCTATTTTGGGAATCTGCGTTCTATGTCCATGCTCTTATCTGTTCTGATATAATATGTGACATATGAATACAGAAGACCACGAATTCATTCCTGCAAAGGTTGATACACATATCCTGAACCTCGCAAGACTCATCACTCAAGAGATAGCGCTTATGAAAGACCCAAAGAACCCGAGGCAGGCGTTTGAAAGGCAGAGCAAATTGATGAAGGATGCATTCATAGAGAGAGGATTGGCAAAGATATGACCGACATTGATTATATTATAATGGCTGATTATGTCCTTCCGATGGATGAAGGGCTTGATGTTATCAGAGATGGAGCGGTTGCTGTCAAGGGTGGTAAGATTATCGATGTCGGCAGTTACAACAAACTCTCAAAGGGCTATTCACCTGAAAGGACAATCGGCGGGAAGGGAAAGGCTGTATTCCCTGGTCTTATCAATACCCACACGCACGCGGCCATGGTATACTTCAGGGGCCTTGCTGACGACCTGCCTTTAAAGCAATGGCTTGAAGGGCACATCTGGCCTGCAGAGGGGAAGTGGTTAAGCCCTGAATTTATCTCTGATGCTGTTGAGCTTGCCTGCCTTGAGATGCTCAAGGCAGGGATTACCACATATAATGACATGTATTTCTTTGAGGATTCTGCCGGTGAGGCAGCAAAGAGACTCGGGATGAGGGCTGTTCTTGGTGTTGGAATCCTTGATTTTCCTACAATGGCAGCAAAGACCACTGATGAGTATTTTGAAAAGGCAGAGATGTTTATAAGAAACTGGAAGGCTGATGAACTCATTACCCCTTGCATTGCACCTCATGCAGTATACACATGCGGACCTGAGACATTAAAGAGGGCAAAAAGGATTGCAGATAGATACGGTATCCCCATGCATATACACCTCGCTGAGACAAGATGGGAGGTTAATGAGATAAAGACAAGATATGGCATGACACCCATTGAGCACCTATCACGTCTTGATTTCCTTGATGAAAGGGTCATTGCAGCCCACTGTGTCTGGCTCACAGAAAAAGAGATAGATATACTTGCCGAAAAAAAGGTCGGTGTCTCCCACTGCATTGAGAGCAACCTCAAGCTTGCATCCGGGATTGCGCCAATTGTTGGGATGCTCAAAACAGGTGTAAAGGTCACATTCGGAACAGATAGTGCTGCAAGCAATAATGACCTTAATATCCTGAGTGAGATGTCCACTGCTGCAAAGATCCATAAGGCAATCACTGAAGACCCTACGGCACTTGATGCAAAGACAGCCCTTCTAATGGCAACAAAATGGGGTGCAGAGGTGTTAGGGCTTGGAGGTATTACAGGAAGCATAGAAAAAGGCAAGGCAGCAGACCTTGTGGTGGTTAATCTCAGAAGGCCGCATCTCATGCCCATGTACGATTTATATTCGCATATCGTCTATGCAATGAGGCCGTCTGATGTTGAGACTGTGATGGTTAATGGCAGAATTGTTGTAAATGATGGAATGCTTCATTCTGCCAATGAGGATGAGATATTAGACAGGGCAGAGGTGTGGCAGGAAAGGATTAAAAATGAAACGATCATGCCGACAAGGCGGCACAAAGAACAATGAAAAGTGAATAAAGATAGGACATCAATAAAGGCAATAGACATCTTCTGGATCTTTTTAAAGATAGGCTCTGTGGCCTTTGGCGGCGTCTATTCGATGCTCACATTCTTTAGGCGTGAGCTTGTCGATAAAAGAAGATGGCTTACAGATGAAGAATTTGCAGAAGGTGTTGCCATAGGCCAGATGACCCCTGGAGCACCTGTTGTAAATACAGGCATCTTCATCGGATATAGACTCAGGCGCCTGAGGGGCGTGCTTGCCACAACCATTGGTCAGGTTCTGCCCTCATTTATAGCTATCCTCATAATAGCATATTTCTATATCCAGTACAGGGATGTAAAACTGATTCAATCCATCCTTAAAGGTGTGGCTGCCTCTGTTGTTGGACTGATAGCCTCTGTGGTCTACAGCATGGGAAAGAAACTGTTGAAGGATTACAAGGGCATCCTTTTTGCAGCTTCATCCTTTGTCTGTCTTGCCATTTTCAAGATTAATCCCATAGCCCTTATCCTTTTAGCAGGCATCATTGGGCTCATTGTATACAGGAAGGGATCCTGAGGTGCTGCCTATGCTCAGGTTCTTCTATGTCCTCTTATACATAAATCTATTCACCATAGGAGGCGGCTATGCAATGCTGCCGCTACTTCAAAGGGAGATTGTCGAGCACTACCACTGGCTCACAAACAAGGAGTTTATTGACAGCATAGCTGTTGGTCAGATAACCCCAGGGCCCCTTACTATAATGAACGCCTTTATCGGATATAAGGTCTTTGGCCTATGTGGCTCTGTTGTGGCAATGATTGCCTCATACCTTCCTTCTATAATTATCGTGACAATCGTAAGCCACTATTATCTCGGATTCAAAAACTCATGGATTGTGAGGTCAAGTTTTAAGGCAATTATGCCTGCAGTCATAGGGCTGCTCGCCTCGGTCTCAATCACACTTGCAAGGACATCGGTTGTGGATATACCTGCATGTGCTATTGCAGCAGCCAGCTTTGTCCTTATTACCTTCACCAGAACCGACCCGACATTTGTAATACTCGGTGCCGGTATAGCAGGGGCACTGCTTTATTGAGATTTATTTCTACCTGGTGTGATACAATCAGACAATAAACTATGCAATGGAGGTTGAGATTGGTTATTCTACTCATAATAGCTGCCCTGGTATTTATCTATGCGGTTGCCGCCATCAATCTACGCATGGGCTACAGAAGGCTCCTCTGAGGCGGCATCAGGCCTGAGACGAGGAAAGGGCTTATAAGGCGTATCCTCCTCAGGGGTGGAAAGGTTCCCAGTTGGGTAACCAGGGATAACGACAAAAAGGCCTGCTGAGCCTATACATTGAATCTAAAATTGATTATATCGCCATCCTTGACGATGTAGTCTTTTCCTTCAAGCCTCAGCATCCCCTTTTCCTTTGCCTTTACCATTCCGCCTACATTCATGAAGTCCTCATAGCCAATAACCTCTGCCCTTATAAAACCTCTCTCTATGTCAGAATGTATCTTGCCTGCTGCCTTTACAGCATTTATGCCATTTCCTATGGTCCACGCCCTGACCTCATCCTCTCCTACAGTGAAAAATGAGATAAGGCCGAGAAGTTCATATGCCTCTTTTATTACCATGTTCATGGCAGGCTCCTCGATGCCAAGGTCGCTCAAGAAAAGGACTGCCTCATCCTGCGGCATCTGCGATAATTCCATCTCTATCTTTCCGCAGAGTGAAAAAACCAGAGCATCCTTACCCTTAAAATATTCCCTTAGCCTGTTTATAGCCTCCTCTGTTTTTCCTCCCTTTATGTCCTTCTCTGAGACATTTAGGACTACTAACTCGGGCTTCAGGGATGCAAATTGCATCGGCCTTATGAGCTTCAGTTCGTCCTCAGAAAACTGAAGGTTTCTCAGAGGTCTTTCATCTTCAAGATGGGCATTGCACCTCGTAAGCAGTTTTTTCTCGGCATCGAGATTCTTTCCAAGCCCTTTCTTTGTCGCCTCGGCTATCCTTTCAAGTCTTTTTTCAATAAGTTCAAGGTCGTTAAAGATGAGCTCAAGCTCAAGCGTTGAAGCATCCCTTACAGGGTCTATATCTCTATCGGGATGAGCTACCTCAGGCTCATCAAATGCCCTTACAACATGGATAATGGCGTCAACATCCCATATCTGATTAAAGACTGATGTCTTCTGGTGGCTGCCTGAGATCCCCTTTGAAAAGCCTGTTATATCCACGCACCTCACATCTGCATATATGGTCTTTTTTGGTTTGAAAATGGCTGAAAGCCTATCTATCCTCTTATCAGGGACCTTTATCATACCGATGTGCGGCTCCTCGCCAATAGGGTTTGGATAGATTGTAGTCTCTATGTTCTGGCCTGTCAGGGCATTAAAGATTGTGGTTTTCCCAGAGTTTGGCAGCCCAATAATTCCTAATCGCATATATTCTCCTGATTAAATGGAGCACTTCGATAGTGCTCCACAAAATGACTTAGCAGGGTATTTTAGCATACTATTGTTATTTTTGGCCTTATTTCTTGAGGTGTCTTTTCGGTGCAATCTCGAGGTTGTGCACTATCTCCGCCCCCAGGAGGAATATGCATGACGAATAATACACCCAGAGGAGGAAGAGTATAAGAATTGTGAGCGAGCCGTATATGCTTCCAAGGCGTATGACATATCTGTAATACCAGGTAAAGAAGTGCTTTGCAAGTTCCCAGAGCACTGTTGAGATTAATGCGCCCTTAAAGGCGTGAATAACAGTCACCCTCTTCTGAGGTATTATCTTAAAGATGGATGTAAATGTCAGAAGTACAAGGAAAAAAGGAGCCACAAACCTGAGGGTTACTGAAATAATCTCTCCAATCCTTATATCCCCGAGGGTGAGACGATAGTGCCTTATGATAATTGCCATAGAGGTGATTAGAAATGACATAATAAGAAAAATACTCATAAGGGTAACAACTATAACAGACAGGAAGATGGATTTTATTATCGGCCTCTTCTTTGATATCTTAAAGATGATATTCATTGAATGTTCTAAGGATGTAAAAAGGTTAATGGCAAGCAGGATATATATTAAGAGGCTTATCTCGCTTATGCTCTTGAATCGTATTACCTTTCTCAGTTCCTCTGTGATCTGATGGGTGCTTGTCGGGAAAAGGCTTACAAGCCTTGTCAGGATAAAGTTGTATAGATTCGGGTGGTTGCCGAGGATATAGCCTATGACCGTGATTATCAGGATGCTGAGAGGCACAAGGGATATTATTGAGAAATATGAAAGTGCTGCGGCAAGGCTAACACAGCCGTCTTTGAAGAAGGAGGATATACCTTTAATAAGCGCCTTCAGCAATGGCATCAGAGCATCTCATACACGCTGTCTTATCACTATCCGTATAGGCGTTCCTTTAAACAGGGTACTTTCCCTTATCATCTTCTCAATGAATCTTATATATGATTGTCCTATAGCATCGGGCCTATTGGCGAAGATGACAAACACAGGTGGCGAGACATCCACCTGGCTGATGTAATACAGTTTTACTGCCCTGCCTTTGTAAACAGGAGGGGGCTGGAATCTGACACATGCCCTCAGGATCCTATTTAGTTCAGATGTTGGTATCCTTTTCTGCCTCTCAGCAATCACCTCGTCTATCAATGGAAAGACCTTTGTCACCCTCTTTCTCTCTGTTGCGGATATACTCAGATAAGGCGCATAATCTGCGAACCACAACTTCTCCTTTACATCATTAGAAAGTCTTTTCAAGGTATCTGCACCTTTATCCGTCATGTCCCATTTATTGAAAAGGAGGATTATGCCCTTCCCCTTTTCCTCCACCATCCCGACTATCTTCTTATCCTGCTCAACCACGCCTGTAACAGCATCTATGAGCACAAGGGCTACATCGCACCGTTCAACAGCTTTTATTGTCCTCATGATGCTATAGTGTTCAACACCATGTTCTATCTTCCCTTTCCGCCTTATACCTGCTGTATCTATCAGCAGATATTTCTTACTATAATATCGACATATAGAATCTATGGCATCCCTTGTCGTTCCAGGCACCTCGCTTACAATAGCCCTCTGTTTTCCAATCAATGTATTCAGAAGTGTTGACTTCCCAACATTCGGCCTTCCGACTATAGCGACCTTTGGATACTCCTCAGGCTCTGCCTCTGTTTCAGGCAATAGCTTTACCACATCATCCATCAGGTCATCAAGACCGTAGCCATTGATGGCAGAAATCGGGTATATCCTTTCAACACCAAGTGGATAGAATTCAAGGATGCGATCTTCTTTTTTTGGGATGTCTATTTTATTTACTGCAAAAAATACAGATTTATTGGATGCCCTGAGAACATTAGATAGCTCGATGTCGTCAGGGTTAAGACCTGCTTTGCCGTCCATGACAAAGATTACAACATCTGCCTCATCCACGGCTGTGACAGCCTGTTCTTTTACCTTTGCTAATAGTTTGTTATCTGTAACCTCTTGAAACCCGCCTGTATCAATCAGAAAGAACCTCTTATTGTCCCACTCGGCATCTGCATATATCCTGTCACGGGTAACCCCAGGGAAATCCTCAATAATAGCGGTTCTCCTGCCCACTATACGGTTAAAGAGGGTGGATTTCCCAACATTCGGCCTTCCAACGATTGCTATTGTAGATTTACCCATGGTCTTTTAATTATTAAACGATTAACCTGTTTGATGTCTCAGAGGCAGCAATACAGTAAAGGTAGTACCGTCCCCTTCCTCACTTTCCACATATATCTCGCCGCCGTGCTCCTTGATAATACCATAACTCACAGAAAGCCCGAGCCCTGTCCCTTCTCCTGGCTCTTTTGTAGTAAAGAACGGATCAAAGATGCGGTCATGTATATCTCTTGAGATGCCATGGCCTGTATCTGAAAAGACAATCCTTACTTGTTCTTTTTCAGCATCATAGTCAGTAGAGATACTGATACGGCCGCCGGATTGCATTGCCTGATACGCATTTATTAGAAGATTCATAAAAACCTGTTTTATCTTGTCTATATCAACCACTACCACAGGCAGGGACGGCTCGTAGTTTCTCTGAATGTTGATGCCATCTGAGATAAACTTATTTTCGACCACAGAGACAACAGCCTCGATAATCTCATTAATATCTGCATTTGTCCGCCTTGTCTCAGACTGTCTGGAGAAATTAAGCAGATCCTCTACAATCCTCTTGCATGCATGGGCATTATTCTGTATCGCATCAAGGTCTCCCCTCATCTGTTTACTGAAGGAACCTTCCTCCATCAATAGCCGCGTATATCCAAGGATGATACTCAGTGGATTGTTTATTTCATGTGCTACACCTGCAGCAAGTTTTCCTACAGAAGCAAGCTTATCTGCCTGTATAAGCTGCTGCTGTATCCTCTTTCTCTCCGTAATATCCTTGACAATACATTCATAACCACAAATGTTGTTTTCTTCATCCTTTCTGAATGTAGCTGTTATCAATGCATTTATTTCGCTTCTATCCTTTTTCTTGAATACCGCCTCATAATCCTTCACAAAACCATCCCTTTCCATAAGATTCAAAAACTCATGAATGGACTCTTTATTTATAAAGAAATCATACATAGACATATTCTTTATAAACTCATCCTTGTTGTTGCAACCAAAAAGCTCAACACCTGAATTATTTATATCTATGATAAACCCCTGACAATCAGTAACAATAATAGCATCCTTCGAGCCCTCGAATATGCGGCGGTATTTTAATTCGGATGTCCTGAGCTCTCTTGTACGTTCAGCAACTATCTGCTCTAAGTTCTCAGAATAGGCCTGAAGCGTCTTCTGCGACTCTCTGAGTTCCTGTGTCCTTTTCTCTACAAGATGTTCCAGATTTTCAGAGTGCTCTTTTAATCTCTCCTGTGAGTGTCGCAGAAAGCTTGCCATCTTATTGAAAGAATCGCTGAGCTCTCCAATCTCATCACCACTTTTAACCTCTATGGATGCATCAAGCTCCTTTTCACCCTGAACTACGGATTTAAAAAAGGCGCTCACCTTTTTCAGGGGGCTCACCATCACCGTATTGATAAATAGATTGACTACAGTAAAAAGCATAACAAGACCTATAATGCCCACCAGGAATGTAGACAGTGCAATCTGCCTTATGCGATAGAATGTCTCATCCACAGGGATTGCAACCGATTCGGCGCCTATAATATCTCCAACCTTTCTGAAAAAACCATTCTTGTTTCCGTATTTCTCTATGAGGCTCTTAGGCGCATCAGCAGGATTACCATGGCAAAGAAGGCACTCCCTTTCCATAACCACACCTTTGATGTGGATGAAGTATCTCTTTCCGCTGTTTTTAACCAACCCCTTCCAATCCTGCCTCTTTGGATACTGAGAGCATCTGCGGATAAATTTTTCCTCAAAGGCATTGACCTTATTCGCAGGGTTTGTAGGATCCATAGCAACCCGTCTGTAAATATACTGGGGCTTGATTCTCCTGAATTTCTCCATAATCCCTTTATTTACAAAGGAGGTTGACATAGCCTCAAGGACAAAAGTCCCCTTTGGAAGCACATGGAACATCTTCGGCCTGAGGTCATCTCGGACATATTCCATCGTAGCGTCAATATGCCCAAGAAGGATATCGGCTTTTTCATAGGTCTCTTTGATATAGATATTCTTCAGTTGTGTGTAAAGCAGCCAGGAAAAGATGCACCAGAAAAACAGCAGGATTATACCTATGCCCAGCATAAACTTGGTAGTGAGTTTTAGATTCCGCAGGGTAACTGCCATTTCTGTATTTACTGCCTAATCCCCTTCCTCAAACTTTACAAGCGGACCCCTTTTAGAGCCGTATCTGAAAACAGTGACGCCCTTACAGCCTTTCTCATAGGCAAGAAGGAATGCCTTTGCCACAGCCTCCTTCTTTATCCTCTGGGGAAGGTTTATGGTCTTTGAAACTGCATTGTCTGTAAACTCCTGAAAGGCGGCCTGCACCTCTATATGGTCATCTAAGGGTATCTCATGCGCGGTTATAAAGAGCCTCTTTACATCCCTCGGGATGCCCTTTACCCCTCTCAGGTTTCCCTTCTTTGCAATCTCCTTCATCAATTCATCAGAATAAAAACCCCTGTGCCTTGCAACATCAAGAAAATAATGATTGATGTCGTAGAGCTCCGTATCAAGTATAAGCCTTTTATAGGCAACAGCAAATAAAGGCTCTATCCCGCTTGAACATCCTGCAATGATAGAAAGGGTTCCTGTAGGCGCGATGGTTGTAGTTGTAGCATTCCTCACAGCAGGCATATTCGGCGCATCATAGATTGAGCCTTTGAAATTCTGGAAGACCCCCCTTTGTCTTGCAAGCTCTACGGATGCATCCCTTGCCTTACATCTTATAAAGCCCATGACCTCCCTTGCCATATTATATGCCATCTTTGAGTTGTATCTTATACCAAGCCTTATGAGCATATCTGCCCAGCCCATAACACCAAGCCCTATCTTCCTGTTTCCCTTGTGCATTCGCTCTATCTCTGCTACAGGGTATTTATTTACATCAATAGCGTTATCAAGAAACCGCACAGAAAGCCCCACAACCTCAGCCAATAAATCCCAGTCAACCTCATATTGAACTGACGAGGGGTTAATCCCCCCCCGCTCCCCCTTAGTAAAGGGGGGTGAGGGGGGATTTGCTGGCTTCAGCATCCTTGCAAGATTTATAGAGCCGAGGACACATGCCTCATACGGCAAAAGGGGCTGCTCCCCGCATGGGTTTGTGCTCTCAATCTCACCGATATTCGGTGTGGGATTATCCCTGTTTATCCTGTCAATAAATATCAATCCTGGATCCCCTGTCTCATAGGCGCTTTCAACAATCCCATCAAAGACATCCCCTGCCTTTAAACGACCAACAGCCTTTTTGCTCCTCGGATTCATAAGTTCATAGGTTCCATTATTCTTCAGGGCATCCATAAAGGCGTCTGTCACAGCAACGGAGATATTGAAGTTCGTCAGTTCAGCCTCATCCCTCTTAATCCTTATAAAATCGAGGATGTCAGGATGGTCTATCCTCAATATGCCCATATTAGCTCCCCTCCTTGCACCACCCTGCTTTATAACCTCTGTTGCCGTATTGTAAATCCGCATAAAGGAGACAGGGCCGCTTGCAACCCCACCTGTAGAACGGACCATGTCTGCCCTTGGCCTCAACCTTGAGAATGAAAAGCCCGTGCCCCCACCGCTTTGCAGTACAAGCGCAGCATTCTTCAGGGTATCAAAGATGCTCCTCATGGAATCATCAACAGGAAGGACAAAGCAGGCAGCCAATTGACCGATGTCTTTGCCTGCATTCATAAGTGTAGGGGAATTTGGAAGAAACAGGAAGTCTGCCATCATCCGATAGAACCTCTCCTGCAACTCCTCAGGGCTTCCACCATAAAGGAGTTCTGCAGAGGCAATGACCCCTGAAACCCGACGAAACATCCCTTCAGGGGTTTCTACCACCCTGCCTGACTCGTCCTTAAGAAGGTAGCGGGCATTCAAAACCTTCAGGGCATTTTCTGTGAGTTCCATTAAAAGATTTTACAATACCAGTTAAGGAATTGCAAAACAGACAACAGGACTTAAAGGTAGACTGCAGGGCTATTTCTTTTTTTCAAGCAGGCCCTTAAGTGCATTCATAAACTCATTGATGTCTTTAAAAGAGCGGTAAACAGAGGCAAATCTCACATAGGCAACCTCATCGAGGTCCTTGAGCCTCCTCATAACCTCTTCACCTATCCATGTGCTTGAAACCTCTTTTTCACCTGATTCCTGAAGTTTCCGCTCTATGCCGTCAACAAGGGCATCGAGGGTCTCTACCCCAATGGGTCTTTTCTCGCATGCCTTCTGCAGGCCATGGAGTATCTTGAGCCTGTCAAATGGCTCCCTTCTGCCATCCTTCTTTATTACCATCGGCAGGGTCTCTTCTACCCTCTCGTAAGTGGTAAATCTCTTCCCGCATTTAAGGCATTCCCTTCTGCGTCTTATAACATCACCTTCCCTGCCTTCCCTTGAATCTACAACCTTATCTTCCTGATGACCGCAGAACGGACATTTCATAGTGATCTTCGCTCGGTTAATATATCGGGAATCTTTTACAGAGAGCCCTCACCCTCTGTCTTACAGATGCGATAAAGGGATCATCCTTTGCATTTTTCAGAACACCATCTATCATATCTGCAACCTCCAGCATCTCTGACTCCTTCATCCCCCTGCTTGTAACAATAGGGGTCCCAATCCTTATACCGCTTGTTATAGTTGGAGGGCGATGGTCATACGGCACTGTGTTTTTGTTTACTGTAATCCCTGCATTATCAAGGGCTATCTCTGCCTCCTTACCTGTAATCCCTGTGTCCGTAAGGTCAAGGAGCATAAGGTGGTTGTCTGTCCCACCAGAAACTATCCTGTAGCCCCTTTTTATCATCTCATTGGCAAGGCACTTTGCATTAGCAATGACCTGTCCCTGATACCTCTTGAATTCATCAGACTGGGCCTCTTTCAGGGCTACTGCCTTTGCTGCAATTACATGGACCAGTGGTCCGCCCTGTATTCCTGGGAATACCATCTTGTCTATGGCCTTTGCATACTCTGCCCTGCACATAATAAGTCCGCCCCTTGGCCCTCTCAAGGTCTTGTGCGTAGTTGTTGTAACAAAATCTGCATAGGGCACAGGCGACGGGTGAAGTCCTGCCGCAACAAGTCCTGCTATATGTGCAATATCAGCAAGCAGATAGGCATTGACCTTCCTTGCAATATCTCCAAATCTCTTGAAATCGATTGTCCTTGAATAGGCACTTGCCCCAACAAGGATCATCCTTGGCCTGTGCTGTACCGCTATCCTTTCTACCTCGTCTAAATCTATCAGCCCTGTTTCTCTATCAACGCCGTAGAAAACCGATTTATAGAACATGCCTGAGAAATTTACACTGGCCCCGTGGGACAGATGGCCTCCATGGCTTAGATTCATTCCGAGTATCGTATCTCCTGCCTTCAGCATTGCAAAGTACACAGCCATGTTGGCCTGGGTTCCAGAATGGGGCTGGACATTGACATGCTCTGCGCCAAAAAGCTCCCTGGCCCTGTTTATGGCAAGGGATTCAACTACATCGGCATATTCGCATCCGCCGTAGAATCTCCTTTCAGGATAACCCTCTGCGTACTTGTTCGTGAACACTGAGCCCTGGGCCTCAAACACTGCCTCGCTTGTATAGTTCTCGGATGCGATAAGGACAATCTTATCCTGCTCACGCTCCATCTCATTGATTATCGCATCATATATCTCGGGGTCTACCCTTTTAAGGTTTTGAAGATTCATAGCTTTTAAGCCTTTCCTCTATCTGTCTGATCTTATCAAGGCGTCTTTGGTGCCTTCCACCCTCAAAGGGTGTATTAAACCATGTCCTGACAATCTCTTTGGCAGTGTTATCTTCTGTAATCCTTCCGGCAAGGACGAGGAGATTGGCATCGTTGTGGAGTCTGCTCATCCTGGCTGTGAATGTGTCGGTACAGAGTGCCGCCCTTACACCAGGGAATTTGTTTGCAACAATAGACATGCCTATGCCTGTTCCACATATGAGGATCCCCCTTTCAACAACACCCCTTGAAACCGCGATAGCAACCTTTTCACCAAAATCCGGATAGTCGACAGAATCCTCTCCGCATGTCCCGACATCCTCATATTCAACCTTCAGTTCCCTGAGCACAGGGAGGATTGCCTCTTTCATCTCTATGCCTGCATGGTCGCAACCAATTAGTATCTTCATGGATAATACTCTATTCAGATTGATATATTAGCCAACCTCAATTTCCAAAGTCAAGGAAGGATTTACACCTTTTCGGGATTTATACCTTTTAAACATGGCATGCGGCAGGTCTCAGTAACTATGCAAGATAGTTGTTTATCTTCTCTACATCAAAGGCAGTATCCTCAAGCACCCCATTTATAAACTTAAATATCCTCTCCCTGTTATCATTGCTTACATCCGGATAGAATATCGGGTTTGCAACAACAACACCTCTGAAGGCATAGAATGGCGCAACAACCCTATAGATGTCAATGTCGCCTGTCTTTTTGATGTATTCATCGTAGAACAGTTTTATGGCCTCGTAATACGGCCCTTTAAGTTTTCCAAGGTTATTCAGCGAGAAGAATATGTAGTTTATCGTTAGCGCTGTAATGTCATCAGCAGGCTCACCCCAGGGTCCCCGGCTTCTGTCAAGGAGAGTGAAGGTATCACCATCAAACCATATATTGCCGGGGTGAAAGTCCCCGTGAATCTGGCTCAGCCTGTTATGCATTGGTTTTAACCTGAATATCCAGTCTATGCACTTTTTCTCTATCTCAGCCATATCCTCATAGTTTGCAAAGGATGGCTCTGGATATGTGTCAAGCACACCCATGAGGCATTCTCCATGGCCTATGGTATCCCTGAGCTTTCGCCAGTAGAGCGTCTTGGAGTCTTTCCTGATAGAATGTATCTGAGCGAGATAGGATGTCATAAGCTCTATCTTTTTTATATCCCCTTTATCGAGGCTGGCCTTTTTGGCCATTGCATTGAGGTCTTTAAAATAGTCCACGCCCCTGGCCATCTCCATAAGGAGATAGTATTCCACACCGCCACCTATTGAATGCACAGAGCCGTCTTCCCTGAGGGCTGCAACATCTATGCTCTTTATGTGCATCGGCAAACTGTTATAGTTTCCCATTGCCAATAGAAAGACAGATGCCCTGTCAGATGGATAGTCATGTCCAAGACCATCCCCTGAAAGGTCCTTCAGGACAAGCGCCCTTTCCCCTGATGAGGTCATCATATTGATAAGGAACCCTGTGCCATGAACCCCTGCACCGAGCCGGGAGAATTCAAGGAGCCTTGTATTGCCTCCAAAAAGCCCTTTTAGATATTCCTCTAATCTGGCCTTATCAATCACCTGCTAACCCGCCTCCTTCTGTCTCTTCAGGGCTGATATGAGGGCACCTGCTACCTTACGGTTCATACCCTTGACCGAAGAGATCTCCTCGATAGAGGCATTCCTTATGGCATCAATACCTCCAAACCTCCTTAAAAGCGCTAACCGCCTTATCTTACCAATTCCAGGTATCTTCTCAAGTGGTGATTCAAGTGTCCTCTTTTTACGCAGGTTTCTGTGGAAGGTTATGGCAAAGCGGTGCGCCTCATCCCTTATCCTCTGAAGCAGGTGCGTAGATGGCCTTGTAGAAGACAGTGGTATTGGCCCTGGCCGCCCCATGGTATACACACGATCTGTTTCCTGTTCCCCTTTCTTGGCAAGGCCGATTACATCCATCCCCTCAATACCAAGACTATTTATTGCCCTGAGGGCTGCATCAAGCTGGCCCTTCCCCCCATCTATAATTACCAGATCAGGGAGCTGCTCGCTGTCTTCGATCTTTTTCCTGAAATGCCTGTATACGATCTCTGACATCATTGCAAAGTCATCAATCCCTTCAACTGTTTTTATCTTGAAGTGCCTGTATCCTGACTTATCAAAATTACCGTCTCTCCATAATACCACAGAACCAACTGCCTCGGCACCTGATATGTTTGACACATCAAAGGCCTCTATGCTCTTTGGAGGCACCCTCAAGGATAAAAGCCCCTTAAGCTCATATGCTGCTTTATTTGCCCCTGCCTCTGTATGCCTCTTGAAGGCCATGGATGCATTCTCCACTGCAAGGTCCACAAGCTCCTTTTCCTTACCTCTATCCACACATCTTATTGATACATCCCCTCCCCTTTTCTCGCTCAGCCACTGTGTTAATGCATCGGTCTCCATTATGTTCACTGGGACAATAACCTCCTCCGGTGGTATAATCTCCTTATTGTAAAACTGCTCCAGAAAGCCCATCAGTAGTTCATCATCGCGGACATCCTTTATACCCTTCAGGAAAAAATCCTTTGCACCTATAAGCATCCCATTACGCACAAAAAATATCTGTATTGCCCCATCCCCTCCCTCTCTATAAAGCCCTATCACATCCATATCTCCAAGCTCCGGGGCTATTATCCTCTGCGTCTCCCAGAGTCTTTCAAGAGACCTTATCCTGTCTCTTATCCTTGCTGCATCCTCAAACTCAAGTGCTGCTGAATGCCTCTCCATCCTTTTTTTAAGTCCGTCGAGCAGCTCCCTTTTCTGTCCATTAAGGAAAAGCCTAACCTCATCAACTATCTCCATATACCTCTGCCTTGTAATCCTCCCATCGCACGGTGCTGAGCATCTGCCCATCTGAAACTGGATGCACGGCCTCATAGGCCTGTCCAGGGAATATCTGCATGTCCTTATCGGGAAATTCCTCCTGACAAAGGCAAGCGTCTCCCACATGACACCTGCTGGAACATACGGGCCAAAGTATAGTGAGCCGTCCTTGCTGATCCTTCTTACAACCTCAAGCCTCGGCCATTCCTCCTGTACGGTCAATCTCAGATATGGATAATTCTTATCATCCCTCAGGATTATGTTATACCTCGGTTTGAACCTCTTTATGAGATTAGATTCGAGGATAAGGGCCTCGAGCTCATTATCTGTGACTATGTATTCAAAATCCTTCACCTCCCTGACCATGGCAGCCTTTCTCATATCAAGAGCTGCTGATTCCTGAAAGTATGAGCGAAGCCTGTTGCGGAGGTTCTTTGCCTTACCCACATACAGGATTTTACCCCTTATACCCTTCAGAATATAAACACCCGGGCTTGTGGGAAGCCTTTCAAGTCCTTCTTTTAATTCCATCTACACCTTATTCTCCACTTATTACTTTTACTTTAAATGCCCAACTGATATTCTTAATCGCTGATCTCTTTTGCTGGCCCTTTTTCTTCAATGATGTATTTTACCCTTACATCTATATCCTTTCTCAAGGAGTTATAGACAGAGCAGTACTTTTCGTGGGAAAGGGATACTGCACGTTCTACCTTCTTGGCATCTATATCTCTGCCGGCAACATAGAGGATTATCTCAACCGCCTTAAAATACTGCGGGGGGGTTGGGTTTCTCTCTCCAACAATCTCTATCTTGAAACCTGCCAGATCTACCTTCATCTTCTGAAGAAACATCACCACATCAATCCCCATACATCCTGCAAGGCTTAAAAGCAATGCGTCTGTGGGTTTGCATCCCCACTGGACATGTCCATCAAATTCTATTTCATATCCCTGTTGGGTCCTGCCCACAAAGATGAGTTCTCTATCCCACGTAAGGGTAGCCTTTGTGACAGGCGTAATCTTTTCCTTATAACCTTTCAGGGATTCTTCCAGTGATTCCTTCTGTTTCTCGGACATCTGCAAATCCTCCTTATACGTTTATTGTCTGTCCATGGATTTTATTTAATCCCATAATCCATAGTCAAGCCAAAGGATTAAACTATCCTTCGTCCCCTTGTAACTTCGTATGTCTACAGCTTATACTATCACTATACCGAAGCCTTGGAAAGGAGTATGCATATGTCAATACTGAAAGATAAAGAAAGGGAATATGTAAAAAAACATCTTGAAAAGCTTACAAACCCTGTCAAACTCGTATTATTTACTCAGGAATTTGAATGTCAGTTCTGCAAGGAGGCAAGGGAATTGTGCGAGGATATCTCTTCGCTGTCAGGCATGGTAACCATCGAGGTATACGACTTTACGGCTGATAAACATAAGGTTGAACAGTATGACATAAAAAGGATTCCAGCAATCGTAATCGAGGGCGATAGGGATTACGGCATAAGGTTTTACGGGATACCTACAGGTTATGAATTCTTCACGATTATAGAGGCTATGATCGATGTCTCCAACGGAAAGACAGGTCTTACAGAGACGACAAAGGACAGGGTAAGGAGTCTAACAAAACCAGTCCATATACAGGTCTTTGTTACACCCACCTGACCTCACTGCCCGGCCGCGGGACGGCTGGCACATCAGCTTACAATGGAAAACGAGATGCTAAGGGCAGATGTCATAGAGGCTATAGAGTTCCCTGAATTATCCGCCAGATACAAGGTCTATAGTGTTCCTAAGATCGTTATAAACGAATCAGTGCAATTCGAGGGGGCGTACCCTGAAAAGCTCTTTGTTGACAAGGTCATTGAGGCAGTCAAATAGGATACTGCATCTCAGCTTTATCATTATGCTTTTCATGGGCTTAACAACGCATAATCTATGCGCCGAGACCATAGATGTCAGCATGACTGAATTATTTTGCCAGATATTCCAGCAGTTGTTCACTGGTAGCAATGGCGGTTCCGACCTCCCCAACAACTATCCCTGCAGCGTGATTTGCTATGATAGCTGCCTCTTTCATCGTTGCCCCTGAGACATATGCAAGGGTAAAGGCAGCAATAACTGTATCACCTGCACCTGTAACATCGTATACCTCCCTTGCAAATGTCGGTATATGAGAAACGCCGCCATTTCTCTCAAACAGACTCATCCCCTGCTCGCCTTTTGTGATCAACACAATATCACACCCTATCCTCTGCAGAAGTGTCCTGCCTGCAAGTATAAGGGTTTCTTCGTCTGTTATTGTTATGCCTGAGCCAGAGGCAGCCTCATTCAGGTTAGGCGTTATCAGATTAACACCTGTATAAAAATCAAAATGCCCTATCTTTGGGTCAACAGAGGTAAAGATGCCGCTACCCTTTGAGATAGAAAGTATCTCCCCTACAAGTTTTTTTGTTACAACCCCTTTGCAATAATCCGAAATGATGATGGCACTGACCTCACCCGATAATCCCCTTGCATAATCTGTGATAAGCCCGTATGTTGATTCCGATATATTGTTCTTATCCTCCCTGTCAAAGCGAACAACATGCTGGCTGTGGGCAATAACCCTTGTCTTGATGGTCGTTGGCCTCGTATTCTCAACAATAATGCCCTCTGTCGCTATATCCCTCTGTCTCAATTCATGAACAAGCGCCCTGCCATTATCATCCCTTCCAATAACACCTGATACATATGCCTTGGCACCAAGGCCGATGATATTGTTTGCCACATTTGCCGCACCGCCGAGCATCATGCTCTCCTTTATAACATCAACAACAGGCACAGGGGCCTCTGGCGAAATCCTTGCCACCCTTCCCCATATATAGTGGTCCATCATCAGATCGCCGATGACAAGGATGTGCCTGTCCTTAAATCCTTCAATAATCTCTACTGCCCTCTTTGTCTCCATTCTTTCAGTCATACCGCACTGCTAACCTTGATGGTTCTGACAAAATCCCTGTTGTCCATATACCACCTTACAGTACTCTCTATGCCTTTTTTTATTGCAATGGTTGGACTCCAGCCCAGTCTCGACCTTGATTTCTCAATATATGCCCATGTTGCTGTCACATCCGCAGGGTGCATCGGCAGCCATTCTATATCTGCCTTCTTACCTAAGAACTCCTCTATAAGGTTTATCACATAGAGCAATTCAACAGAGTTATCGCTTCCGAGGTTGAATATCTCATAGCCCACAGGTTTAAGACATCTAATCGTGCCGTCTGCTATGTCATCGATATAGGTGAAGTCCCTTTTCTGTCTGCCATCGCCAAAGACAGGTATGGGTATGCCGTCGTCGATATTCCTTATAAACCTGAAGATGCTCATATCAGGTCTTCCAGCAGGACCATAGACTGTGAAATACCTTGGGATGCTTATATCTATGCCGTGCAGGTAATGATAGCTGTAGCATAATACCTCGGCAGCCTTCTTGGTTGCAGAGTATGGCGCAAGCGGGTTGTCTGTCCTGTCATCCTCTCTGAAAGGCATCCTGTTATGTCCGTAGATGCTCGATGTTGAGGCAAGGACAAATTTTTCTACCCCAGATTCCTTACAGCATTCAAGGAGATTTAATGTGCCTTTTACATTCGTATCCAGATACGCCCATGGGTCTTCAACAGATGCCCTTACGCCTGCCCTTGCTGCAAGGTTTATAACTGCATTAACCTTATGTCCTTTGAATATAGACCTGAGAGTGTCAAATACAGCTATATCAACCTTATAGAAT
>JAJYJJ010000013.1 GCA_021789595.1 Nitrospirota bacterium | reverse complement strand
TCCTTCTCTGTCCGATATCCCTCTGGACAGACAAGACCTGGTCAACTATCTCATGGGCCTTGAGATTGCGTTTAAACCCGATAGCGCCTGTAAGACAGAACCTGCAGCCCATAGCGCATCCAACCTGGCTTGATATACACAGGGTTAATCTATCCTTATCCGGTATAAGGACACTCTCTATCTTCTCTCCGTCCTCAAGTCCGAAAAGGAATTTCTCAGTCCCGTCTGAGGAGACCTGTCTTTCAATGAGATTGAGATTGCTGATATAGGCAATGCTGGAGAGTCTCTCACGCAGGTCTTTTGAAAACTCTGTCATATCCTGTATCGAGGATGCCATTTTCCTATAGAGCCAGTGTATAAGCTGCCTGGTACGATAGGGAGGCAGCCTGTTGTTTTCGAAAAACGCATGCAGCTCTGTTTCAGAAAGGGCCTTTAGGTCTATTTTTTCCATATATTATTTTAGCAGGGAAGGCATCGCAGGTGTTGAAAAAAAATCTTCAAATGGATATTATAAAAAAACCTGGCGGTGTAGCTCAGTTGGTTAGAGCATGCGGCTCATATCCGCAGTGTCCGGGGTTCAAATCCCTGCACCGCCACCAGCATAGAAAGGGAGGGTTTAATGGAAGAGTTTAAGTATAAGGAATACACGCAGGAGGAAGATAAGATCCACGAAGAGGCTATAGCAAAGATAAGGGATGGGTTAAACAATGGAATGAACTTTAATGAGGCATGCAGTGCTGTAGATATTGAGGATGCTGAGTTAAAGGGATTTATTGTCGATGACGCCCTGAAGATAACGCTCGCAGAAATGCATTATGCAAAGGGACTGACACTCCAGCAGGTTGCTGATGAATTGAAGATCCCGCTAAAGGCAGTAAGCATTGCACATATGGAAATGCTTCAGGATGTTGCAATTGCAGCGGCAGAGGAATATAGAAGGAGCACCCATGATAATCCAATGGGAAATGCCTGATGGCATAAAATGAGTCCTGAGAGACTTTATGAGATCCTCTCAAGATATGCAGAGTCGCAGGGTATTCAGCTTAATAAAGACAGACAATATGTGATGGAGATAATACAGGGTCTGTTGAAAAATGAGCAGAGGTATGGCTACCGTTCATGTCCCTGCCGCCTTGCAACAGGCATAATGCAGAGGGATGCGGACATAATATGCCCGTGCGTTTATAAGGACCCCGACATAAAGGAATACGGAAGTTGTTACTGCGGATTGTATGTATCGAAACAATGGAATGATGGAAATATCCCTCACAAGGTTGTGCCCGAAAGAAGATCATTATGAGATGAGCAAATCGGTGGATTTCTTGGATAGATCAAGGAAAGCTGCATAATTTTTACTCCTCTGTTTGAGAAGTTTACGCACCAAATTTCTTTTTCATTCGCTGCCGCTGGTTTTATTATACCTGATTCTGCGTTCATCTTCCTGTAATCTTTCCCTCTTTATAATGCAATCGTAAGCTTAAATGGAAATTGAGCTTACGGATTTTCCATGAAAGGAGGTGACAAAGATGAAAAGAATGATAACGACCGTCATAAGCGGTGTTGTTCTTGTAGCCCTTATTGCCATCGGAGGTGTATCAGCGCAGCAGGCGAAAAACACTGGCAGCATCCAGGTTAAGAGCGAGGATGAGGCAGGGTTTGCAGGAATGGCAAAGGTCTCGCTGGATTCCGCTGTAAGTGCAGCTCTGAAGGCCGTTCCAGGAAAGGTATTGAAGGCGGAACTCGAAAACGAGAACGGCTATCTCGTCTATGGCATTGAGATAGCAAAGGCCGACCATCAGATAGCGGATGTGAAGATTGATGCAGGAAACGGGAAGATACTGAAGATCGACACAGACCGGAACGACAACGAAGGCCATGAAGGAGAAGACTCCGACAATGGCCACGAAGAAGTAGGTGAAAGGTAATAACAATGAGGGGCGGTAAACTCCGCCCCTCATCAAAATGGAGGCTGAAATGATCACAGTTGAAAATCTGGTAAAGAGGTATGATGGCTATACTGCTTTAGACGGACTGAATTTCAGCGTGGAAGAAGGCGACATCTTCGGCTTCCTCGGCCCGAACGGGGCAGGGAAGACCACCACCATCCGCATCTTAACTGCCATCATAAAAGCCGATTCAGGAAATGTAGTGATAAACGGACATGATGTCTTTAAAGAGCCAATGGCGGTAAAGGAGATTATCAATGCCCTTCCGGAATCCAACGGCTATTATGAATGGATGACGGCACGGGAATACCTCGAATTCTTCTCAAATCTCTATGGAGAGGAGATGTCAAGGCAGGAAATTGATAGCCTTTTGGAGGCTGTTGGACTACATGGAAAGGAAGGCCACCTCATCCGCAGTTATTCCCGCGGCATGAAACAGAGGCTCGGCATTGCGCGTGCGCTTATCAACAAACCAAAACTCCTGTTCCTTGATGAGCCCACAAACGGCCTTGACCCAAAAGGCAGGAGGGATATCCACGACCTGTTGATGGACCTCAATCGCAAACAGGGCACAACCATCTTTCTCTCCACTCACCTGCTGGATGATGTTGAGAGGCTCTGCAACAGGATAGTCATCATCAATTACGGGAAGATAGTCAGGGCAGGCGAAGTTAAGAAAGGAACGATAGAGGATATCTTCTTTCTGTCGACAAAGGAGGGAATGCTATGAAGGCAGCTTATATCATGCAAAAGGAGATAAGGGAAAGCATCCTGACCCCGAAGGGTTTTTTATGGTATATCCTCACATCAATTATCCTGAGTATCCTGAGCTACCTGTTTCTTACCAACAGCGAATTAAGCCTCCTTGACCAGGGGCAGATGCTCTACATGATCATGAATTTCATCACTGCCCTCGGGATATTGATAGGGCTTGTGTTCGGATCAGATGCCTTTGCCGGAGAGATAGAAAGGGGCACCCTTGAGGCACTATTCCTGAGTCCTGTAAAAAAGACTCAGATCGCAGCCGGAAAGCTTGGCGCAGCGATAGCCAACTGGGTGATTATCTTTGCTATTTCCCTGCCCTATCTATTTGTCGTGGGCAAGGGCGGGCAAAATCTCCTCATTGGAATCGCCTATCTCGCCATCCTCGGAACGCTCCTTGCCATTATCTTTTCCGCCTTTTCCATGGGACTTTCAGCGAGGATAAAGTCCATGAAGAATTCCCTGATCATCTCCTTTTTTATATTTCTGCTGGCGGGATCGCCCATCTTTCTTTCAGCAGCATTGCGCAAGACATGGTTCGGCAGGGTCCTTGATCTCATAAACCCCTTTGCCGATGCCATCAACACCTTTGACAGCGTGGTCATAGACAGTCAGGGCTTCAGCTATCAGGCAGGGCGTGTCGCTATTATTTGCGGATACACACTCCTATCCCTGTGGTTTCTAAAAAGAAGTGTATCCAGACTGGAAATGTGAGGTGCAAAATGAAAAGATTAATATTAGCTCTTTCATCGGTTATTCTGGCAATTACGGTGAATTATGCATATGCAGCAAACCGTATTGCAGTCTCCATTAATCCACCATTTGTTCAGGCAAATATGGGAGACAAAATAACATATACGGGAACAATAACCAATAACTCTGATAAAGCCGCCAACAATATCATCGCCTACATTTCGCTGGCGAATATTACACAGGGGAAAGAATCGCCCATGGACCTCGAGGACTGGAGCGCAAATAAGGCAATTAAAATAGATGCCATTCCACCGCATGGGACATACGAAGGGAAATGGCCGATGCGCTTGATCGACTCCGGAAGCTATGTTGTTTACATAACGGTTGTGGATAAAAACAGCAATATCCCTGTAAGCAGTGAGATGTCACATCTTGATATAAAAAGGATACTGAGGCTTAACCCTAATAATGTGCTTCCAGTGGCTATTGGCGAGCCTCTCCTCATCGGAATCGTCTTTATGTTTATCGCCATCAAGCGGGGAAACAGGGTAAACTAAGTCATGCGTCCACGCCATCTTTTTTCACTCCTGCTCCTCACGGCATTGTCAGGCTGCGCTTCCTATCAAACCAAGCCGCTCAATACACAGCCGACCTTATTGCATGAGGTGCCGCATTTAATTATTGATACAAAAAGACTGCCTTTACCGGAATTGGCTGCCCATCCATTTAACCCGGACGATGGCCTGGATATGACAGAAGTGGCGATACTGGCTGTAGTAAATAATCCTGAATTGAGGGTTGCACGGGATGAGAAAGGCATAGCAGAGGCTCAGCTTTTGGCCGTAGGGATTCTGCCCAACCCTCAACTAACTGCCGGCATAGACCATCCAACCAACGGCGGTCCCGGATACATGAATGCATTCAACCTTGGGTTGAGCTACGATATAAATAAGCTCATCACCCGCAACGCTGCTGTTAACGCCGCCCGCGCAAATGGTCTTAAAGTTGATTTAACTGTGCTGTGGCAGGAATGGCAGGTTGTTCAGCAGGCACGATTGTTGTTCGTGAAAAGCATTACACAGGAGAAGCTGATGAGCGAGTTGCAGTCCTACCGGGAGCTTTTTGGCACTCAGTATCGCCGTGCACAGCAGGCGCTGCAGGAAGGCAACTTGACGCTGGATGTAGTAAGTGCGGATCTGACGGCATTGCAGAACGCCAACTCTCGTATCAACAATTTAGAGCGGCAAATCAGTAAAACCAGGTACGACCTCAACGCATTGCTGGGTCTGTCTCCTGAAGTCAACCTCAAGCTCGTGGGAGATGCTAATCTGCCTGGCCTTGACCAGGAAAAGATTAAAACCTATATAGCAGGGTTACCGCAGCGACGCCCTGATTTACTGGCATTGCAAGCAGGTTATGCCAGCCAGGAACAGCGTTTCCGCCAGGCAATCCTTGCGCAATTCCCGGCGCTTAATATTGGTCTCACCCGCTCCCGTGACACCAGCGGAATATATACATCAGGCTTCGGTATTGCATTAAACCTGCCGATTTTTAACCGTAATCAGGGCAATATCGCAATGGAAAAAGCGACTCGCAAAAGATTGTATGACGAATACCATGCACGTCTGAATGCAGCATACGGCCAGATTAATAGTCTCATGGCACAATTGAAGCTGGTTACCCGACAATATAATAGGGTTAAAAGCGCTTTGCCGGAGATGGAGGCCGCTGTGAAACATGCAGAGGAAGCTTTAGATGCAGGCAATATAGATGCCACAACTTATACCAATCTGTCCGCTGCCCTGCTGAATAAACGCATGGAGGCAATTACGCTTGAGCAGACCATACTTGAGGAGCGGGTTGCCCTGCAGACACTAATCGGCAGCGAACTGCCCATGCAGGTTACAACAGCAGAGATTAAATTAACAGGAGGAGATTAAATTGAAAAGGGGTATAATCTTAAACACTCTTTCACTAATCTTTCTTTTGGCTTTCAATTATACGGCAGTTGCTGGCGATATTGTCGCTCCGGTGCAGACGCAGCCCCTTAGCCAGCATGACCTTGTAGAAACGCTGACAGGCTATGGCATGGTAAGCATCAATCCAGTTGGCGTGGTAAACATTAATTTCCCGCGTGCAGGACAGGTTATGCAACTGCTGGTCACTCAGGGACAGGTGGTAAAAAGGGGTATGCCGATCCTGCAATTTGATACCAGCCCTATGAACAGCGTGAGCTATGCACAGGCTTTATCTGAGGTGAATTTTGCGCGTAGTGAACTGAAACGCGTACAGGGTCTTGTAGAACAGCAACTGGCAACTCAATCTCAACTTGCCAGGGCGCAAAAGGCATTAAGTGATGCTGAAGCTGCATTGGCTGCCCAGCATAAACTTGGGACAGGGATCAAACACGAATTAATTAAGACGCCATTTGATGGAATCGTAAGTGCGTTGAATGTAGCTCCTGGGGAACGCATCCAGGCTGGAACCTCTGCCTTACAATTGGCACGACTGGATACATTGCGTGTGCTGTTGGGCATCGAGCCTGAGGATATTAATAAGGTAAAAGCAGGTATGGCGGTGCTCCTAACCCCTGTATTTAACACCGAACAAAGCATTGAAGGGGTGGTAAGGGAGGTGCACGGTATGATTAACCCACAAACACAGTTGGTAGATGTGGCAGTGAGTCTCAACGCTAAACAGGGTGTCCATTTGATACCTGCAATGCGTGTGCGGGGGGTGATTATACTGAATCATCAGAGGGGTTTTGCTGTGCCGCGTCAGGCGGTTCTGAGAGATGCACAGGGGGCATATATATTTGTGGTCAGACATGGCCGCGCCTGCCGTATCAATGTAGAGACCGGCATCGAAAGCAGCGGATTTGTCGGTATCGCAGGGCCGTTTAAAAAAGATGACAGGGTTGTATCGCTGGGCAACTACGAATTACAGGATGGGATGGCTGTCCAGGAGGCAAGATGAGCCTTTTTACCCTCTGGACACAGGCGCACCGGCGCTCAATCCTATTTGTAGTGTTAATGCTTGCCGTGGCAGGCGCGGCCGTATCTTTCAAACTTCCTGTAGCCTTATTTCCGAAAGTAGATTTCCCCCGTGTAGTAGTATCTCTGGATGCAGGAGACCGTGCAGCAGAGCTGATGGAGCTACAGGTCACCCGGCCGGTTGAGGAAGCTGTTCGTGCAGTGCCTGGTGTGAAATCAGTGCGGTCAACGAGCAGCCGCGGCAGCGCTGAAATCTCGGTTAATTTTGACTGGGGTTCAGGCATGGTATCTTCCATGCTGCAGGTGGAATCGGCAGTCAGTCGGGTACTGCCCAAATTGCCTGCCGGAACCACATTCAAGGTCAAACGTATGGATCCAACAGTATTTCCTGTGCTGGCTTACAGCCTGACCTCTGACAGCCACTCTCTGGTTGAATTGCATGATATAGCAAAATACCAGTTGGTTCCTTTACTGTCCAGCGTAAACGGCGTCTCCAGGGTGCAGGTTGTTGGTGGTGCCCGAAGGGAATACCGTGTTACAGTGGATCCTGCGCGTCTGCAGGCTTATGGATTGACATTAAGCGATGTAGCGAAAGCACTCACAGCGGCCAATGTGATTACAGCAGTGGGGCGCATGGAGGATCACTACAAACTCTACCTGTCAATGTCGGATACACGCCTTACCAGCCTTGAGCAGATTCGTCAGACCATATTGCGCAGCGGCACCAATGGCATAGTCCGTCTGGAAGATGTAGCTACTGTAAAACGTGATACCGTGCCTCAGTGGCTGCGTGTAACTGCAGACGGCCATGATGCTGTGCTGATAAATATATACCAGCAATTAGGCGGCAATACCGTTCAGATTGACAATGACATTAAGGCAAAGCTTGCGGCTTTTCAGCCACAGCTTTCGAAAGGGGTGAATATCAGCACCTGGTATGACCAGAGCGAATTAATTATAGCTTCTGCATCCAGTGTGCGAGATGCAATCATTATAGGTGTAATCCTCGGAGCAGTAGTGCTGTTTTTGTTTTTACGCAATATCAAGATTACCCTGATTGCCATTATCATAGTGCCGACGGTACTGGCGGCCACAATACTATTGCTCTATGTGATGAAAATGAGTTTCAACATTATGACGCTGGGCGGTATGGCATCTGCTGTGGGGCTGATCATTGATGATGTCATTGTAATGGTCGAGCACATCATGCGCCGCCTGCGCACAGGCGAAGGTGACCACGAGGGGCATGTGATGGCTGCTGCGCGTGAGTTTGCCCGGCCGCTTGTAGGTTCTTCTTCTGCCACCATCATTATCTTTTTACCGCTGGCGTTCCTGAGCGGGGTGACAGGGGCCTTCTTCAAGGCGCTCTCGCTCACCATGGCAGCGGCTCTGGTCTTCTCTTATTTGATTACACTGCTGGCAGTTCCCATCTTGGCAGACCATATGCTGGGCAAAAAAGATGCAGGACAAAAAGAGGGAGGCAGGCTCACAACCCATGTGCACCGTATTTATACATGGATGATGCAGCGTGTGTTGAAACAGCCTGCCTTAATCCTTACAGGGATTATCCCCCTGCTGGTGCTGGGGTATATTGGTTACAGGCAGGTTGGTTCAGGTTTTATGCCAAAGATGGACGAAGGCGGCTTTATCCTGGACTGCCTAACACCACCAGGCACCGCACTTTCTGAGACAGACCGCTTGATGCGCCAGATAGAGGCGATTATCAAGGCTACCCCTGAGGTGCAGACCTATTCGCGGCGTACAGGCACGCAGCTTGGCGGAGGGCTGACAGAAGCCAACTCAAGCGATTTTTTTATTCGTCTGAAACCACTGCCCCGGCGGCCGATTAACAAGGTTATGGATGAGATTCGCAGTAAGATTGAGCATAATGTGCCGGGTGTGAAGATTGAATTGGCACAACTCATGGAAGACCTGATCGGCGATCTAACTGCTGTTCCGCAGCCTATTGAAATCAAGCTCTATTCGGATAATCCCTCACAACTGCGATCCCTGGCACCTCGTATAGCTGCTGCCATTAGCAAGCTCCATGGTGTAGTGGATGTGCGTGACGGTATTGTTTTAGCAGGGGATGCACTGGAGATTAAAGTTGACCGTATTAAGGCTGCATTAGAGGGCGTTGACCCCGAGGCTGTTACAGATACGCTGAAGGACTATCTGACCGGCTCGGTAACCACGCAGATCCAGAAGGGGATCAAGATGGTCGGTGTCCGGGTATGGATCCCACATGATCTGCGTACCACTACCACAGATATAGGGAACTTACTGATGCACGCACCTGACGGACATTTATTCCCTTTACGGCGTATAGCAAGTGTATTGCCTGTCGCAGGACAACCGGAGATTACCAGTGAGAACCTGAAACCCATGATAGCAGTCACAGGTCGCATTAGCGGGCGTGATATGGGGTCTGTCATCCAGGAAGTACGCCAGGCACTGATGCGTCCGGGCCTAATACCGCAAGGCGTATACTTTGAATTGGGCGGGATGTATAAACAGCAGCAGATTGCCTTCAAAGGACTCATTGCCGTATTCGTTGGTGCCATCGCATTGGTCTTCCTGCTGCTTTTGTTTTTATACGAACGCTTTCAGGTTGTGCTGGCGATCATGACAATCCCGCTGCTGTCATTGTCAGCGGTATTTGTCGGCTTATGGCTGACCGGCACCGAACTCAATATTTCCGCCATGATGGGAATGACTATGATAGTCGGCATTGTCACCGAAGTCGCAATATTTTATTTTTCGGAATACGGAGACCTTACGGAAACCATGGATACGCTGCCGGCATTGATCGAGGCCGGGAAAAACCGCATGCGGCCGATCGTCATGACCACCTTTGTGGCTATTCTTACGCTGCTCCCGCTGGCTCTGGCCATAGGCCAGGGGGCCGCCATGCAGCAGCCCCTTGCAATTGCAATTATTTCCGGGCTGCTGATCCAGATTCCGCTTGCACTTGTTGTGATGCCAGCATTATATTATCTATTATCCTCAAGAGAACGTATTGTAAATGAACCGGATAAAGGCAGATGATATTGTATGCGGATATTGATTGTTGAAGACGAAAAATCTTTGGCTGACATAATAAAGAAGGGACTTGAGGAAGAGGGCTATGCAGTGGATGTAGCATACAACGGAGAGGATGGTCTCTTTATGGCTGAAAACGAGCCGTCAGACCTCATAATGCTTGATATAATGCTGCCTGTTATTGATGGAATGACCATCCTGAAAAGGATCCGCAAGACAGGGATTAAAACCCCTGTTCTCATGCTTACAGCCAAGGATGCATTGATGGACAAGGTATCAGGTTTGGACAGCGGAGCCGATGACTATCTGACAAAGCCATTCCTCTTTGAAGAACTCCTGGCACGCATCAGGGCATTGCTGAGAAGGAATTCCGAGGTTAAGACCTCTGTCATAGAGATAGGGGGCATTATCATTGACATGGCTACCCGTGAGGTAAAAAGAGGAGGAAAACAAATTTTACTTTCACCAAGGGAATATGCCCTCCTTGAGTATATGGCGATTAATAAAGATATGGTTTTAAGCAGGACATCGCTGACAGAGCATCTCTATGACCAGGATTTTGACCTTGACAGCAATGTCATAGATGTCTTTATCAACCGTATCAGGAACAAGATCGACAGGGGATTCGATAAAAAGCTCATCCTTACCGTTCGCGGTGCAGGATATATATTGAAGGGATAAGATGCTTTCTTCCATAAAGGCAAGGGTTATAGCATTTTATATGGTCGTCCTGTTCCTGACACTATCCGCACTGGGGGTATTTCTATATTTCAGCCTCCATAAGATCGTCTATAGCTCTATTGACTCCGGCCTTCTGTCAAGGGCAAAGGCATTGGCGACCCTGGTAACTGAAAACGACAACGAAACGGAGTTTAAATTTTCCGATGATGTCATGTGGGAATACAATTCGCCAAAATCAAAGAACTTCTTTCAGATACGCCGCTTTGATGGAACCACTCTTGAGAAATCAGCATCCTTGAGAGATTCTGAGCTTCCATTTCAAGCAGGAAAAGACCAGACAAGTTTTAAGACCATCTTTTTAAATGGTGAACCCACAAGGCTCGTCAATTTTTATGTCCCTGAGGACAACAGGCATGGGAATAAAGAAAAAACCTCTGCAGTAAAAAACAAAGGGCACGGCCTCGTTATCCAGTGTGCCGAGGATATAGAGGACAGGATAGACCTCATTCAGAGCTATAGTATTGTCCTTTCCCTTTCCATTGTTTTTATCATGATCATCTCTGCATCAGGCAGCTTCTTAATCGCAAAAAAGGCGCTTACGCCCATAAAGGAGATCTCTGAGACCATTGACAGGATTTCAGAATCTAATCTTTCAGAAAGGGTAACTGAAAAAAGCATCCCGTCGGAATTGAAGGGCCTCGCAGCCTCCTTTAATCGCACATTTGACAGCCTTGAAAATGCCTTTAATCGCCAGAAACAATTTACTGCCGATGCATCCCATGAACTCAGGACGCCGTTATCTGTCATCCTGACTCAGGGTGAGGTTGCATTGAGAAGGGAAAGGACTGCAGAAGAATACAAAAAGGCCGTTACAGCCATTATAGATACTGCAAAGACGATGTCACAGATAGTCCAGAAACTCCTCACCTTGGTACGCTTAAGTTCTGATAAAGTCGAACTCAAGATCGAAGATATAAATATCGGCAAAACCATCCATGAGGCAGTAAAACTGTTAACCCCTCTTGCTGAACAAAAGGGCATAAGTATAAATATCTCCGGGAATGAACAATCTGTAATCCGTGGAGACAGGGCGGCATTGCTGGAACTTTTCACAAATCTCATAGACAATGCCATAAAATATAATATTCCTCAAGGGAAAATAGATATTTCCATTAAAAAAGAAACGGGTTTTATTGTGACCGAGATAAGAGATACAGGAATCGGCATATCCGAAGGAGATTTAGACAGGGTCTTTGACCGCTTTTATCGTGTTGATAAATCCCGTTCAAGAGAGAGCGGCGGTATCGGATTGGGATTAAGCATATGTGATGAAATTGTTAAATTACACGGCGGCAGGATAGAGATAAAAAGCAGGGTGGGACATGGAACTACTGTATATGTTTATCTTAAAGGAGACAAAATTACCAGTTAGGTTATGCGTATTTTAATCATAGAAGATGAACAAAAGACAGCGGTATACCTCCGGAAAGGGCTGACAGAAAGCGGCTTCGTTGCGGATATCGCTCACGAGGGAGACGAAGGTCTCTTTCTCGCCACAACCCGCGAATACGACCTTATTATCCTCGATGTAATGCTCCCGGAAAGAGATGGCTGGTCAATTATTGCCGAAATAAGGCAACGTGGAAAGCAAACCCATGTCCTTTTTCTGACTGCACGTGACTCGGTTCGTGATCGGGTCATGGGGCTGGAACTGGGTGCAGACGACTATCTGGTGAAGCCTTTCTCGTTCTCTGAATTGCTTGCCCGGGTGCGTGCCATCCTCCGCCGGGGTCCAACCCGACAACCTGAAATACTCAGGATTGCTGACCTGGAGATCAACCTTCTGCGGCACAAAGCGATAAGAAGCGGACAACACCTTGACCTGACCCCTAAGGAGTTTGCCCTTCTGTCACTTATGACGCAACGGGCAGGCGAAGTTCTGTCACGGACTCTGATTGCTGAACAGGTCTGGGATATGAACTTTGATAGTGACACCAATGTAGTGGATGTTGCCATCCGCCGTCTCAGAAGAAAATTGGACGACCCTTTTGAAAAGAAATTAATCCATACAATTCGCGGGGTAGGATATGTCCTCGAAGAGCGCTGAGAATACGCCTGCATCAGCCTCAAGGAGAATGTGGTCAATCACGCAGAGATTGACCTTTCTGTATGCTTTATCTGCGTCCGGCATACTTCTTATTGCCTCTGTCTTTTTATATCATGTCCTTACAAGCAATCTTGAAAGAGAAGACAACCAGTTCCTCGCCAACAAAATCCATGTCCTGCGTGTTATTTTGAGGGAACGCCCTGATAATCCAGAGGCTTTAGAGGAAGAGGTAAAATGGGAAGGAGCTGCATTCAGGTTTATCCAATATCTTGAGGAGATGAATTGGGGGCTTGAAACAGCCATCAGGGGCGCATCAGAACGGCTTGCACCAATCCTCATGACAGCATTGGTTACTGCCCTTGGACTGCTGCCACTCGCCATCGGCAGCGGAGCGCCAGGCCGTGAGATTGAAGGACCCATGGCAATAGTGATCCTCGGCGGCCTTACGACCTCAACTGTCTTAAACCTCCTTGTGCTGCCGACACTGGCGCTCAGATACGGCAGTTTTGAAAAAAAAGATGGAAAAGTGTGATCGTGTGTGTTCACTTGCAAGTTAGTAGGGGTGCTTTAAAATAAGGCTTGACGATTTGCAATTTCATAGAAAGAATTTTTATGCAGTGTATAATTATTTAACCCTATAGTAAGGAGTGAGCATACTATTATGGTTTTGACCTTGACTAACATTCTCGATCAGATTGAAATTAGTAATCCTTCTCTCTCTGGGCAGTCTTTGAATGCTCAAATCGATTCACTGCTATCCGCAATCCGTGATACGCCTTATAGTGCTTTTGTCTCTAACCTCATATTGGTCCTACTCGCTATAGCAATTGTAATTGGAGGTTTAAGCGCAGGATGGATCGCTTCACATCCCGATCAGTTAAGAGCTTTAATTAATAGGTTGCGCAACCGTCCGGGGATAACGCGCATAGAGACGCGCTATCGAGGGTGGATTGAATTTCTTGTCCGCAGGTTCAATCCGGGGGCCGCCTACGGATTATCATTCACTATCGGATTGGTTGCGATAGGTTTAAGCATTTGGGCATTTGGTGGTGTGCTGGAGGATGTAGTCGCCAAAGATGAAATAGTATATTTCGATGCGCCTATTGTCGCACATATTGCAGCCCATCGAATTGGCTGGCTAACTACCGTGATGCGCTATCTGACATTTCTCGGTAATGGATGGTTTGTCATATCACTTGCGGTAGTAGTCGGTCTTTTTTTGCGCTATAAAACAAACAGTTGGCGCCCTTTTGTGCTGCTTGCAGCCACAGTGGCTGGCACCGGCGTTCTTGATTTTATCTTTAAAATTGCTATTGCTCGACCGCGACCCCTGGAGGCGTGGATGGCTGCTCCTGCCACCGGATACGCCTTTCCTTCCGGCCATACGGCTTTATCAGCCATTTATGGCGCAATTGCCTATTTGCTTGCTAAGACCCTTCGCCGTTGGCAAGGCAAAGTTATTGTCTGGGCAACAGCAATTACCTTAGTTTTTCTTATCGGGATCTCACGCGTGTATCTTGGAGTACATTGGCCAACAGATGTACTTGGAGGGTGGGCGCTTGCTGCTTTGTGGTTATCCATCATATATACCGCAGCCTCCGTTATTGAGCAGACCAGAGGTGCTTCCTACCTCTCAGCCGGTTCTTTACCGATAAGTTATGTTCCCTCAGAGATTGATATTTCTGCTCCAATTTCACTACTTCCTATTTCGCGACAGTTTATACCGGGACCCGGCGGCTTGAGTGAGGAACAAGTAAGGGAACGTATAGATAGCGGGCAAGTCAATATCACGAAACAGCGGGCCAGCCGGAGTTTTGTCCAAATACTCAAAGAGAATATCTTTACGAGGTTCAATGCCTTACTGGGCAGTCTGTTAATTGTTATACTCTTGATCGGTCCCGTTCAGGATGCGCTCTTTGGTATTGTTATCATTTTTAACATAGCAATCGGAATTATACAGGAATTACGCGCCAAATGGACTTTGGATCGCCTTGTGCTCATCACGGCTACCAAAGAGCGAGTAGTACGCTCTGATTCGGTACAGGAAGTAACAGTAGATCAGATTGTCATTGATGATGTGATTGAACTGCGTATGGGCGATCAAGTTCCAGTTGATGGAGTAGTGTTACGCTCAAACAATGTGGAGGTAGATGAGTCATTCCTCACCGGTGAGTCCGAGCCAGTTGTAAAGGATGTTGACGATGAAATCTATTCCGGCAGTTTTGTCATAGCCGGGAGTTGCCGAATTCAAGCCGTTCGCGTGGGAGAGCAAGCCTATTCTCGCAGACTGGCGAATGCTGCCCGTAGATTTGAACTCTCTCGCTCTGAACTACGCGAAGGAATTAACCGCTTTCTTGGTTATATCACGTGGTTTCTTGTCCCTACTTCTCTACTATTATTTATTACTCAAATTTTATATATGCAATACGGTTGGCGTGATGCGATCGCAGGCTCAGTCGCAGGGGTCGTGGGCATGGTGCCGGAGGGATTGGTTCTCCTTACGAGTGTAGCTATGGCTGTAGCTGTAGTCCGGCTTGCCCGACGCAATGCACTTATCCAGGAACTCGCTGCTGTTGAAATGCTCGCTCGAGTAGATGTGCTTTGCCTTGATAAGACCGGAACACTCACCGAGGGTAAAATGTTTATGGAGAACATTATTCCAACTGATCACATTATAGGAACGACCATAAGCACGCCACCATGTAATCCAAAAGATGTGTTGGGTGTTTTTTCTAAAATAGAGCCAAATCCCAACGCAAGCCTTATTGCCATCGCCGCCGCGTGTTCACCGCCGCAAGGAGATGTTTGGAGCATTAAGGGTACTATCCCATTTTCCTCAGCGAGAAAATGGAGCGCAGTTATATTCGATAACTATGGCACCTGGGTACTTGGCGCACCAGAGGTTGCACTTACCCATCTTGAACCCACTTCCCCTCTATGGTCTGAAATTAGTCAACACGCCAAAAAAGGAAAACGAGTTCTTGCATTGTCATATACCAAAGATCAACTTCCTTACACTCCCGGCAGCCAACTTATTTCTCTGCCCACATTAATGCCCGCCGCTCTTATCATACTTGGTGAACATCTCCGTAAGGAAGTAGAACAGACACTACAATACTTCAAAGATCAAGGTGTGGCGGTCAAGGTTATTTCCGGTGATAATCCTCAAACAGTAGCAGCTGTTGCAACTGCCGCAGGAGTAATAGGCGCTGAGTTATCCCAAGATGGACGAACTCTACCCACAGATCCTATTGCTCTTGCTGCTGTGATAGAAAAATATAATGTATTTGGAAGAGTCACGCCTGAGCAAAAACGGCTCATTATTACTGCCCTACAGCGGGAAGAACATGTCGTTGCTATGATTGGTGATGGTGTTAATGATGTATTGGCCATAAAGGAAGCAGACTTTGGCATTGCTATGGGTTCTGGAACCAAAGCCAGCCGAGCTATTGCCCAACTAATACTCCTTTCTAATAACTTCGCAATACTCCCCATGGTTATCGCAGAAGGTCGTCGCGTCATTGCCAACATTGAACGCACTGCAAATCTATTCATTACAAAAACTATGTATGTGTTTGCGCTGGCTCTGTCAGTGGGAGTCGCTCAGGTTCCATTTCCTTTTTTACCACGGCATTTAACACTCATTGGCTTTCTAACAGTTGGCACGCCCGCATTATTGTTATCTCTCTCGCGCAATACCACCCGAGCTCAACGCGGCTTTGTCTCCCGCGTATTGCGTTTTGCTATCCCCGCCGGAGGATTTGCTGCTGGTGCTACGCTCATTGCTTATGCCCTTACCCGCCAAATTGAACCAATGAATATTAGCCTGGCTCGAACAGCAGCTACCCTCACACTGGTAGGCTGTGGCTTATCTATCCTCATACTGTTAGCACGCCCCGTAACTAACTGGCAACGACTTTTTATAGTCGCGCTGATAATTATCCCCGGCGTTATAATTATTAATCCTTCTCTTCGCGCTTTCTTTGCGCTTGTATTTCCGCCATTACACATCTGGGCCATTATTGTAATCCTTGCGATAGTCTGCTTTGTAGCGATTGGAAAAGGAAGGCAAAGGGTCATGTCTGAAGTGAAAAACCAATCGGAGGCTTAAATGTCACGCAAGCTTAAGTTTTTCATTGCAGTCCTTTCATTGGTGCTTATCTTAACTGCAGGTTATTTTTTGTATACAGAGGAGCAGGGCAACTTCCATGCGATTACACCCGGCGAGGCATACAGGTCTGCTCAACTTGACAGAGATGAGCTTGAATATTATATCAAAAAGCATAACATCAGGAGCATCCTGAATCTGCGGGGTAAGAACCCTGATAACTCGTGGTATAAAGAAGAATTGGAAGTAAGTGCAGAGCACAATGTAATACATTACGATATTTCTCTATCAGCATCCCGTGAGCCCACTGATGAAGATGTTCAAAGGCTTATTAAAATCTTCAAATCTGCACCCCGTCCCATACTAATACACTGTCAGGCTGGCGCTGACAGGTCAGGGCTGGTCGCAGCAATGTGGAAGGTAATAGTAGATAGAGAGCCAAAATCAGAGGCGGAAAAACAAATATCCATTTTATATGGACATATTCCGATAGGCAAGACCTCTGCCATGGATCGATTTTTTGAGAACTGGAGACCATCAGAGGTTCTTAATTGAAACGATTATACAACAGAAAAATATTATTCATTGCAATATCTTTGCTGATAATAACAATTGGGATAAAAATTCATTCAGCCATTACATTCCCACAGATAACAGACTATAACTACAGGCAATTGCAAAAGATTGACAAGAAAGCAAAGAACTTTTCATTTGCCGTATTTGGAGACAATAAAAATTCCATAACAACATTTGAGAATCTGATAAATGCAGTTAATTTAGATGATGTAATGTTTTCCATCGATATTGGAGACCTTGTACAGGATGGAGAAAAAGAGAAATACAAGTTTTTCATCAATCAGATAAAGGAGTTTAAAAAGCCTTTATTAACTGCAATCGGAAACCATGAGCTTAGAGAGAATGGGAGAGGAAACTATTATGACCTCTTTGGCAGGTTTTACTATTCATTCACGATTGGAGATGCATACTTTATTATCCTTGATGATGCCAATGAGTATAATTTAGACCCCTGGCAGATGGAGTGGGTAAAGGAGCAGTTAGAAAAGGCTCTCAAATATAAGTACAGATTCGTCTTCATGCATGTCCCGCTTTTTGATCCAAGAAAGGAAGGCCCCAGAATAGCACATAACCTGAAGGATATAAGATTTGCAAATCAACTAAATTCAATCTTTGATAACTATAATATCACAATGCTCTTTACCTCCCATATCCATTCTTTTTACTGTGGAGTGTGGAGCAAAACACACTATATCATCACAGGTGGGGCAGGCGCTGAATTAGTTGGCACAAATCCTGAACACGATTTTTATCACTATATAAAGGCGAATGTGAGTGATGCAGGAGTAAGCTATGAAGTAACAAAGATTAAGTCACCGGGTTTTGAGATTACTGACCGATTAATACATGATGCGTGGATATATATCTATTCCTTTTTTGCACTGCATTATATGGACATTATTCTTGCCGTAATTGTTCTATACTTATCGCTTTATTTGTTTTTCTTTAAAAAATTGAAGCAGCATTCTAAAACTTAACTGGAGACATAAATGTTAGAAGAAGTTGATTTCAAAACAATCCTATGATATATTTGAATATCATGAGAAGGCGAATAATTGCCGGCATAGTCTTGATGGTTCTTGTCTTTGGGTATAAAACCCTTCCCCTGAATGCGCAGGAGCCATCCTCAATCCCCACATATACCCTCAATCAGCTTATCAAAGAGGCATTGAAGGCAAACCCTGATATCAAGGAGGTCAGAGAGGTTGTTGAGGCGGCAAAGGGCGATGAGCTTAAGGCCAGGGCATACCCCAATCCATCGCTGGGTCTTAAATATACATGGCATACCTCTTTAGGTCAAAGGGATGAGCCTTTTTTATCATTAGGCCAGACTTTTCTTTATCCTGGGAAATTGGCCTCCAGGCTTCACGCTGCTGAAAAAGGCATTGCAGCAGCCGAGTATCTACTCAAGGATGTCTCCCTCGATATTGTCATGCAGGTGAAAGAGGCATTCTACAGCCTTCTTCTAACAGAAGAAAATCTGAGGGTTGCTGAAAAAGACGCAGGGTTTCTATCAGACTTAGAGGATATAGCAAAAAAACGATTTAATACTGGAGATGTGGCAGAGTTTGATGTTATCCAGGCCTATACAGAAGCAGAAAGGGCCAGGGCTGCTGTAGAGAGAGAACAGGCCGATATGAGAAAGGCTGTTTCAGCTATAAATACCCTCTTAGGACATAGACCTGAAGCCCCCTTAAGAGTAATAGGAGAGCTTAAAGCGGCTTCTGAACCCTTTACCATAGAAGATCTTCGGCAGGCTATTGAGCATGTCCCGTCTCTGGAGGAGGCCGCGGCCAGGATTGCACAGACAGAAAGCAACCTCGCCTATGCCAGATATTCCCGCTACCCTGATTTTACACTTTCCATTTTTCACGGCGCCCAGCCAGGGGATCGGACAACAGGATTGGGTCTCTCTGTGCCCCTTCCGATCTGGGATAGAAAAGAGGGAGAGATTAAAAAGGCTGAGGCAGAACATAAAAAGGCCGTTTTGGCGCTGAAGGCTCTAAAGGCACAGCTCAATTTAAAACTTGAGACCGCATGGCAGGATTACCTGATTTCAAAAAGGCAGGTGAAGTTATTTCAAGAAGGGATATTAAGATCGGCATCTGAAGGCATGAGGGTTGCGAGGATTGGCTACAAAGAAGGCGCAATCGGATTAATGGACCTATTGATGGCAAGGGATAGATACCTGAAGACCATCAAAGAGTATAACCATGCCCTTTTTGAGCTTCGCAGGGCAGAGGCCGAGCTATCCCGATTGACTGGGAGGTTACCTGAATGAACAGGGTTAAAGGATGTTAACTTGAAATTTACAGGGAGGATTTCATGGTAAGAAATACTTTGGTTCTGAAGTTACTCCTTTGCGGAATAATCTTGACATTTATCTCTGCGTGCACTGAAAAACCCACCCCCAAAGAGAAGGGAAAGGAGACATCGGCTCAAAATATCCTCAAGATAGATCCAGAGACCCAGAAACTTATGCATCTTCAGACAGCTTCCGTTGTCAAGGGTGAGATGCCTGAGACCATCCAGACCACAGGGGAGGTGAAAACAGATATAAATCAAAAGGCCCGCATACGCTCTATTGTGAATGGTAAGGTTCTCAGGGTCTTTCCGAACATAGGGACATATGTAAAGAAGGGTGATGTGCTAACTGTTATTGAAAGCCAGGACATTGGAGATGCCCTGGCGCTAATGCAGCAGGCAAAGGCCAGCCTTACCTTTGCAGAGGCAAATCTAAAGAGAAAGGAAGAGCTGTTCAAGTTAAAAGTGGCCCCTTTAAAGGATGTGGAAAAGGCTCAAAATGCCTATGTCCAGGCCGAGGCAAGCTATAAAAGGGCTGTGGAACAGCTAAGTATCCTCGGCATCTTTCTACCTAAAACAACTGAGAGAGGAGAAGACTTTCCCCAAAAGTACCTCTACAGGGTAGATGCCCCTTTATCAGGCGTTATCATAGACCGAAATATCAGCAGTGGAGAATGGGTTACAAAAGGTGAGGAGGTTTTTTCCATTGCAGATCTCTCAAGGGTGTGGATATATCTGGATATATATCCGGATTGGCTCTCCAGGGTAAGACCTGGTCAAGAAATAACATTCAAGACAGATGCCTATTCGGGTAAAATCTTTAAAGGCAGGATTAATTCTCTTTCCCCTGATCTCAATCCTGAAACCATGACAGCCCTGGCCAGGGTTTCTATAGAGAATACCTCAGGCTTGTTAAAGCCTGGCATGAAAGGGATAGCGCAGATAGTAACAGGGGTCTCTTCCAATGTCCTTATAATCCCTGCAACTGCTATCCAGAAGGAAGGCGCTAAAAGGGTTGTCTTTATAAAAAAGGGTGATACCTTTGAAAAGAGAGAGGTAGAGGTTATTGGTGAGATGGCAGGAAAGGCAGGGGTTCGGGGTAATATAAAAGAAGGGGAAGAAGTAGTTGTTTCAGGGGCATATCAGTTGGAGAATGCCAGGGCATTCAAATCGCCTGCCTCAGCAGGGGAAGAGGATTAATCGTGTTTAAAAAGATTATATCTTTTTCCCTCACGCATAGACTCCTTGTAATTCTCCTGGTATCGCTCTTTGTGTTTTTAGGATTCTTCTCCCTGTCTTCCCTCTCAAGGGATGTGCTGCCGGATCTAAGCTCGCCTATATTTAAGGTGGTTGTAGAGAACCCCGGTCTTTCCTCTGAGGAAGTAGAAAGGCAGATAACCTTTCCCCTTGAAAGCGGCTTCCGAAGCCTCCCAAGGGTAGAAAGGGTTCTGTCTGTCTCAAAAAATGGTCTTGCCTCTGTGGTCGTGAAGTTTTCATGGGGAACTAACTATTACCTTGCCATGCAGCTTATTACCCAAAAACTCTCTGGAATAGCGCCAAATCTCCCTCCAGGCACAGGGGTTCCTGTGGTCTCCAATGCAGCAGACCGTCTATCAGAGGTAATCCAGTATTATCTTGTCAGTAATAATCCTGAGGTCTCTCCTATGGATTTGAGAGACTTAGCGGATTACCAGATAGGTTATCGGCTAAAGGCCGTTCCCGGGGTATCAAGCATCACAAACATGGGAGGAGAGGTAAGGCAATACCAGGTGTTGATAAATCAGGATAAACTCAAAAACTATAACCTGAGTATAGATGAGGTTGCCGGGGCCATAAGGGCAAATAACACCTACTTCTCCGGCGGTTTTATTAACGAGGGGCCATTACAGTATTCTGTGAGAGGGCTTGGAAGGATAAGATATTTTAAAGACCTGAACAAGATTATTGTGGCTACAAGAAAGGGCATCCCTATCTTTCTTAGAGACATAGCCACCATCGAAATCGGACATCAGATTCGGCAGGGCATTGTCTTTGTTAACGGCAAAGAGGCTGTTACAGGGACTGTTGTCAAGCAATATGGGGTAGATTCCAAACCTGTTATTGAAGATGTTACAAGGGCGCTTAAAGATCTCCAGAAGGAACTCCCCAAGGGTGTAAAACTCGATGTCTTTTCCAATGCCTCCAGTCTTATTGATGTCTCCATCCATAACCTGAATGGGGCATTGGTCCTGGGAGGCATAGCAGTTATCCTCGTTACCCTTCTGTTTCTATCAAACCTCAGAAGCACATTTATTGTGGCCATCATCCTTCCAGTTACAGTAATTATCACCTTCTTTTTCATGAGACTTTTTCACTACAGCTTGGATGTCATGTCCATGGGAGGTCTGGCAGTCGGCCTCGGCATTATGGTGGATGCGGCCATTGTGGATACAGAAAACATATTCAGACACCTCCATGGCCATCAGGATAATCCTCTACAGGCAACCATTGAAGGTGCCCTTGAGGTCCGCAGGCCTGTGGCCTATGCAACTGCTATCATCGTTGCGGTTTTCTTGCCTCTATACAGCATCCCAGGGATGATAGGAAAGATATTTCAGCCCTTTTCTTTCACAGTTGTTACCTCGATACTCGTGGGATTTGTCCTTTCCCTGACACTAACACCAATCCTCTGCTATACCCTTCTGCCAAAGGCAGCCGCTAAAAAGACAGGGGAAAGCTGGCTGACAAGGAGATTCGAAAAGACCTATAACCCTGCCCTCACATTCTCCATCGTCCATCCAGGAAGAATTCTGTTGTCCCTCTTTATAATCCTTGGAATCACCATTGCCCTGTTCCCCTTTATAAAGACAGGTTTCCTGCCAAAGATCGATGAAGGGGCAATCCTTGTTAAGATACATACCCTTCCAGGAACCAATCTTGAGGAGGAAGGGAAGACAGCCTCTCAAGTAGCAGAGATTCTAAGGAAGGGCCCTGATGTCCAGGCAGTGATTATGAGGGCTGGAAGACCTGAGAACTCCCCTAAGACAGAGGGAGCCAACAAGTCAGAGACCTATGTCGAGCTTCTGCCATGGAACAAGCGGCATAGCAGCATCGAACAGATTGATCAATGGATTCGAAAGAGGACAGCAGACATCCCAGGGGCGCTGATAATCATTACCACACCCATGACAGAAAGGCTTGAAGAAAGCATTTCAGGCACGACTATCGGCGGTCAGCTCGCAGTAAGGATCTTTGGTAATGATCTAAGCACCCTTTACTCCAAAGGGATGGAACTATATAACCTTATGGCTAAGATAAAAGGGATTACGGACTTGAAGATAGAATCAACAACCGGCGTTCCCCAGGTGAATGTAGAGATTGACAGGATAAAGGCGGCACAATATGGTTTAAGCCCGGAAGACATAGGCAGGGATGTTGACCTGGTGCTTCAGGGAAGTGTCATAACAAGTGTATTAAAAAACGAAAAGACCTATAACATCTTTATGAGGCTTGAAGAACCTTTCAGAAATAATATTGATGAGATCTCTTCCATCCTCATTGATCTGCCGAAGGGCGGGAAGGTCTCACTCGGCATGGTTTCCCACATATGGGAAGATACCGCCCCCAGCGACATCAGAAGGCAGGACATGGCAAGGAGGATCCAGCTTTCCTGTAACAGCTCAGGCAAAGGCATGGATGCTATCGTCACAGAGATAAAGGGATTGGTGAAACAACTGAATCTACCTTCAGGCTATTATGTCTCCTTTGGAGGGGAATACCGCAGGGAAAAAGAGGTGATTAATAAGATTGAGACCATCTTTGGGGTGGTTATCTTTATTACCTTCCTGTTGCTCTTATCAGCATATCGCTCTGTGGGAAAGGCTATCTTAATCATCTTCTTTATCCCCTTTGCCTTAACAGGTGGGATCTTTGCGCTACTGATTACAGGCATCTCCCTTAATGTCTCTTCACTCATAGGGCTCCTTGCGCATTTTGGCCTCACTGTCCAGAAGGGGGTCTTGCTTGTGGAGTATATCATAGACCGCCAGAAGGAGGGCCTTCCGCTCAGGGATGCCCAACTCCTGGGAGGAAGATTCAGGATGCGGCCTGTGCTAATGACCGCCTTTAGCGCCTCTTTTGCTGTCCTTCCCCTTGCCCTTGGTATGGGCGCGGGCGCTGAAATCCAGCAGCCCATGGCTGTTGTCCTTATCGGAGGACTGGTCACCTCTACCCTGGTTGTGCTCGTGGCCATGCCTGGTATGTACGGCCTTTTAGAAAAATACACAGAGAAGATTCAACGGATTTTTAAAAAGAAAGATGAAGGGAAAAATGTCACGCAGGCTTAAGTTCTTCATTGCAGTACCTACTCACAAAAATATGCATTGTGCGTTCTTCCTGAAATAAACGTTTCCACCAATGATTTCAAGGTAACGATACAAATGTTAATTATCAGTACCTAAAGACTATTTAGGGATTAAATTTAAAAACGACTTGCACACTGCAAAGATTTCTACTATACTTTTGCTATGGTACATGATCTCATTCAAAATTCAATGGTAGTTTGACCCTAAAGTGTGGAGGTTTTATGTTTTCAGCAAAACCGAGGATTCTTTATGTTGATGACGATCCTGTTCTGCTCACTATTACTTCAGAAATACTACGCTTGGAGGGCTATGAAGTCATTGAAGCTTCATCGGGGGATGAATGCCTCAGCATAACCAAAAAAGAACATCCGGACCTGATTCTGCTCGATTTCAATCTTCCCGATATAAACGGGATTGATGTCTGCAAGCGCATCAAGGCAGACCCCGGGTCAGTGGGTAGCTATGTGGTTCTGATCTCAGGGACGGCGATTTCCTCTGAGAGGCAAGCGGAAGGACTCGAAGCAGGGGCTGACGGATATATTGCACGTCCCATTTCAAACCATGAACTCCTGGCCCGTGTTCAGGCAATGCTCCGGATAAAAAAAGCAGAAACGGAATTGTGGAAAAGCAAGGAGCGTTTGAGTTTCCTTCTGAAAGAGACCCCGGCGGTTATTTACACCTGCGATGCGGAGCCTCCCTACGGCGCTACGTTCATCAGCGAGAATGTCAAGGCGCAGACAGGTTATGACGCGCGCGAGTTTATTGAGGATTCCCGGTTCTGGGCTGACCATATCCACCCTGATGACGCACCGCTTATTCTTGAGAATCTACCACGGTTATTTGAAAAAGGGCGCTATGCCCATGAATATCGTTTCCTCTGCAAGGACGGGACATACAGGTGGATGTATGATCAGATGACCATGGTGCGGGACACGGAGGGGAAAGCGCAGGAGATTATCGGCTCCTGGATGGATATAACTGATCGAAAGCGTATGGGAAAAACCATAGAGAAGATAAACGAATGCTTTTTAAGCTTCAGTTCTGACTCGAATGAAAACATCAACCGTCTTACATCTCTTTGCGGTGAACTCCTTGGAGCAACCTGCGCCCTGTACAATCGTATGGAGAGGGGAATGCTCTTATCTCTGGGACAATGGAATGCCCCTGCTGACTATAATCCTCTGGACAAGCCCGAAGGACACATCTGTTATGATGTGATCCGATCCTGCGGAGACAGGATCATGGTAGTGCGCAACCTCCAGCAGACACCTTATGCGCGGACAGATCCCAATGTAATGAAATATAACTTGCAAACCTATATCGGCAAAGCGGTGAAATGCCGCGGCATCCCCATAGGTTCCCTCTGCGCTGTTTTTCAAAGTGATTTTGTCATCAACGAGTCTGAAGAAAGAGTGATGGAGATCATAGCCCGGTCTATCGGCGTGGAGGAGGAACGCTTAAAGGCAGAAGAAGAAATCAAGAAACTGAATGAAGGCCTGAAACGCAGTCTCTTAGAACTTGAACATGCAAGACTTTTGGCCGAGGCTGCAAACAGGGCAAAGTCAGATTTCCTTGCAAACATGTCTCATGAACTGACGACACCGCTTAATTCCATAATCGGATTTTCGCAGATCCTTCAGGACAGATTATACGGAGAATTGAATGAGAAACAGAAAGAGTATGTGTCGGACGTTCTAAGCAGCGGGGTACATCTGCTCGGCCTTATCACTGACATGCTTGATCTTTCAAGAGCTACTTCCGGCAGCATGCAGCTTAGATTAAACAAGTTTCTTGTTAAGGATGTACTGAAGTCATCCATGACAGTATTTAACGAAGAGGCAATAAAACATAATCTGAAACTGAGCCTCGATATAGAGCCTGATGCAGACATAGAGATAGAAGCGGATTCAGGGAAGCTCAATCAGATCATGTTTAATCTCCTGAGCAATGCCGTAAAGTTTACGCCAGATGGCGGAAGTGTGCGCGTGCAAGCACGCTTGACGAGGGACGAGGGACGAAGGACGAAGGACGAAAAAGCGTCTATCGTCCTAACGAGCGAAGTGAGTGATCATCCGTCGTCCATCGAGGTTTCCATCGCCGACACAGGCATTGGCATAAAAGCTGAAGAACTTTCCAGGCTTTTTAAGGAGGTTGCACAGTTTGAGTCTCCATACACAAAGAAATACAGCGGAACGGGAGTGGGGCTTGTCCTCACAAAAAAGCTCGTTGAGCTTCTGGGCGGAAGGATATGGGTGGAGAGCGAACATGGCAAGGGGAGCAGGTTCAGTTTTGTGATACCGGTGAACCACGAAGGACAGGGGACAAAGGACGAGAGATGAGGGACGAAGGACGATTTCGTCTATCGTCTCTCGTATTTCGAAAAACAGGGGGCTATCATGACCAAAAGGATACTCATTGTGGAAGACAATGAAAAGAACCGCAGGATGATCAGAGACGTCCTGAAGTATCACGGCTATGAGGTATTAGAGGCAGAGAATGGAGAAGTCGGGATAAAGACGGCAAAGGAATATAAGCCTGATTTAATACTCATGGATATGCAGATGCCTGTTATAGATGGTTTTGCTGCCACCTCCATTCTTAAAAACGACCCTGAGACAAAGGGCATCAAGATCATTGCAGTGACATCCTTTGCAATGTTGGGTGATGAGGAAAGGATACTGGCAGAAGGCGCTGATGACTATATTTCAAAACCCCTGAATATGAGGGAACTGCCTGAGAAGGTGAAAAGGTTTTTAGGATAGAGGTGGTCTCTTTATGCATACACAAAAACCAAGAATACTTTGCGTTGACGATGAGCTGGCAAATCTTAAGCTTCTTGAGGCATCGCTCGTGCCGAGAGGTTATGAGGTGATTAAGGCAGTAAATGGCAGAGAGGCATTGGAAAAGATCAATGAACAGAGGATGGACATTGTGCTCCTTGATGTAATGATGCCTGAGATGAATGGCTATGAGGTATGCAGAAAAATAAAAGATGATGAAAGGCACAGGAATGTTCCTGTTGTCATGATTACAGCTCTCAGGTCAAAGGAAGACAGGATTAAGGGCATTGAGGCAGGTGCAGAGGATTTCATATCCAAGCCATTTGACCAGGCGGAGGTGCTTGCACGGATAAAGATGCTCCTTAAAATAAAAAACCTCAATGACAGATTAAATCAGGCATATAGCAAGATAGCAACAATTACGTCATTCGGGAGGAAGCTTATAAGCGGTTTTGATCCCTTGAATTTCGACTTTATGTTCCACATAGATCATGTTGTAAGCCGGCTTATAAGACATGCTGACGAAGCAATAGGAAGACCTGAGATGATCATGGTTCGTTTTTCCGTTGAAGGCAGAGGCCAATGCTACCTCTATGAATCATCCCTGGAAGGATTGAGCAGAAAAACGGTTGAGTTCGACATTGGTGAGTGTCTGCCTGAACAGTTCACCTCAAAAATACTATTTCATAATGAGGCCGACCTCGCAAATTCAGAACTTCGCCATTTTATTGAAAGACTCGATTCCCTTAATAAACAGGTTTCAAATGCCGTCAGTTACCTGAGCAATGATTTCTGCATTGCTGCATTCAATTACGGCAGGGAAGTCAACGAATACGATGCCTCTGTCATGGAAAGCCTTGTTGCACAGAGCCTGTTCTTAAAATCCATTTCCTCTCAGGTTAAAGAGACAGATGATGCATTTGCATATACGGTCCATGCCCTCGCAAGGGCATCCGAAGCGAATGACGAAGACACGGGCAACCACATCATAAGGGTCGGCGAGTATTGCGCTCTGGTTGCGGGACAACTCGGCATGAGTGAGAAGTTTACAAGCATAATCCGCCTACAGGCCCAGATGCATGATGTGGGAAAGATCCATACGCCTGCAGAGATCTTAAGAAAGCCGGGCAAGCTTACGCCTGAAGAATGGAAGGAGATGAAGAAGCATACACTGTATGGAGCAAAGATTCTGGGGGACCATGTTCGACTTACGATGGCAAAGACCATAGCACTGTCACACCACGAAAGATGGGATGGAGGCGGTTATCCCTATGGATTAAGGGGAGAACAGATACCCATTGAAGGGAGGATAATGAACATCGCAGACCAGTACGATGCCCTGAGGAATTCTCGTGTATATAAACCCGCATTTGACCATGATACAACGTGCAGGATAATAACTGAAGGCGATGAAAGGACGATGCCGCATCACTTTGACCCCGGAGTACTCAAGGTATTTAAAGACATACACAGATCTTTTGAAGAGGTTTACGAAAAGTACAAAGGCTGATTTTCAATAATAAGTAGCAGGAATGGATCGGAATGGGTGGCAGATATCACCTGAATATCCATTCCTTGCACATTTTGGTCTCACTGTCCAGAAGGAGGTCAGCAATCTGGGGTCAGGAGTTCTTTAAAATCCTTTAGGGCAGGGAAGTCATTTGCAGGTTTATCTGCCTTTTTAGAATTAGCCCTTGTTTTCAAAATCAGATACCTTATCCCAAATTCCCTTGCTGTCTTAAGTATCTCTGCTGTATCATCGATAAAAAGGGTCTTTTCCCTGTCAAATTTTAGTAGCTTTTCTGCCTTCTGCCAGAATTCTATCATCTCCTTTGGATAGCCTATTTCAAAGGATGTGATGCATCTGTCGAAATATTTACCAATATCCGTTTTCTTTAATTTTATATCCAAGACCTTGTAGTGTGCATTGGTGACCATATACACCTTCTTCTTGTGTCTTTTTAACATCCTCAGAAACTCCTCTACATGGGGGTGGATATCTATCATGTGCTTTATCTGTTCTTTAAGTGCAGGGATATCTATATCCAACTCTCTTGACCAGAAATCAATATCTGTCCAGTTTAAAGTGCCTTCATGGGCCTTGTATTTAGAGAACAACTCTTCCTTAGCCCTGCCAAATGTTATGTTGTGTTTCTCTGCATATTTTTCAGGCACGAGATGTTCCCAGAAGTAGTCATCAAAATATTTGTCCAGGAGTGTTCCGTCCATATCCAGTAGGACAAATCGGATGTCATTTAGAGGTATCATTCTTCTAATGCCTTTCTCTACCATTGTCCTCTACCTCTATCCCTTCTGCCCTCAGCTCGAAAGACTTTAGGTCAAGAACCTTTAGTAAAGCCACATAGTGTCATTCCCGCTTGTCGGGAATCCTTCCTGCTTGTCAGGAATCTTAAAGAAGGATTGCGGCGATCCCCGACAAGCGGGGACAGGCTCTGCCGCAATGACAGAGATAAAGAGCGAATGTGGATTTACTCATGACCCCATTAGTAAAGTTACAAATCTAAATAGATTAAACATACTAAGGGATATTTTTCAAGGGCTATAAACTGTTTTTTTATGTTCGCTGTATGGATTGACAGTCTGGATTATAAGATATATAATCTCCTTAATGCGTAAGAGACTCCTTCTTCTACTTATAATAATTATCCTTGCCACTGCTGTCAGAGCACTCCCTGCTAAGAGAGAAGTCCTGGTTCTGACATACAACGGGATTATAAATCCTGTTGCCTCTGAATTCATTACAAAGGCAATTGACAAGGCCTCCAATGAAAAGGCAGAGGCTATAGTGATAGAGCTTGATACACCTGGTGGTCTTGATACATCCATGAGGGATATCGTCAAGAAGATTATTGGAAGCGATACCCCTGTTGTTGTATATGTCGCACCAAGCGGGGCAAGGGCTGCATCCGCAGGTGTCTTTATAACCCTTTCAGCCAATATTGCAGCCATGGCGCCTGGCACAAACATAGGTGCTGCACATCCTGTCAGCCTCGAGGGCAAGATGGACAAGACCATGGCAGAAAAGGTGGTCAATGATGCATCTGCATACATCCGATCAATTGCACAAAAAAGGGGAAGGAACCAGCAATGGGCAGAGGATGCTGTGAGAAAAAGCATATCGTCAAGCGCGCAGGAGGCATTAAAGGAAGATGTCATTGACATTATAAGCCCTGATCTAAACAGTCTTCTAAAATCCATAGATGGTAGAACTGTAGTTACCCCTATCGGGCCAAAGACAATCAGGACAGCAGATGCAAAGCTGGTCAGGTTAAATCTCGGGCTGAGAGGCAGGATATTGAATACAATAAGCGACCCCAATGTCGCCTATATCCTCATGCTCCTTGGATTCTATGGATTATTCTTTGAGCTGACAAGCCCCGGGGCAATCCTGCCTGGGGTCGTAGGCACGATATGCCTGATACTTGCCTTCTATTCTTTTCAGACCCTGCCTGTCAACTATGCAGGGCTTCTCCTGATTATACTTGCCATAGTCCTTTTCATACTCGATGTAAAGGCAGCAACCCATGGTGTCCTGACCATAGGCGGCATAGTATCGATGATTATAGGTTCCCTTATGCTATTTGAGTCTCCAGCACCTTATATGAGGGTTTCCCTGATAATAATACTCCCTGTAGTTATACTTACAGCAGTATTTTTTACAGTCATAGTCACGCTTGTCATAAAGGCACACAGAAAAAAGCCCTCTACAGGTAAGGAGGGGCTTATAGGGCTTGAAGGCATAGCAAGGACTGATATAGCAACAGAAGAAGGGAGGGTATTTGTCCATGGAGAATTATGGAGGGCATGGAGCGATGAGCCTATAAAGGCAGGAGACAAGATAGTGGTTATTGGATTGGATGGCTTAAAATTAAAGGTAAAGAAAAAGGAGGGCATGAAATGATACCGGCAACTTTGACAAGCTTTGTTCTTATCCTGGTACTGGTGATATATTTCCTTTCAAGCGCAATAAAGATACTGAGGGAATATGAACGGGGTGTTGTATTCAGGCTTGGCCGTGTGAGACCCGTTAAAGGTCCTGGCCTTGTGATAATCATCCCCGTCATAGACAGACTTCTCAGGATAAGCCTTCGGACTGTAACAATGGATGTGCCATCGCAGGATATTATTACAAGGGACAATGTCTCTGTAAAGGTAACTGCCGTGGTATATTTCAGGGTAGTTGACCCTGTAAAGGCCGTAATAGATGTAGAGGACTTCTTCTTTGCAACCTCCCAGTTTGCCCAGACAACATTGCGGAGCACCCTTGGCAAGAGTCAGCTTGATGACCTCCTTACAAAGCGTGAGGAGATCAATGCAGAGCTTCAGAATGTCCTTGACCAGCAGACAGAGCCGTGGGGTGTAAAGGTAATCGCTGTGGAGGTCAAGAATGTGGATATCCCTGTAGAGATGCAGAGGGCTATTGCAAGACAGGCTGAGGCAGAAAGAGAAAGAAGGGCAAAGGTCATCCATGCAGAGGGAGAATTTCAGGCATCGCAGAAACTTGCTGATGCAGCAGCTATTATCGGCACACAGCCTGCTGCTATACAATTGAGATTCCTACAAACCCTGACAGAGATTGCCACAGAGAAAAATTCAACGACGATATTCCCTGTGCCTATAGACCTGATAGAGCCATTTTTGAAAAAACTGAAGAAGGCGGCTGAATAAATACATTCAGCCGCTTATATCTATGTCCTCTATCAAAAGGCTTGGAGAACCAACCCTTCCATAAAACCTGAGGTCGCTCCCTACTGCCCTGACACGCCTGAACAGGTCGAGGATATTACCTGAGATTACTGCCTCTTTTACAGGATAGGCCACTTCACCATTTTCCATCCATAGTCCTGTGACTCCAACAGAGAAATCCCCTGAAATGGGATTGATTGTATGCATTCCCATTGCCTCCATGATATATATCGCCCTTCCAGGGAGCTTGACAAGGGCACCCCTATCTATATCGCCTTTCTCTATGTAGAGGTTTGTTACGCCCACAGACGGAATGCCCTTGAAATCTCCCCTGACCGCATTTCCTGTTGAAACGGTATTGTCCTTGCGCGCAGTGTATGTGTTATAGAGATAGCAGAGGAGTTTTCCCTTGGCCACTACATCCTTTTTCATTGTAGGCACGCCCTCATCATCTACCGGGGTACTTCCAATACCCCTTTGCATCTGGCCGTTATCAACAATAGTTATAACAGGGGACATAATATCCATACCAAGTTTCCCTTTAAGCATGGACTTGCCCTTCTGTATGTTATCGGAATTAAACGATGAGGCAAGGATTCCAAGAAACTCTGTAGCAACAAAGGGGTCAAGGATAACAGGTGCCTTTACAGCCGATATCCTCCTGGCGCCAAGGAGCGACACAGCATTGTCAGCAGCGCTCTTACCTATGGCTGAGAAGTCTATCGCCTCAAGGAATCTCGCTATACCCATGTCCCAGGCCATCTGGCTGTCTCCTTTATCCTCAGCGATGGCCATGATGTGGCTGGATACAATAGTCCCTTTATAATGGGCCCTTACCCCTTTTGAATTGGCAAAGCTCGTGAACGAGCAGTAGAAAAACGCAGATGCCTTTCTTACCTTTTTTATCCTCCGGTCGAAAGACAAGGCACTCTTTTCAAGCATAAGGGCATTTTCTATAGCGCTGCCCTCACTGACATCAGCGATCTTTTCGTCAAAGATATCTATATCAGAGGCTATTGATCTCTCAGGCAGGTCAAGATAGACATCCTCACCCGACCACCTCGATGCCTCCACAGCATCATCAACCATTTTCCCAATAGAATCAACATCTGTGGTAAATGAAAACCCAAGCCTTTTCTGCCTTATCACCCTTAATGCAATGCCTATGGTCTCGGATGAATCGAGAGATTCCACATCCTGCTGCTTCACCTCAACAGACAGGTTCTTATAGTCTTTTATATAGACATCGGCCATGTCTGCACCGCGCCTGAGTGCAAGGCCTATAATCTCTTCTGCAAGTGATAGTCTATTCATAATAGATCTCCATAAATTGGCGCGCCTGAGAGGATTCGAACCTCCGACCCTCGGCTCCGGAGGCCGATGCTCTATCCATCTGAGCTACAGGCGCATCACCTGTCTGCGTGCCTGCCTGTGCAGACAGGCAACGCACAGGCAGAAGGGTCTGAAGATATTTTAGCATATCAGCGTGATAAAATCGCAATAACCTGTCCGGTTAGATGTTGTGCTTGACAGCCACAACGGGGTGTGATAGGATTTTCCTGTCAGGTCAGTCAGGGAGTTCTACAATGACAGCACAGCAGGGTCTTTCTTCATTCCTCTAAATCGCAACTGGATAGTAGATCTACGGCGAAAAAACATAAAGGAGCTATGCTGGCTATAGCAATATCATTGTGTTTACTGTAAATGGACATGGGGTGAGTGATGGGACTCGAACCCACAACCCCTGGAGCCACAGTCCAGTGCTCTGACCATTGAGCTACACTCACCACTAAGAAACAAAGCAGCAGCCCATGGTTTATGGGCGGTATTTAATTCATTTAATCAGACTGTCTTATGTCTTTTTTTCTGCTGTGTCCTGTGCCGCATCTCTCTTATCTTCTATAGCAGGACGCTTCTCCTCATCGGACAGAGCCTTCTTAAATTCTCTTATGCTCTTGCCGAGCCCGGAGCCTATCTGTGGAAGTTTTCCAGGACCGAATATTATCAGCACGATTACGAGTATTATTATCAGGTGCATCGGTTGAAAAAGCCCTTCAAACATATCTCTCACCTCTTTTCTTATGGCGCGCCTGAAGGGATTCGAACCCCTGACCCGCTGCTTAGAAGGCAGCTGCTCTATCCAACTGAGCTACAGGCGCAATTGGTCGGGGCGAGAGGACTTGAACCTCCGGCATCCTGCTCCCAAAGCAGGCGCGCTACCAAGCTGCGCTACGCCCCGTATTACTTAAGCTACAGGATATTACAATATAAAGTCAAGGTTATAGCGATTAGGACAAGGGGCCTTTTATAGGTATGGCATAATATCCAGGGGACACTTTATACTGATTAAGGAGGCTGAAGAATATGGAATTCTCATTGAGGTAAGAGGCCTTTGGCATAACCTCCATAACCATATCCATTGTCCCTGCCTTGACGGTTCCCTTAATCCTTGCACTGAGCTCGCTGCCTTCAAACGAGAATGATTTAACATCCACATAGCCAGGGCTGAGATCAAGTGCGCCTTTTATGTCATTAAATGCCTTAAGTGGAAGCGCAACACCTGCAATAAAGGCATTATCAAGCACTACATTATTGCTCCAGAACCGTGCCTCACCCTTTCCGTCCTTAATCTTGAGGTTGCCTGAAAAACTGTCGGTGCCTTTAAGAGAAAATCCACTCATGTAAGGGATGGTTGCAATATCTATATTTGATGCCTCGATGTGTGCCTTATATGAACTGCTTGATATGGACAGATTCCCCTTTAATTTTCCACTGCCAAGATTGCCCTTTATAGAATAGACATCCAGAGTACCTGTTATAAGCGTCAAGGGGTTAATCCTCAGCTTCAGATCATCAATCTTGATTATCGTCCTGTCATCCCTATACAGGGTAAGACTGTCTGCCTCAAGCCCAAAGAGGATGTCCTTCTTGAGATCTTCAACCCTCACCCTGAGATTAAGCGACCTTGAGAGATTGTCCTCTAACAGCCTCTCGATGACATTTGTTGGTATTGCAATTGACCATATGAGGATGACGATTAAAGGCAGTAGTAAGGGAGCAGCAAACCAGTATCTTTTCACTTTGTTATAAGGGCTATTGTGGCGGTCAGGTTAATAAGCTCAGGATTATCAAAGGAACTCTTCATAGATGCAGTCTTTATCTTTAAAGGCATTGGTGAGTTTTCAAGCCTGTAGAGGAGGTTGACAAGGTGGTTCATATCAAGTCCATCTACCTGAAGCTCAGCGCTTTCCTCTGTATATGTCCCCACCTTATTTTTATCTATGGGTTTTATTGCCTTTGCCTTTATACCGAGTGTTCCGAGTGTATCCTCTATTATCGGAACAATGCCCTGAGAGCTCTGGCCAACCTTTCTCTCAAGTCGGGCTGCATCTGCTGTGATTGCTGCATATTCATCCCTCATTGCCAATATATCCTTGAGATTTCCTCCGAGCCTCTCTTTTTCGTTGGTCATTGTGTGGATGCCAATAATAAATATGGAAAATAAGACAACTAAAAACACTATGCCAGCAATGATGTATAGAAATTTTTTATTATACCGTATCATCCCTATCATCTCTTTCCGTATCATCTCTTTACCTTTATGTTGATTGTGAAGTTTATCTTGCCGTCAAGCGCGCTCTTTGTATCTGCTATAATGACATCGCCAAGGTCTGACAGGGCTGACTTCAATCTATTTACATCTGTGAATGAAGGGGCCTCGCCTTTCAGGCCTATCTTTGACTCATCCATAGAAATCTCATTGTATACGAGACCCTGCGTCTTCTTGTTGGCTATAGATAGAAGCACATCAAGTGGAGACAGACCGTGGAAGAGGTTCTCTTTATCCTTTGCCTCTTTCATGTGCACCTTAAACTGGTAAAGTTCATCCCTGACCTTTATATCCTTTGGAAATGCATCAAGATATACCTTTCTGATCTCCCTGTTCATGGTTGATACCTCGTTCCTCAGGTGAAAGTATCTGAGGGAAAGGTCAGCACCTATCAACAAAAGAAGGATTATGCCGATGCCCATGGTCCAGCGAAGGGACTTAATCATCTTTTCTCTGCCTGTGGTATATGCGATGTCCCCCTGCCTGATGTTAAAGGATGGGGTGTCAAGTTCTGCAATAGCAGTTTTCATTCTGTCCTTATCGTCGTATATAGGCGATAATAGAAGTTCGGATAGTTCGAGCTGTCCATTAGAGCCCCTGGCCATCTGCATCATCCTGAGGTCTATGGAGTTTATAATCTCAGGCTCAAGCCCCTTTTGCTTGAGGGCTTCAATCATCTCCTTCAGGGATTTCTTTTCCGCTGCAGTAACAAGGACAGTATTCTTACCATCCTTCTCACCAATAATGATAGAATCAAAGGCCATCTCGCCGACATCCTTAAATAACAGGCCTTCAAGCTCAAAGGGAAGGACATCCTTTAATCTATTTTTATCTGTAAATGGAAGTTCAAGAATCCTTATGCTGAAATAATCCAACGGCAGGCTGAGGTATACCCTTTCAACATCCATCATGGCCTCAAGCTCCTTAAGTGCATCGAGATAGCTGTCTTTTATCCCTATATGCCTTTCTTCAACAATGCTATAGCCTTTCGTCTCCCTCTTTATAAGGTAGAATCTAAGCTCCTGGGGTGTTACATCTATTAATGCAGAAAGACCCACTATCCTTCCCTCCAGAATTTTATTATGTAAGTGCCGCTACTCATATCTATAATGGCCTCAATAACCCTCTTTATCCCTCCTACATCTCCTGTAGAAACGACCCTGAAGGCACTCCCCTTTACGCTTATCCTGTCCTGAAGGGTAAGGCCGAGGGTCTCAAAACCAGGCACCTGCATCAACTGTGTCCTGTCCTTGAAGGGGAATAATTCCCTGTGCTCTATAATCCTCTGGCATAGGTCAGGTGTCATATCATCAGATAAACTCAAAAGCACAGGCATCTCCGCTGCATTAATATTTATAAATCCATCGGAATATAGAGTAACATAAGGCTTTAATGTATTGAAAGTATTTTCATCAATGCCCTTTATCATCTTCAGCTCATCAAGGCTCCAAAGAGGCGCATGCTTATTGAATGACTGCTCCATGCCCTGTCCCTTTACAGGCTCTATCCACCTGACAATGGCATCTGCTATCTCTGGTTTCAAGTTCAATGCCTTTAAGAGCCTCTGGAACATACCATAGGTCTTTGCATCTACAAGGCCGTTTGGGAATACAAGGTTGTTTATATTTATCTTGCCGCTTTCATCCTCAAGTCTGACATCCAGCGAGCCGTCCTTATCAGGAAATGGTTTTTCCACAGGAAGGTCTATAGAGCCTGGATAGCTGTATTGCGACATGGAAAGCAACTCCTTCAGGTATACCTCTGAAAGGGAAATCCCTGATTTTGCAATGAGGGATGCCTCTTGAGATGCCTGCCAGTTATGGAGCATAGATGTGTTCGCATATACGCCATATGCAAACTCCACAACCATGGATGTGAGTAATGCCACAACAAGGAGGGTAATGATAAGGGCCGTGCCTTTATTGTTATCTATTTTTCTAAAGGCTTCCTTCAACCTTTGGCCTCGCAATCTCGCTCAGGGAAACAAGTTTCCCTTTGTCTTTAAAGCTCAGTGTAAACCTCACAATCGGTGGGCTCTGGTTAGTTATTCCTGTGTCCCAGCTTTTGACCCATTTGTCACCTGTCCTGATCTCCACAGAGAACCCTTCTATGTCCTCTGCAACCGTCATCCCCTTTATATCATTGGGCACTATGGGGTTATCCTCCTTTTTCAGGAGATCCATAACGCCATCCTTTTCCTCTACCCAGTATGAGAAGGCTACCACCCCTCCGTGGAAACTAAAGGATGTCATTGAGAGCTTTGATGCTGGTTTCCCAAAGATATCCTTGTCCTCAGCCACAAAGTATGTCCCCTTAACCCCGGTTTTGAAATATAGCCCATCTGCCTCCCTCCTCATGGAATCAAGCAGCATCCTTGCCTCCTGGTATTTGACAAGGCTGCCCTCTACCCTGTCCATCGCCTTCCTGGTCAGGAAAAAGGTATTGTAAAGGGCAGTGAGTATTATCGCAAGGATGGCAAGCGATATTAGAACCTCAATAAGCGTAAAGCCGCCACTAATCCTTAGTCTATTTCGGTAGATATTCATAAAGCGAAACGCCCTTTCCATTACCATTAACCTCGACTGTAAATAACAGTACGCCTACATGGCTGGAATCGGCCACAGAGGCTGTGTATGAAAAATTATCATAGGGAGATGGGAATTTGCCTTTTTCATCCCGCTTATCCTTATTGTCCTCAAGCTCGGACATCTTTGCCTTGGCCAGGGTCACAAGCGTGGTTGTCAACTCGTCATCGTCTATTATCTTGAGATTGTAATTTACCGTATATATAATGGTCATCAAAAGTATGGCGATGATTGCAAGGGCTACCATAATCTCTATGAGTGTAAAGCCCCTGCTGGTACCCCAAAAACTCTTTGACTTTTTGGATACCCTGTTATTCGACATAACCCTCCAATACCTTTACCCTTCCTGTATACGGGTTAAAGATAAGGCTGTATTGCCCCTTATCCTCCTTCAGATGGATCTCAAGAGGCTCATTTAATCCTAATGGGGTAAAGGTCATTGCAACCTCGCCTTCCTTTATCTTGCCCCGTGAAGGCACAATAATATCCTCTATCTTGACATCATCCCTCAGCCTGCCCTCCTCTACATCATCCCCGCCAGAGATCTTCCACCTGTCTTTGTCAATGTCTATGAGGAGACTGTATTGCCTTTTCTGGGCAACAGCCGTGTCATAGGTATAGCGTATAATCCCTGCTAACCTTCTTGCCTCTGCCTTGAGTGTCTCTCCGCCGATATCAAAAAACCTCGGCATTACAAGTCCAATCACAATGGAGATGATTGTTATGACAACAAGGAGTTCAAGGAGTGTAAAGCCTTTATTTGTACCCCGGAAAACCTGCGATTTTCTGGGGACTCCTTTATTCGATGTTCCAGTTCTCAATATCCGCATTCTTGCCCTCTCCACCAGGCTTGCCATCTGCCCCATAACAGATAATATCATAATCTCCATGAAGCCCGGGGGAGGCGTATATATATGGGTTCCCCCACGGATCAAGGGGGATCTTTTTCTTCTCCAGATACCCACCTTCCTTATAGTGGGTGGGCAGGGGCGGGATTGTCGGCGGTTCAACAAGTGCATCAAGCCCCTGCTCTGTTGTTGGATACATGCCGTTGTCAATCTTATAGAGATGAAGTGCAGTCTCAAAGTTTTTTATCTGCAGTTTAGCATCTGCTATCCTCGCATCATCTGTTCTCCCTATTATCTTTGGCGCTACAAGGGCAACCAGCAGTGTAAGTATGAACAGGACTACCATTATCTCTATCAAGGTAAACCCATCATGGGTTGTCAGAAATCCATTTGATCTTTCCTTCCTCATCCTTCCTCCTTCCCGCATCAGCGGTTATGCGATAAATATTAGTGCAATGTCATTTTATAAGCTGATTCAACTGGAATATGGGTAGCAGTATTGATATGACTATAAAACCTACAACAAGACCCATCGCCAGGATAAGGCCTGGCTCCAGGATGGCGACTGACCTTGTTATGCCCCTGTCAAACTCTGCCTCATACGCAGCAGCAGCCCTGTCAAGTATGTCCTCTATCTCACCGCTCCTTTCACCTGTTGCTATCATATGCAGCAGTATCGGGGGGAAACCACCTGCATCCTTAAGTGCAGATGAAAGGCTTGCCCCTTCAATAACCCTCTCGCCTGCCTTCCTCACCTTTTTCTCGATCGCGGTATTTCCAACAGTCCTTGCACTCAACTCCAATGCCCTCAATATTGGAAGGCCACTCCTTAAAAGCAGCCCCAGCGTTCTTGTGAACCTCGACATGTAAAGGTTATTGAGGGTATTCCCTGGAACCCTGAGCAAAAAAGAGTCCCATACTTCCCTCTTCTTATTTATAAACCTCTGGAATCCAAAAACGCCTGCTGTCAGAAGGCCGAGGAGAAGCCACCAGAATCTGTGAAAGATATTGCTTATCCAGATAAGAATCACGGTGACAAGGGGAAGTGCGCTCTTTGTATCCTCGAATATCTTTGTTATCTTCGGAACAACAAAGGTAAAAAGAAATGACAACACTCCTATGCTGACAAAGACCATGAATATTGGATAGACAGTAGCGGTCTTGACCCTTGACCTTAATGATGCCTGTGCCTCAAGGAAATCTGCGAGTCTGAGAAGAACCTTGTCAAGGGCACCTGATGCCTCTCCTGCAGCAACCATACTCACATAGAACTCAGGGAAGACCTTTGGGTATGCCTCAATAGCCCTTGAAAGGGACGAGCCCGAAGCAACCCTGTCCTTTATTCCAACAAGTAGTTTCTGCCAGTAACCCTTTTCCTCTGAGGCAACCGCACTAATAGCATCTATTACAGGAACGCCTGAGGATAAAAGCGTAGCTATAAGTCTTGTGACAGAAGGCAGAAGGCTGATATCACTCCTCAGGCTGAATCTCTTTTCCTTTGGCAGCGACTCCTTTATCTCCTTAGGGAAAAGGCCGAGTTCCTTTATCCTCTGGAGGGCATCCTTTGGACCATCTGCCTCTATGGTGCCGGTTACCACATCGCCGCTTTCGCGGTAGCCCCTATACAGGAAGATCGGCATAGTCCTTCTGTGTAACCCTCAATACCTCCTCAAGGGTTGTTATCCCCTGCATTACCTTATCAAGACCGTCCATCCTCAGCGTCTTCATCCCCTTTGATACAGCATATTCCTTTATGGCCTTGGCATCATCGCGCTGCATAATCATGGAACGGACTTCGTTATCTATAATGAGGAGTTCAAATATCCCTGTCCTTCCTATGTAGCCCTTTCCTTTGCACTTATCACAGCCGATACCGTGAAAGAGCTGCCCTGGCCTGCCCAGCCCTTCAAAATACTCAAGCTCTGCATTTGACGGGCTAAACCCCTTTTTGCAGTTCGGGCATATGACCCTTACAAGCCTCTGGGCAAATACGCCGTATAAGGATGAGGCAACAAGGAACGGCTCTATCCCCATATCAAGCAGCCTTGTAAGGGCAGTTGGCGCATCATTGGTGTGCAGCGTAGAAAGGACAAGATGACCTGTCAAAGACGCCTGTATAGCGATCTCTGCTGTCTCTGAATCCCTGATTTCACCAACCATGATGATATCGGGGTCCTGTCTTACTATAGACCTCAGCCCTGATGCAAAGTTAAGGCCGATTCTTGGATTTACCTGGATCTGGCCAACACCCTCTAACTGGTATTCCACAGGGTCTTCAACGGTTATTATATTTTTTTCCTCTGTCTTCACCTGATTAATGGCAGCATAGAGTGTTGTCGTCTTGCCACTGCCTGTCGGCCCTGTAACAAGTACAATGCCATTTGTTCTTATGAGTATATCCTCCATCTTTTTGACATTGTCCTTTGAAAGCCCAACATCGCTGAGGCTGAGAAGGCCCCGTTTTCTGTCAAGTAGTCTTAGTACAGCCCTTTCCCCGAATGATGTCGGAATAATGGAGACCCTTATGTCAATGTCCCTTCCGCCTACAAGCAGTCTTATCCTGCCATCCTGGGGAAGGCGTTTTTCTGCAATGTCAAGATTTGCCATTATCTTTACCCTGCTGATGAGTGCCTCCTGTATTATCTTTGGAGGTGACAAGACCTTGCGTAAGATGCCGTCAACCCTCAATCTTACCTCAAGTTCTTTCTCATACGGCTCTACATGAATGTCGCTTGCCCTTTCCTTTACAGCCTGATGGAAAAGTGCATTAAGAAGCCTTATTATTGGCGCCTCTTCTGTAAGTTCAAGGAGGTCTTTTGGCGCCTCAAACTCGGTTGCTACCATAGAAAGGTCTTCACCTGAGAGGTCTCCTATGACATCCTCTGCTGTGCTTGCCCTCCCATACAGCCTTCCTATGGCATCAAGTATTACGCCTGATGCCGTCTGGATTGGTCTTGGCTTGAGGTTAAATGCCTTTGCAATGTCCTTCAGTGCAAGGACACCGCGGATATCAGAAACAGCAGCAACTATCTCGCCGTCCTGCTGTCTCAGGGGCATCATAAGATTCCCCTTAGAAAAGGAAAGGGGCACCTCCTTCAGTAGACCGAGATCTACATCCTCATCCCTTATCTCATTTATCACTTCCATTAATAACAATTAGTTTAACCCTAATACATGGGGTAAAGTCAAGGACGATGGTGCGGCCATAAGACAGTATTGAATTGATAGTGTTATAATATAAAATGGCTACTATAGAGGAGAAATCTATTACCCTGGATACCCTTATTAAGACAGTCCTGTCTTATAATAGTGAGGCCAATACAGAGCGACTTAAATCTGCATACGAATTCGCCTCGAAGGTACACGCAGACCAAAAAAGGGTTGCAGGAGGGCCATACACAGAACACCTTCTTGCTGTTGCCATGACCCTTGCCCAGATGAAGATGGATAGCATTACCATTGCTGCAGGTCTACTGCACGATTCTGTCGAGGATACAGCAACCACAGTTGACGAGATAGCAGAGAGGTTTGGCAAGGACATTGCCTTTCTTGTTGAAGGCCTCACAAAATTGAGCATGATGGAGTTTAAGACAAAGAAGGAGGCCCAGGCAGAAAACTTCAGAAAAATGCTCCTTGCCATGGCAAAAGATATCAGGATAATACTCATAAAGTTCGCAGATAGATTGCACAATATGAGAACACTCCAGTATCTGCCTGAGCACAAAAGGCAGCGCATCGCACTTGAGACACTCGAAATATATGCACCCCTTGCCAATCGGCTCGGCATAGGCTGGCTAAAGACAGAGTTTGAGGACCTGAGCTTCAAGTTCCTGATGCCAGAGGTATACGAGGACATTGCCAGCAAGGTTGCCAAGAGAAAGGAAGAGCAGGAGGGCTATCTCAACGAGGTGATGAGAATAATAGAGGAGAAGCTAAAAGAACAGGGGCTCTCAGGAAAGGTATTTGGAAGGGTAAAACACAATTATGGCATATATCAGAAGATGCAGAAACAGGGTATTCCATTTGAACAGGTCTATGATGTCCTTGGCCTGAGGATAATAACAGATACAAAGGCCAACTGCTATGCAATCCTCGGCCTCATCCATTCCCTCTGGACCCCTGTGCCCGGGAGGTTTAAGGACTACATAGGCGCGCCGAAATCAAATCTCTATCAATCCCTTCACACAACTGTAGTCGGCCCCAAGGGTGAGAAGGTAGAGTTTCAGATAAGGACAGAGGAGATGGACAAGATAGCAGAGGAAGGTATTGCGTCTCACTGGAAATATAAGGAAAAGGGACATATACGAGAGAAGGACAGCAAGTATTTCGCATGGTTAAGGGAACTCGCTCAATCCCAGAAGGAGCTTCCTGATGCCCAGGAATTCCTCGAGATATTTAAGGGCGATATATTCCCTGAGGTTGTTTATGTGTTTACGCCACAAGGTGATGTGATGGAGCTGCCAGTTGACTCAACGCCCATTGACTTTGCATACAGCATACATACACAGGTGGGACACCAGTGTATTGGTGCGCGGGTTAATGGAAAGATCGTTCCCCTCAGGTATCATCTGAGAAATGGAGATACAGTGGAGATAATAACCTCGCAGGGACACGGGCCGAGCAGAGACTGGCTTAAGGTTGTAAAAACGCCGAGGGCAAAGACAAGGATAAAGCAGTGGATAAAGACAGAGGAAAGGAAGAGGAGCATAGAGCTTGGAACAGAGCTGCTTGAAAGGGAGTTCAGAAAGCACGACCTGAGCCCGAACCTTATTAAATCAAAGGATACGCTCAACATTGTCAAGGACCTTGGCATAAACAATCTTGAGGACCTACTCGTTGCCATCGGTTATGGGAAGCTCTCAGCACATCATGTTGTAAACAGGTTTATTCCTGAAAAGGCTGCCGAAGTAGAGACCGTAAAGAAAGAACAAAAACATTCTGCGGTACAGGGCGGTATACGAATGAAAGGCGTAGACAACATCCTCTTTCATTTCTCCAAATGTTGTTTTCCAATCCCTGGCGACAAGATCGTAGGCTTTGTCACAAGGGGCAAGGGGGTATCCATACACACAGCAGATTGCCCGAACCTTGAAAGTCTTGCAGTCGATAAGGACAGGCTTATCGATGTAAGTTGGGAGGTGGGAGCAGATACAACACAGCCTGTAAGGGTATATGTTGACACTATAGATGCACCTGGGATTCTTGCCAACCTTACATCCGTTATCTCAGCAGCAGGTGTAAATATAAGCCATGTAGAGGCAGTTACATCTAACACAACAAAGAATGCAAGGATAAATTTCATCCTCCAGGTGGCGGATAAACAACAGCTTGATGGGATAATAAAGAAGCTTATAAATATCAGTGGTGTAACAGGTGTCAAGAGGGTGAAGACAGCCTGATTATCGTTTGATTCAGGGATTCCCTGCTATTGAAAAACCTTTTCCTATGTGTTAGCATTTCCATGAAACTATTTTCCGACGCCTAAAAATGCGTCCTTTCTCCTTTCTGTCTTGATGGATATTATTGACGGAGTAATAAACAGCCTTCTTGATGCCATAATCCTTGTGGACGGGGACCTCAAGATTGCACTCATCAACAGGGCAGCAGAGGAGATGGCATCCAAGAGTTCAAAGGATATCATAGGCAGGGCATTTAATAATGCATTTCCAGGCGAACAGACTCTCCTGCCTATAATCCAGAGGGTTTTAAAGACAGGGAGGTCTTTTACAGGGAGGGATATCGAGGTGGACCTTGGAAGGAAGACATTTGTTGATTTCACTGCCTCTCCTTCCCTTGATAGCAAAGGCTCTGTCAGCGGTATTGTGCTGAATTTAAGGGAGGTCCTTAAGGGTAAAGGCGAGGGCTATGATATAGCGCTTGATTCCTTGAGCACAGTCCTCGGCTCTATTGCACATGAGATAAAAAATCCGCTTGGAGGCATAAAGGGTGCATCGCAGATACTAAGGCACAGGGTTAAAGATAAGGAAGGGGTGGAATGCGTTGAATTAATACTGAGGGAAGTGGAGAGATTGAAAGGGGTTTTGCAGGAGCTTCTGGATTTCTCAAGAAGGCCAACCCTAAGCCCTTTGAATATCCATGAGGTTATAGAAGAAGGACTCTTGCTCCTGAAAAAAGAGATTAAGAAACATCGTATAAGGCTCCTCAGGCTCTATGACCCGAGCCTTCCCCTTGTCAAAGGGGATGAGGCAAAGCTTCTGCAGGTATTTATAAACATTATAAAGAATGCCATAGAGGCTATGCCTTCAGGAGGTATGCTAACCTTTAAGACGATACCCTCAGAGGAGTATGCCTACGAAGGAGGAAGACTGAAGAGATGGGCTATTGTCAGTGTAAGCGATGAGGGCACAGGTATTTCAAAAGACAGGCTTGAACAGATATTTCTCCCATTTTATACAGATAAGATAAAAGGCACAGGTCTCGGTCTTTCAATCTCAAAGAAGATTATCAGAGACCATGGAGGCATGATAAAGGTTGAAAGCGAGATGGGCTCAGGCACAACATTTAAGGTGTATATACCATTCTTATAAAGAATCTTATAAAGAAGAAGGAGGCAATATTGACTGTGGATAAAAGGCTCCTGCTCATTGATGATGATGAGGGGATTGTATGGGTGGTAAAAAAGGCCCTTAAATCAAAGGGCTATAAGGTGACAACAGCAATGAAGGCGGTAGAGGGCATCGGACTTATTGGTGAAAAATTCCCTCTCATCCTTCTTGATCTAAAGCTCCCTGACATGGATGGCCTTCATGTCCTTGATGAGATAAAGGGCATTTCCCCTGACAGCCTTGTAATTATAATAACCGCCCATGGAAGGATGGACAGCGCCATAGAGGCAATCAAAAAAGGTGCATATGACTACCTGGAAAAGCCCTTTGATATTGAGGAACTCAAGATACTGGTTGATAAGGCATTCGGGGAATGGGCAATGAAAAAGGAGCTTCAGAAGCTGAGGGCAAAGGTCTCGGAGCTTGAACCGCCGCAGATGATAGGCAGCAGCCAGGCAATGCTGAAGGTCTTCAAGGCAATAGGGAGGGTTGCACCAAAGGATGTAACAGTGCTAATCCTTGGAGAAAGCGGCACAGGCAAAGAGCTTGTTGCCAAGGCCATTCACCACAACAGCCTGAGGGCAGAAGGGCCATTCATTGCGATAAATGCCGCATCCATTCCCAAAGACCTGCTGGAGGCAGAGCTTTTTGGCTGGGAGAAGGGGGCATTTACAGGTGCATCTGACAAAAGGATTGGGAAGATAGAGGCAGCCAATGGCGGAACGCTGTTCCTCGATGAGATTGGCGAGATGGATATAAACCTTCAGGCAAAGCTCCTCAGGGTTATTGACGGAGGCGAGTTTACACCGCTTGGAAGCAATAAGCCATTAAATGTAGATATCAGGATCATGGGTGCTACAAACAAAAACCTCGAGTATGCGATCAAAGAAGGAAAATTCAGGGAAGACCTCTATTACAGGTTTAATGTGGTACAGATAAAACTCCCAGCGCTCAAGGAAAGAAAAGAAGACATCATCCCGCTTGCAAAACATTTTCTCAAGGCAGCAGAACAACAGTTACGAACCGCACCGAAGAGGCTTTCAAAAGAGGTGGAGGATTACCTTGTTGAGTATAACTGGCCCGGCAATGTCAGGGAGCTTGAAAACACAATCAAGAGGGCATCAATCCTGTCACAGGGTTCTGTGATAAGGCTTGAGGATATTGCGACAAACAAAAAACCCTTTATATCAATACATGGATTCCTCGAGGAAAGATTGAAGGGTTTCATGAAAGGGATATCAAAGGCAGAAGGGGTCAACCTGTATGACACCGTTATATGCGAGGTAGAGAGGGCACTTATTACAATAGCCATAAAGGAAACCAATGGCAACCAGATAAAGGCGGCAAGGCTGCTTGGTATAAACAGGAATACCCTGAGCAAGAAGATAAAAGAATTAAAGGTGATGTGCGAGTAGGGAAGGGTGTTGATTTTAGACATCTGGTAGCTTGCTGCGGAGAGGTTCATCAGAAGGGGGAAGTTTATGAATGCAATTACAGCGGTTGTATATTCATTTCTATTCGGGATCTTACATGGGATAATACCTGATGAACATACATGGCCTATAATATTCAGCTACGCTATTAGTAGCGGTAGCGGCAAGGGTGGTCTGAGATCAGGTCTATATTTTTCGATAGGTTTTACCACCCAGCGTATGATCATCTCTGAACTTTCTTATCTTGCCCTTGCTCCTTTTCTGCGATCTATAAACCAGTATATCTATTTAATTGTGGGGATTGTAATGGTAGCTGCGGGTGCATTTGTACTCAGAAAAAACCGCTATCCTCACCTGCATATTTTAGGACATCACCATGACAATGCAAAGGATATGGAGCATACACCACATATACTGAGCAGAAGTTGTGAACCCTGCCAACCGGTTGTCACAGTACTTCCTGTTAAATGGACCCTCATCCATGGATTTATAGCAGGATTTGGTTTTGGCAGCTTTGCATTATTTATAAATACAGTTGCAGCACCTGCGATGCCAAATGCATGGCTTGGATTCTTGCCAGGACTTCTGTTCGGGCTCGGCACAATGTTGATGCTTATCATTGTAGGTGCTTTATTTGGTGTATCCTTAAAATTGATAGGCTCCCTTACAGAGGAAGACATCAGAAGGGTTGGAAGTCAGACAGGCGGACGCACATTGTTCTTTGGCGGGCTCCTTTTTATGGTCGCAGGTCTCATAACCATCGTGGGGATTGATAAGGTGATTCCAATTAAGTCGGATTATACAGTCATCGCCATTTTTATGATTGCTATTGCCTTACCTGCATTTATCTACTCATACAAAGAGGTCGTCTGGGCAAAGAGGTCGTCGGGCAAAGAGGTCGTCGGGGGAAGGAAGGACTGATGTAACCTGCCTGTGTTTATACAAAGAGATAATCAGCCGTATCTTTTCTTCAAGACCTCCCTTATCTTTTCAATGAGTTTCTTGGGTGTTGTGCTCATCTTCACAAGGAAGTCATCTATGCCGATGGCAATGGCCTTCTCTATCTCCGCAGGCAGCCCCCTGGCAGAAAGCACAATTACAGGGATGTCATGCCAGTCTGGATTCAACCGTATAAACTGAAGGAGTTTATAACCATCCATGCCTTCCATAAATAGGTCAAGGACAATAAGGTCAGGCCTTTCCCTGGACAGGATCTTTGCGGCTTCAATGCCATTTGCCGCTTCCGTCACATAGAATCCCTCTAAAAGAAGGCTGTTTTTAAACATGCGGCGGACCTGCTCTGAGTCATCTACTATCAATACCTTCTTCTGCATAACGGCCTCTGCCTTCAATGCCTCTTCAGACTGGCTGTTGATATAGTCCTTTATGCATACTATAGCATCTTCTGCTGCATCAACAAAGCTCACACCATATCCCATGCCGCCATGAGAATACAGGATATGCGCCTTAAGCCTGACAGGTTGTTCCCCTTGTTTGAGTGTAAACTCAACGGTTATATCAGAATCTTGTGGAAATTCTTGCGTTGTGAATATATACATCCCGCCCTCGCTGATGTCAGCGGCAAAGGCCTTGATGCTGCCGTTAACAACAATCTCCTTCTTCACCGTAATGCGTTTTGCCATTCTACGGCCAACATCTTCCAATTCAGTTATGACCTCCTAAAAAGTATATATAACCATACCCTAAAAACCACAGGATGTCAATTGTCCATTTTTTGTTTGTAGTTCATTTTTTACCTGTTCACCAACCACTTGACAAAGTGGATGTCTTCTCATATACTTTTGTCAGGATGCAAAGGGCACTACAGGCACCAACAGAAAAAATGGGGGTTACCCTCATAACCCAGTACTATAAGATAACAGGATATGTCCATCTCCCCGTGAAAGGGAGGCTCATAGATTATTTCAATCGCCTCTATGGAGGTTCTGAGAAAGGCTCTTTTGTGGTGATTACAGATGCAAAGGTATTTTCTATGAAAGACGAGCAGCTCTGTCATGAGGCAGGCTTTCTTATAGTCAACAAGCAGAACATACATCTTGTTCTACCCGAAGAGGGAAACGCAATTGGACAGCAGGACTCTTGAACTTTATCAGTTAGGCAATGAACTGTTTGAAAGCGGTAAGTATTATGAGGCAGAGGCACTGCTTTTAGATATAATCAAGACAAACCCGAACTATGCTGATGTCCATAACAAACTCGGCATTATATACCATCAGAAGGGTGAGCTTGATAAGGCAATACACCATTTCGAAGAGGCATTAAGGATCAATCCGAGATATACAGAGGTGTCGCTCAATCTCGCTGTAACATACAATGACATTGGAGAATTCAAACGCGCACAGGATATTCTTTCAAAGGCAGCGCAGATAGTGCACCCAACGCCAACGACCATGGACCCTTTCACTGCTGGTAAACTTGCCAATGAGCATTACAAGTTAGGCAACATATACCTTGAGCTTGGGCTGAACGATGAGGCTATAGAGGAATACAACAAGGCATTAAGGTTTTCACCAATGCTTGCAGATGTCCTTACGAAATTAGGGATAGCGTTGAGGAATAAGGGCCTTCATGAAGATGCCATTATACAGTTCAGTAAGGCCAAGGAGATAAATCCCAATTATGGTCCTGCCTGGGTCAATCTCGGTGTAACCTACTATAGTCAGGGTCTTACGGGGCTTGCAATAGAAGAGTGGGAAGAGGCATTGAGGAGAAACCCCGACTTAAAAGACGCAAAGCTCTATCTAAGGCTTATGAAGAAACAGGAAGAGTGATAGCCCTCCTAATCCCTCAAAGACATCCACTTTATCTATCTTATCCTTGTTATATGCTATTAAGCCTGATAGACCATTAAGGTATAGAGGCATGCCCCTTTTATCGGTTAATAATCTGAGGATATCTTTTTTACAGGGCGATACTGAACTGGATGTTGTCTCTGATATACATTTTACTGTCAACGACGCTGAGGTATTTGGCATTGCAGGAGAAAGCGGATGCGGAAAGACTGTGACAGCCCTTTCAATCCTGAGGCTGCTGCCTCATAATGTTAAACTCACAGGCAGTATTATCTTCCGCGGGGAAGACCTGATTACAAAATCTGAGGCTGATCTGCGAAGGATAAGGGGAAAGGATATATCCATGGTCTTTCAAGAGCCAATGACATCACTCAACCCCGTGTTCACCGTGGGTTATCAGATAGCAGAGGTCTTAATCACACATAGGGGTCTGTCAAGAAAAGAGGCAATGACAGAGGCGGTTGAACTCCTCAGGTCTGTCAGGATGCCGTCGCCTGAGTTGAGGATAAAGGAATATCCACACCAGATGAGCGGCGGGTTGAGGCAGAGGGTTATGATTGCGATGGCTATTGCGTGTAACCCTTCCCTGTTGATAGCAGACGAGCCAACTACTGCCCTCGATGTTACCATACAGGCCCAGATACTTGATCTCCTTAATACCCTTGTAGAGGGCAAAAAGATGGCAATGCTGCTTATAACCCATGACCTCGGAATTATTGCGGAATGGGCAACAAGGCTTGCGGTAATGTATGCTGGAAGGATTGTTGAGTTAGCAGATGTCAGGGAGATCTTTAGAGGGCCAAGGCACCCATATACCATAGGACTTCTTGACTCCCTTCCAAGGGGTAGGGGTGAGGCTCTAAGGCCGATTCCAGGGCAGGTTCCAAGGCCATCAGAGCTTCCGCCTGGATGCAAGTTTGCACCGAGATGCAGGTATGCTATTCATGAATGTGTTGAAAGAGAACCAGGGCTTGAACCCGTAGAACAGGCTCATCTAAGCCGCTGTATAAGGGCAAGGCTATTATGAGTCTTTTAAAGGTGGAGGGGCTTAAAAAACACTTTGCCGTAAAAGGAGGTCTATTAAAGGCCAAAAGGCTGTCAAGGGCGGTTGATGGAGTGGATTTCTCCATAAACCAGGGCGAGGTCTTCGCAGTCGTTGGAGAAAGCGGCTGTGGAAAATCTACCCTTGCAAGGCTTGTCCTGAGGCTGATAGAGCCAACAGATGGCCATGTATATTTCAATGAAGTGGACATAACTCGGGCATCAAGGTCCGAGCTTCTCAGGATAAGAAGGCAGCTCCAGATAATATTTCAGGATCCATTTGCATCCCTTAATCCACGACATAGGATTATAGATGCAATTGGTGAGCCACTTATAGTGCATAAGATTGTCAGTGGTAAGGCGTTAAAAGAGAAGGTTGTTGAGCTGCTGAACAAGGTTGGAATGGACAGCGATGCGCTTTACCGCTATCCCCATGAATTTAGCGGAGGACAGAGGCAGAGGATATGTATAGCAAGGGCACTTGCGGTTAACCCCATGCTCATCGTTGCAGACGAGCCCACCTCTGCACTTGATGTATCCATACAGGCCCAGATAATAAACCTCCTTGATGAACTCCGCACATCCTCAAATATATCCTTTCTCTTTATAAGCCACAACCTCGAGGTGGTCAGGCACTTTAGCGATACAGTGGCTGTAATGTACCTTGGAAAAGTAGTAGAACTCGGAAAGACAGAGGAACTATTTCCAGTGCCTTTTCATCCATATACAGCCGCCCTGATCTCAGCAGTTCCCCGGCCTGACCCTGAAAGAAAAACTATGAGGATTATACTTGAGGGGGATGTGCCAAGCCATGTGGAAATCCCTCCTGGATGTCCTTTTCACCCGAGATGTCCGAAGAGATTTGAACCCTGTAGTTCGGTCGTGCCTGAGTTAAGAGAGGTAAGAGGCAGAGTAGTCGCATGTCATTTATGGGGATAGCTTTATAAGAGCTTCCTCAATTCCTGTTCCTTTTCTTTTTTCACAAGGGCAATAATCTTATCCTCAACCCTGAAGTCTGTATCGCCTTTGGGGATCAAGACATCATCATTCCTTATTATTGAGATAAAGAGCGAGTCTTCAGGAAGAGAAATATCCATTATCCTCTTGCCAACTATGGGGGACTTCTCTGTCAACTCAACCTGGACTATCTCTACATCCCCTCCCTTAAGTGTCAGGATGGGAACCATATCCCCGGCCCTGACCTGTTCCTCGATAAGGCAGTTTATCATCCTTGTTGCACTTACAGTAGCGTCGATACCGAGGCTGCTGAATATGGCCTCATTCCTCGGGTTATTTACCCTTGCAATGGTCTTTGGCACAACAAATATGAGCTTTGCTATCTGGCCCACAACAAGGTTATCCTCATCCTCTCCAGTAACAGCAACCACTACATCTGCCCTTGCAATCCCTGCAGATGTGAGAACCTCGGGCGATGTCCCATCGCCAAATACCACATTCTCGCTGAATTCAGAGGTCAGGTTATCCATCTTTGATTTATCATTTTCAATAAGCATAATCTCATGCCCCTGGCTAAGCAAAAACTTTCCGAGGTTGTAACCGACCTTACCCGCCCCAACTATTATTATATACATCTATCGCCTCCTGCCTTTGTGACCTTCTATACTGCTGCCACAAGTTTTTTAAATTCTGATAGGCTAAGCTCTGTCGGACACACAGCCTCCATGCCCAATCCATTATACAGCTCTGCAAGCACAGGGTCCTGAACCCTTAGGAGAATGCGCGGAACATGATAGAGGTTCTTTACAATCTGCGCAACCATTATATTTATGTTGTCCTTATCAGCAACGGCTATAAACATATCCGTTGCCTCTGCAAATGCCTGTTTCATGACCTTCTCACTAAAGGCCGCACCTGCAAGCCTTTTAAATGAAAGTCTTTCATTAAGCCGTCTGAATGCCTCTACATCTTTGTCTATAACAACCACTGTGTGTCCTTCTGCTGAAAGGCTGTTAGAAAGCCTTGAACCAACCCTTCCACAGCCAAGGATGACTATTCTCATAAATCCTCCTATTCTCCAGGGAGTTTATCTATCAATACCTCGCATGGCGCCCTTCGCATTACAATCTCAGATGTCCTGCCAATAATATGCTCTGTCATGCTTATGCTTGTGCGTATACCCATCACTATAATGTCAGCCTCGATATCCTTTGCGACCCTTATAATCTCCTCACCTGCAATCCTTGCCCTCCTTATCTCACTTACAGGAGTTAACCCCCTCAATGTAACAATCTCCTCTGCCCTTTTCAGGGCGTCCTTTGCTATAGGCTCAATCTCAGGCATTGGTGCATCGAGTGGAAGGGTCCTGGAAACCTCTATAACATATATGAGGTGGATAGTTGCCTTCTGTTCCTGGCCAAGCCTGCATGCCATTTCAATGCCCCTCTCAGAACATGGGAGGCCCACTGTTGGCACAAGGATATTCCTTAGCGCACCAACCCCCCTCCTTGCCTTTGCTGCTGCAGCCGGAATATATGGCGGAAGCTTGAGCATCCACCAGAGCAGGCTACCCATAGCTATGGCAAAGGCAGCAGCGATGACAACACCTAATGGAGATATCTGATAGTTCATGTCCTTAGGCCCTTGATATACCGTATAACAAATCTAATCCTGTAGATGCCAAAACCCAGAAAACTGCCTCCGGCCAGCACAGCAGGGACTGTTGGAACCGAGAAAAGCGAATGCAAGATTATCACCCCGCCAAGGATAATAAAAAGAAAGCTGTTGAAGGCCTTGAAATACTCAATGAATGGGATATGCCTATTGTTTCTCATGCTTCACCTTCTTATCCCTATCTGCAAGGGCAATCTTATATTCCTCAACAAGGTCATACTCTTCAGCGGAGGTGAGGACGGCGATCTGTTCGTTTTCCCACTCTCTATGTGCGCTCTTAAATACAGGCAGCCCCTGTTTCCTTCTATACCAGGCATAGTAGATCAGGCAGAGGATTACCCAGGACGGGCCAGCGATGCGGCCTATCTTATGTGTAAGAATAACCTCAAAGAGGATGGTTGAAACGCCGAGCATACCTATAATGCCGAGGACAGGGAAGTCAATCCTCTTGCCCCTCAGATTCATCTTGATGTTAAGCGGCATCTTGTAAGGCCGTGGCGTGTATGGGTCGGTTATCCTTAACCTTATGAGTGCAATGAAGACGAGGGTATATCCTGTTGTTGCGCCAAAGGCATACATGTTTCCAAGGGTATCCATGGCGCTTGGTGTAAGGAAAGAGAGTATTGTCTGCACCACACCGATCATCGAAAAGATCAGTATCGTCCTTACAGGGGTTCTGAATTTTGGATGGACTGCGTCAAACCAGTTGCTTATAAGGTGAAACCTGCTCATGGAGTATGTCAGCCTTGATGCGCTCATAACGCCTGAATTGGCTGAGATCAAAAGGATAGTAGCACCAAGGATGGCTGCAAACGGCCCTGCTATTATGCCTATTATGGGTATGTTATGGGCAAGAAGTGCAACAGGGTCTCCCATATTTTCCCTGAAACTCTGCCATGGAAGTATGCCAAGACCGAGGGTTGAAAATGCGGTTGCAAAGATGAATACTGTGAATATTAAGGTTATGGATGTCCTCGGTATGATGGTTGCAGGCCTTCTTGTTTCCTGGGCCGCCTGGGATATGGATTCAAGGCCGACAAACGATATTATTGCAAGCGATGAACCGTACATAAAATTGCTCAGTGTAGGAAACTCAAACCTCCATTGATGTGCAAGCAGCTCGGGTTTCCATGCGAAAAGAAAGCCGATAATGATAATGCTTGATTCTGTCAGTATATCTACTGCGCCGATTATCTCATTGAATAATGAAGACTCCCTCATGCCCTTTATATTCAGCCAGATGAGAAAAGCAATGAGTATTAGCGACTCAGCACACCACAGGGGATTGATGTTTTTGAGAGGGCCTATCGTTATGTTGAAGTGTTCAGGGCCAAAGCCGAATATATGCGGCATAAAGAAATTGATATAGCCTGCTGAGGCAACAGAAAACAGTGCAATGTCAATGGTATAATCCAGAAGCAGGGCTGAACCTGTCAGAAATCCCCAGAAATCTCCAAGCCCCCTCATAGTGAAATACTGCCCACCGCCTGCAACAGGATATGCGGAGGCTAACTCGGTATAGGCAAGTCCTATCATTATATATACCATCCCTGCCATGGCAAAGGCAAGGTTTGTTGCGCCCTGGGCTGCTGCCATGACAAGGCCAAGGGCCGCGTATATATCAGCGCCGACATCTGCATAGCCCCACATAAAGGAGCCCCAGACCGTTACATCCCGCCTTAATTCAACCTGCTTTGTTGTAGAATCCTCTGTCCTGTCCATTTTGTCAAAATAAAAGAGGAACTTAATACACTAAAAGTTCCTCTGCATATTTAACTTGTTAGTCTAATCGTATTGTTTTCTCCTCTTTAAACGCCTGCGAGGTTAGCTGACGGGTTAGGGCTTAAAGAGTTGCCCCCGCCATAGGCGTTAACCCCGATAATTGGTTCCCCCGCTTCCTGTTTTAGGAATTAGGCGTGGTGAAGTATAGGATTTGTAAAATAAAAAAGTCAATAGCAGATTTGCAATCTTCAGAAAAATCTTGGCAGGAGCATTTTTCCTCTTGCCATATGCAGGATAAAATGGTATAAGATTTCTATGTTGGAAGATGTTAGATATTTTGAAAGGGAGGAATAATCTATGATTATTGGTAGACCAATGTTTACTGTCGAACAGATACAGGATAAGGTAAAGGAGCTTGCCAGTAAGATCTCGGCAGACTATGCAGGTCAGGTCCTTATCGCTGTATGTATCCTCAGGGGGGCGTTTATCTTCTTTGCAGATATTGTAAGGGCCATAAAGGTTCCGATGACTGTTGACTTTATAATTGCCTCAAGCTACATAAAGACAGATACATCAGCACAGGTCAAGATACATGCAGACCTGAGAGAGGATGTAAAGGGAAGGAATGTGCTTCTCATAGAGGATATTGCAGATACAGGGATAACCCTGAATTATGTAAGGGAGATGCTCCTTTCAAGACTGCCGAATTCTTTAAAGATATGCGTACTGCTTGATAAAAAAGAAAGAAGGGTTGTAGATGTCCCCATTGATTATGTTGGTTTTGAGATACCAAATGAGTTTGTAGTTGGCTATGGCCTGGACTATGACAATAAATTCAGGAACCTACCCTATATAGCCATATTCAAGAAGAGCACCTAATAGATATAGAGCGCGGTTTCTTTTCAATATTACAGTAACTCTCTGGTTTCGACATTTGATAAACAGATAAAGATTATTCTAAAATAGCCCTATGTTTTATCCTGATTTCAAAGAATTTGAGCAAAAGGCATTAGAGGGCAACCTGATCCCTGTTTACAGAGAGATCCTTGCAGACCTTGAAACCCCTGTATCAGCATACCTGAAAACCGCTGAAGGTCCGTCATTCCTTCTTGAAAGCGTTGTTGGAGGTAAGAAATGGGCAAGGTATTCCTTTATCGGGACAAACCCTTCCATGATTATAAGGGTCTCTGGTAACGATGTAGAGAGTATAGAAAACGGTAAGAAGACAAAGGAGTCATTTGATAGAGACCCCCTTGAGGTCATAAAAAAGATACTGAACAATTACAGGGCTGTTAAGATTCATGACCTTCCAAGATTCTTCGGAGGTTTTGTTGGCTATATCGGCTATGATGCCGTTAGGTTCTTTGAGGGCATTCCAGATTATGGTCATAAAGGGATAGGCGCACCTGATATCTTTTTTATGCTAACGGATACAATGATTATCTTTGACAGTCTTTCACAGAAGATAAAGGTCGTGTCCAATGCCCATATAGATGGGAAAGACCCAAGACAGGCATATGATGAGGCAAAGGAAAAGATAGAGGCCATTGTGAAGAAACTTGAAGGGACGGTGAAGATAGAGAAAGGGAAGAAGGGTCTTATTAGCTCAGGTTTTACCTCGAATTTCAAAAAGGAATCCTTCACGGCTGCGGTAGAAAAGGCAAAAGAATATGTCATGTCCGGAGATGTAGTGCAGGTCGTCCTTTCCCAGAGGGTTGAAAGCCCTGTTAGCTCTCACCCGTTTGACATATACAGGGCCATAAGGGTAATAAATCCATCGCCATACATGTATTATATCGATGCAGGCGATATAACCCTTATAGGCTCATCACCCGAGATCCTTGTGAGGGTTGAGGATGAAAAGATTATACTAAGGCCTATTGCCGGGACAAGGAAAAGAGGGGCGACTGAGGATGAGGACATATCCCTTGAGAAAGAGCTGAAGGCTGATCCAAAGGAGATAGCAGAGCATATAATGCTTGTTGACCTCGGAAGAAACGATGTTGGAAGGGTAGCTGAGACAGGCTCTGTAAAAGTAACCGAACTTATGGGTATAGAGCGGTATAGTCATGTTATGCACCTTGTAAGCAATGTTGAAGGTAATATGAAAAGGGGAATGGATATCTTTGATGTGTTAAGGGCATGTTTTCCAGCAGGCACCGTCTCTGGTGCACCAAAGATAAGGGCAATGGAGATAATAGAGGAGCTTGAACCCACAAAAAGAGGTCTATATGCGGGGTCAGTCGGATACCTGAGCTATACAGGAAATATGGACATGTGTATAACAATACGGACTATAATAATAAAAGACGGCATCGCATATATCCAGGCTGGCGCCGGTATAGTTGCAGATTCTGATCCTGAAAAGGAGTATACGGAAACAGTGAACAAGGCAATGGCAATGATGAAGGCGATAGAGATGGCAGAAAAAGGCCTAAATGAAAGTTAATGGTTGAGCTATGCTATTGATGATAGACAATTATGATTCCTTTACCTATAACCTCGTCCAATATCTCGGTGAGCTTGGAGAGGATATAAGAGTATTTAGAAACGATAAGATTACAATACCAGAGATAAAAAAGCTGAGGCCTGACAGGATTGTCATATCGCCAGGCCCATGCACGCCAAAAGAGGCAGGCATATCGGTTTCGGTCATAAGAGAATTCTCAGGCATAATCCCTATACTCGGTGTATGCCTCGGACATCAGGCAATTGGGGCTGCATTTGGCGGCGAGATTATCAGAGCGCCAAGACTCATGCACGGAAAGACATCGATGATATACCATGATAGCAGGACAATATTTCAAGCTCTTCCAAACCCCTTTGAAGCAACAAGGTATCACTCCCTTGTAATCAAAAGGGAAACTATCCCCGATTGCCTTGAGATAACAGCGTGGACAAAAGAGGGAGAGATAATGGGGGTAAGACACAGGTATTATATTGTAGAAGGGGTTCAATTCCATCCTGAGTCTATATTGACAACTGTTGGCAAAGATCTCCTGAAAAACTTTGTAGAAATGAATTATGCGAGGCATCAATGATTAAAGAAGCCATATCCATGGTCACCCAGCATATTGACCTTAACGAGGCAGAGATGGCAGAGGCCATGAGAGATATTATGGATGGCAGGGCAACAGATGCCCAGACATCTGCCTTTCTCACTGCCCTGAGGATGAAGGGTGAGACAGTACAGGAGATAACAGGTGCAGCAAGGATAATGAGGGAGAAGGCCACACGGATAAAGTCGCCTCCAAAAACCGTTGATACCTGCGGCACAGGTGGTGACATGTCCAATACATTCAATATCTCCACGACGACAGCCATTGTTGTTGCAGCAGCAGACGTGCCGGTTGCAAAGCATGGGAATCGCTCAGTATCGAGCCGATCAGGAAGCGCTGATGTCCTTGAAGCCCTTGGTATAAAGATAGACCTTCAGCCCGATAAGGTGGAAAGATGCCTGTTTGAGAGCAACTTTGGTTTTCTCTTTGCCCCGATGTTTCATCCTGCCATGAAATATGCTGTAGGTCCCCGAAGGGAGATAGGCATAAGAACGATCTTTAACATCCTCGGTCCGCTCACAAACCCGGCAGGGGCAAAGAGACAGATATTGGGTGTATTTACCCATAAAATGACCGAGACCATGGCACAGGTTCTTGGGAATCTTGGTGCAGAGCACGCTGTTGTTGTCCATGGTGAGGATGGTCTTGATGAGATAACTATAAATGACAGGACAAAGGTGTCGGAGTTCAAAGATGACGAGGTTAATACATACTATATCTCCCCTGAAGACTTTAACATACCGAGGGCCAGCGGAGAAGACATACTTGGCGGCAGTGCCGAGGAAAACGCAGAGATAACCATATCCATACTTAAAGGACAGAAGGGGCCAAAGAGGGATATTATACTCATCAATACTGCAGCAGGCCTTCTGGTTGGAGGTAAGGCCAAAACTGTCATGGAAGGTATTAAGATGGCAGAGGAGACCATAGACAGCGGGATGGCGATGAAAAAGTTAGACGAACTAAGGAGGATAACAAATACCATATAAAACATAGACTAAAATTACAGTTTGATGTTGATTCTCGAATATTATATAGTTTAGACTTATCCATTATGAGGGCAATAAGTCTATGCGTCTTACTTGTTCTAACACTTTCAATAATAATCCCTTTTTCGATTAATATCTCTTATTCTACCAGCGATGTCCGTATATTTGTCATCGACCCATGCCATATATCAAAGCCTGCTATGTCTGTAAATGCCAGTATACCTTGCCTTCATGAGCATCCATGCCAACCTGTTATATTTGGGTTTACTGGTTTTCATGAAACTTCAAATCCGACATTTCATCCGTTGTTAATCGCCTTTCAAAAGGAACATCCTCCAAGAGGTTAAACTTCAGTCATAATTTGTCTATTGCTGGATTTGATTATGTTAATATCCTTAACCCTATGGAGGTGTTAAAATGAAAAAGGATGGGAAACAGCGCTTAATTGGTAAGCTAATCGTTTATATCCTTTTTATAGTAGTCGCCTTAAGCATTAGTGTACCCAGCACTGTGTTCGCCTGCGCCTGCGGCTGTGGTGTATTTAATGTTGGTACAAGATGGACGATGGCTACAGAGCCTGGCCTCAGTATGTTCATGCAGTACTCTTACATGAATCAAAATAAAAACTGGCATAGCCAGAGCAGTGCCAGTCCAGACCTGAACGATGATAAGGAAATAAGGACAAGCTTTTACACCCTCGGCATTCAGTATATGGTGAACAGGAGCTGGGGTATTATGGCAGAAATTCCCTACTGGGATCGCTATTTTAAAACCACCGATGATAATGGTAACATCGTCTCTGTCGATCACAAGAGTTTAAGTGATGTGCGCCTTATGGGCATGTACACCGGCTTTTCCCCTGATATGTCCACGGCCCTTCTTTTTGGCTTGAAGTTGCCTACAGGCCCTTATCATCTTTCTTTGATGGACAGGGACACCCAGCCTGGAACCGGCACAACAGACCTTCTCCTTGGAGGTTACCATATGGGACAGCAACGGAATTGGGGCTGGTACATACAGGGGTTGTGGAGGCATGCCATGAATTACCGTGATGGTTATCGTCCTGGGGATAGTTATAACATATCTCTTGGCGTACACTATGATGGTCTTGAGCCAAAATACAGACTCGTCCCGCTTGTGCAGGTTATAACCTCTATCCGTAGCCATGACAGCGGTGTAGCATCAGATCCCGACAATACAGGCTTTCAGAGGCTTTTCATATCACCTGGTATTGAACTAGATATCACTCAGAACTGGAAAATCCATGGTGATTTCGAGTTTCCTGTCTATACACACGTAAATGGCTATCAGCTTGTAGCACCCTGGCTTTTTAATACAAGCGTAAGCTACCACTTTTAGGCAGTTTTTAAGGTGGGGATATGATAGAGGAAAGACTCAGGGATCTGGGTATCGAACTGCCTGCAGCGCCAAAGGCACTTGGGTCATATGTCCCATGGCTAAAGATGGATAAACTCCTTTTCCTTAGTGGACTGCTGCCCATGATCAATGGTCAGTTGAGATACCAGGGCAGGGTAGGCGAGGATGTTAGTCTTGAACAGGCAATGGATGCCGCGAGGATAATAACCATAAATGCCCTGTCCATCCTTAAGGACAGCCTCGGCAGCCTTGATAAGGTGAGACAGTGTGTTAAATTAAGTGGCTATGTATCATCGTCAGAAGGTTTTACAGAGCAGCCCAGGGTGCTTAATGCTGCATCTGACCTCCTTGTTGGGATATTCGGCAATAGGGGCAGGCATGTCAGGGTGGCTGTTGGGGTTTCAGTATTACCTTTGAATTCACCCCTGGAGATAGACTTTATATTTGAGGTTGAGGAATAACAGGATTATTACATGTGTTCATCGATCTCCCACTCCTCGTAGCTTTCCACTGGGATCTCCCTTAAGAATCTCGATGGCCTCATGAGTGTTAATCCCTCCCATCCCTCATAGGTTTCTGGGTAACAGAGGTATATCTCATCCTTTGCCCTTGTGCATGCGACATAAAAAAGCCTCCGCTCCTCTTCCTCTTCGCTCCCTGATGCTGATGATTTTGCTGATGGAAACCTCCCTTCGACAAGCCATATAATAAAGACTATCCTCCATTCAAGACCCTTTGCCTGGTGTATGGATGAAAGGACAAGCATATCTTCTTCTGCCGTATTAAAGGGTTCTGCCTCGCCCATTACTGTGCCCAGCAGGACAAGGTCACTCAGAAATGCCTCTACAGAGGGGTATTTTAGTGCATAGCTTGAAAGCTGCTGCAGGTCTTCAATCCTTGACAGGGCATTAGGATAGCGGGAATAGAGATATTCCTCATATCCCTCCCTCAGCACGACGCCTATCATCTTAGACGGGGATGAAAGGAGTTGTGGTTCAGACAAGCTTTTCATTACATTTAGGAATGTGCCAAACGGCTTATCTGCGCCCCTTGATAATACCCTTTTTACTTCCTGGCTGAAGATGGCCTCAATCGGACTGCTGCCTGAAATGACCTTCCATATCCTCTGTGCTGTGACAGCCCCGATCCTTGGCACAAGCCTTAATACCCTTATCCATGCAAGTTCATCACATGGATTAACCATAACCCTTAGATATGCTGCCACATCCTTTATGTGCGCCTGCTCGAAAAATCTCAATCCAGAACGAACCTCAAAAGGGATTCCCCTTTTTGCAAGCTCCATCTGAAGCTCCATGGACTGATAGTGTGACCTGTAGAGCACTGCCATCTCCCTGAACGGAATGCCTCCTTCATATAGTTCAAGAACCCTCTGCGCAACAAATTCTGCCTGCTGGAAAACATCCCTGAGAGGGACGAGGTTTGGCTTTTCACCATTACCTTTTATAGCCTTCAGGTCTTTTGGAAACCGCCTCTTATTATGCGAGATGCTGTGGTTTGCAAGTTTGAGGACTTCAGGGGTGCTTCGGTAATTTGCTGTCAGCTTGAATATGCTTGCATCAGGATATCTTTTTGGAAACTCCATTATGTTCTCAATATTTGCCCCCCTGAAGGAGTAGATGGACTGTGCATCGTCTCCAACAACATAGATATTTCTGTGCCGGGCTGTCAGGAGGTCAATAATGTCTGCCTGGATCTTGTTTGTATCCTGGTACTCGTCCACAAGGATATGGAGAAACCTTTCAGAGTAAATCTCCCTGATATCCTGTTTTTCTTCAAGCAGCCTTTTCCAGTTCATGAGGAGGTCATCAAAATCCATGAGGTTCAATGCCTCTTTCTTCCCCTTGTATCTTTTCAAAACACCTTCAATCTCATCCACGATGGAAAGAAAATGCGGGAACCTCTTTATAACTACATCTGATATGGCCTCCTCTGTGTTAGAGGACAGGCCTGCAATCTCCTGCAGCACATCACCTTTTGGAAATCGCCACTGTGCCTTGTCAAGCCCGAGCTCTCCTGCGCATGTCTCGATAAGGTCTTTTGAATCCTCCCTGTCGAGGATTGAAAAGCCGCTCTTATAGCCTATCTCCTCTGCATGCCGCCTGAGAACCATGTTGCCGATGTGATGGAATGTCCCTCCCCAGAGGCCTTTTATGTCGTATTGCAAAAGGGATTCAACCCTGATAAGCATCTCCCTCGATGCCTTATTTGTAAATGTCATAAGTAGGATCCTTTGTGGGTTAATGCCTGTCTCTATAAGCCTCGCAACCCTGTAGGTCACTGTCCTTGTCTTTCCGCTGCCTGCGCCTGCAAGAACAAGTACGGGGCCCCCAGGACATAGCACAGCCTCAAGCTGTTCGGGATTCAGGTCATTTTCATAGTCTATGGCAAATTGTCTCTTCTCGGGTCTCAATATATACTGTTTCATCCTTTAAGCTTATACCTTACAGAGGATATGGGTCAAGGTTTTTTGCATCATTATCTGGATCTTTAAGCCATCTTAATCTTTATGGCCGGCAAGCTCGGCGTAGGACTCCCAGAGATATTTGACTGAACTCATTGAAATCCTTTAAACTTGAATTAATATGACTATCGAAACAGGACTTCTTATACTCGAATCAATACTGCTTATTGCCACCATCATACTCATCCTTCATAGTCTCAGGGAGGGTAGGGGCAGGAAAGACCTTCTGTTGGAGGTGGGAAGGGCGACAAAGATCCTTACCCGAGAAGAGTATTTTATCACAGTTACTGATTCGATGATGGAGGCAAAGGTTGAGGTCATAGGGTGTATCACAGGCAGGCTTCCAACAGGAGACGATAAGAAAAGGACAAGGGATGTTATTAACAACATTGAGAGATTAACAAGGCAGGGGGTGCAGGTTAAATACATTCTGCCAAAGTTCCCTGATAGATTGCATATAGGCCACCTGTATACGAAGGCCGGCGCTGAAGTTCGATACATCGGCTGTCCTGTTGTGCATGACATTCGCTATATAGTTGTTGATGACAGGCTTGTTGTTATCGGTATCCCTGAAAGTACAGGTGAAAAGGAGGCGACCAGGAAAGGCTACAGGATACCGTCTGAAGGGCTTGCAGTAATACTCAAGGAACATTTCTACAAGTGCTGGGACAAGAATATAAGTTATAAGGAATATTTCAGAGAGGTAATCAAGCAGACAGGTGCTACACTGAAGCAGCTTGCGCAGGAGCTACAGATAGACGAGGATGAACTAAAAGTGCTTGCGATATAATACCACGCAGTATTTGTATGGTGATAAGCTTAGTCTCCCCCTGCAGCTTTCTGAAGGTAGCACTTACTGATTTTCCCTGTAATTAGTTCTGGGTTATAATAATCGAATGAAGAAGGTATGTGTTTTCACTCTTGTATTGATCTTTGCCGTTGCCTTTTACATATTCACCCTTCCAGATGTCTCAAGCCTCAGGAAGGTAAATCCGAGAAAGACTGCCTTTATGGAATACTGTGAGAGGCAGTGGAAGAAAGAGGGCAAAAGATACAGGGTAAAACAGATATGGGTGCCTTTAAGCAGGGTATCTCCCTATCTTGTAAAGGCTGTGCTTATTGGAGAGGACGATAAATTCTGGAGGCATGAGGGTTTTGACTATGATGCGATACAGAAGGCCATTGAAAAGGATATAAAGGCAGAGCGATTCAAGTTTGGTGCAAGCACCATATCGCAGCAGCTTGTTAAGAACCTGTATCTATCGCCTTCAAAAAACCCCTTGAGGAAAATAAAGGAGGCAATTATTACATGGAGGATGGAGAGGGTGCTGTCAAAGAGGCGGATACTCGAGCTGTATCTGAATGTGGTAGAGTGGGGTGATGGAGGCATCTTCGGGATAGAGGCTGCATCAAGGCACTACTATGGAAAACCTGCCTCTGCCCTCGGACCTGAGGAGGCGGCAAGGCTTGCATCTGTCCTGTCAAATCCTATAAGATTTAACCCCCTGAGTGATTCGAGGTATGTTGTCAATCGTTCAAGGCTGATCTACAACATAATGCTGAGGAGGGGGATCATCCCTCCCGAATATGAGGATGTCACAGACAGTAAGGCTGATACCCCTGCGTTGCAGAATGAGGGACCTGTAACTGTAAGTCCACTGGAGCAAAAACAAAACACAGTGCCTTTAAAACAGTAATGCCAGCTATTTCGCTTTATGTCCACATACCATTCTGTCTGAGGCGGTGTCTATACTGCGATTTTGTATCGCATACCTATAGGCCCGAAACTGCATCCATATACCTCAAGGCATTGAAAAAAGAGGTTGCAGGGCTTTCCATCAGAGAAAAGGTTTTTGCTACCCTATATATTGGAGGCGGGACACCGACTGCCCTTGACAGGGAGGACATTACAGGGATTGTCGAGTTTATACTCAATCATCTGCCATTTGTGAAAGACCCTGAGGTCACTATAGAGGCAAATCCAGGAACGATAGATGAGGATAAACTCATTTCGCTCAGGAAGGCAGGTGTAAACCGTATAAGTATAGGTGTTCAGTCATTCATGGATGACGAGCTGTTGACGCTTGGAAGGATCCATACAGCAGATGATGCACAGGGTTCTGTTTTCACGGCCAGGAAAGCAGGCTTTGAGAATATAGGTATTGATATGATCTACGGTATACCAGGACAGGACATTAACGCATGGAAGAAATCCCTTGAAAAGGCAGTTGGCCTGTGTCCTACGCATATATCCACCTATGAACTTACCCTTGAGACAGGGACAATAATTACAGAGGATGTAAAAAGCGGCAGGCTTATCATGCCTGACGATGAATCTATTGTATCGATGTATGAATACGCTATGGATTACCTCCAGGACAATGGATTCAGGCAGTATGAGATATCAAACTTTGCTGTAGAAGGCTATGAATGCAGACACAACCTCAATTACTGGCAAAGGGGTGAGTATCTTGGTGTTGGCGTGGGTGCCCATTCATTTTTTGAAGGCAGAAGATCCTATAACACAAAAGACCTCAATCGCTATATCCTGTGTATAAAGGAGGGGGAATCTCCTGTAGATGGATGGGAGGATATTGCAGTAGACAGGGCATTCTCAGAAACCATATTCCTCGGGCTTAGAAAGACAGATGGTATAAAGCTTGATGAGCTAAAAGTCCTCCTTGACAGGGATTTTGAGGATGTATATGCAGGGGACATAGAAGAGATGAGGGCTCAGGGCCTGATAGAGATAGCGGATGGAAGGCTGAGGCTTACAAGAAGAGGCCGCATCCTTTCAAATGAGGTGTTCATAAGATTTATTTAGAAATTTTGCGGTAGACAGTAATTTTCAGTGAAAAATGATTCCTGATACTTGTTGACGCTTACCATGGTGCATTTTAGTTGACGGGGTTAAGACTGGATGATAGAATATTTTCGTAAATGGAGGATAACAATGGGGTGACTGTCAGCAAAACCAGCAATAACGAGATCGTGGTGGGCAAAGATAGTTCTGGCAGAGTTACTGTTGCCTTTCCCTACGACGCGATATGTGTTCAAAAGGTTAAATCCATTCCCGGCCACAGATGGCATCCAGATAAGAAACACTGGAGCTTTCCTGATACCGATGGAACATTAACCCCCCATTCCCCCCTTAAATTAAGGGGGGATAAAGGGGGGTTAGCCTTCAAAGGCGAAGAAATCCATATAGACCCCGCACTTTATATAAGTGTGAGGGTAGACCCTGCGTTGCAAGTCCACCCATCCACTCCTGTCATTGCGAGGAGCGAAACGACGAAGCAATCTCAAGATAACCCCTCTTTGGCAAAGAGGGGCGAGGGGAGATTTTCTGATAAAAAATTATCTTCAACAAACTTTGATGACTTAAAACGCGAACTCCTCTCACGGAAATACAGCTATAAGACCGTCAAGGGCTATCTCTATTACAATATGGACTTCCTAAG
>JAJYJJ010000032.1 GCA_021789595.1 Nitrospirota bacterium | reverse complement strand
GTGCTGCGGCATGAAATGCTCCACATGGCATTATTCCAGCTCACCTATAATGCCGACAGATGGCACACAAGGGAGATCTGGAAGGAATGCTCATATGTCCCATCAAGCCCATAATGCCATCTGCGGCATAGGCCGCCTGTGATTAACAGGATTATTCCAATTAGTCTGCCGGCGTTACAACCGCCATTACAACAAGCCTGTCATCCTCTGCCCGGAAACCATGCGGTACATTCGGGTCGCAGAGTATGCATTGACCGCCTGATGCCTCGACCTCCTCATCGCCTACGGTAAATATCCCTCTACCCTCAACACAGTACATCAAAAGCCTCATCGGGGCCTTGTGAGGCTCAATCCTCTGTCCTTTTTCAAGGCACATGAGGGCAATCCTCATCTCGGGCTTGTCAGAAAGCATCTCCCTGAATGGTTTATCAGGCTTAAAGGTTATAAGCTTTTTCAGGTCTATCATCTCCATAACTCCTCCTTTCACCATGGGACAGTTATAAAACTATTATGCTTACAAGTATAGTTCGAGGGATATTCATCTTCAATGATTTAAATCATATAGACATGCTACCTTCCAAAGGTGACGCCCATGGCCTCTGCAGCCATTACAATCTCTCCGTCAGGGTCAACAAGTTTAAGTCCTTTTATCGCCTCTTCAAGCGGCACAGATGTGATATGCGGCGGCCTGAAAGAGACCATCTCGCCAAATCTTCCCCTGGCTATAAGCTCAACTGCTGCAACCCCGTATCTTGTTGCAAGCAGTCTGTCAAAGGCACATGGAGAACCACCCCTCTGTACATGACCAAGAACAGTCACCCTTACATCTATGCCTGTGCGCTTTGCAATCTCATCGCCGACCTTATTGCCTATGCCGCCAAGCCTCAGTGCATAGCCATCAGAAGCCCTTTCAAGAACCGACATCTCACCGCCAACCGGCCTTGCCCCTTCTGCAACCACAACAATGCTTGAGCTGCAACACAACCGCTTCCTCTCGAGGATCTTTTCACAGACCTTCTCAATATCAAATGGTATCTCAGGTATGAGGATGGCATCTGCGCTTCCAGCAATGCCTGCCTCAAGGGCTATCCATCCTGCATATCTTCCCATCAGTTCAAGGACTATGACCCGATGGTGGCTCTCAGCGGTTGTATGAAGTTTGTCAAGCGCCTCGGTTGCAGTATCAACTGCGGTCTGAAAGCCGAATGTGACATCCGTTGCCATAAGGTCGTTATCTATCGTCTTTGGAACCCCTACGATATTTATCCCTAACTGCTGGAATCTATGTGCGATCTTCAATGAGCCGTCACCGCCGATAACCACAAGGACATCTATGCCAATATCCCTGATGTTATCCACGACTATGCTTGACAGGTCATGTCCTGCCTTTTCACCCTCTGTCCTGTAATCAAAGGGATCTCCCTTGCTTGATGTGCCAAGGATAGTGCCTCCAAGGAACAAAATCCCCCTTGTGTTCCATGGTGTAAGGGTCCTCGTCCTTGTAGGTGTAAGAAGACCGTCAAAACTATCAATAATACCTATAACCTCAAATCCGTATTTAAATGTAGCTGTCTTTACAATTGCCCTTATTACTGCATTCAGGCCAGGCGCATCCCCGCCACCTGTAAGAACCCCTATTTCCATATCCCCACCTCCTTTATTCCAGTCTTATCGACAATCTATATTAGATATTATCACAAATGAACACATCAGTAGCACATATAAGTTACCATGGAAATTATAGTTTAGTGCCGCTTTGTGATAGAATGTAACTCAAAAGGCTCATCTGATGGATCAAAAAAGGATATACACCCTTGGAACAGATAGGAGGTCAGAGGAGGACTTTATAGAGATACTCGATGCCTATAAGATCGCATCTGTTGTTGATGTGAGACGATTCCCCACAAGCAAGATAGAACACTTTAGAAAAGACAGACTTGAGGTCATGCTTAAAAAAGAGGGCATAGGGTATCATTATCTCGGCAAAGAGCTTGGCGGCCTTAGGAAAGGCGGCTATGAGGCATATACAGAGACAGAGGAATTCAGCAATGGCATAGACATGCTTGAGGACATTGCAGAGGGCAGGGTTACTGCAGTCATCTGCGCTGAGCGATTCCCATGGAAATGCCACAGGCGTTGGATTGCAAGGGAGATGCACGGGAGGGGATGGGACATAGAACATATAATCGACAAAGACAGGGTATGGATACCAAAATGAGAGGATTTTGATCAGATGAGATTTCTAAGACTTGTTGAATATTTTGAGCGGCTTGAAGAGACAACAAAACGCCTGGAGATGTTTGATATACTTGCCGAACTCTTTAAAGAGGCATCGGCAAAGGAGATAGACAAGATAATCTATCTAAGCCAGGGGCAGCTCCTTCCACCCTTTCACGGCCTTGAGATAGGAATGTCTGAAAAACTCCTGATAAGGGCAATCTCAGATGCATCGAATACGCCAACAAAAAAGGTTGAGGATGTATTCAGACGCAGCGGCGACCTCGGAGAAACGGCTGGTGAGCTCATAAAGACAAAGGGGCATAACCTCCCTGTAGAACAGGTATATAAGGAACTCCTGATGGTTGCAGAGACATCAGGGGCAGGCAGCGTCGAAAAGAAGGTCGGGCTTTTATCCGCCCTTTTAAAGGGAGTCTCCTCAAAAGAGGCAAAATATATTGCCCGCTTTGTCCTGGGCCGTCTGCGTCTTGGCATAGGAGACCCAACAGTCCTTGAGGCCCTTGCCCTGTCCCAGGGTGACAGGGCATTAAGACCTGCGCTTGAGAGGGCATATAACCTGTGCTCAGACCTTGGCCTTGTTGCAAAGACCTTGCTTAAGGATACAATAGAGGGCGTCAAGAGATTTCATGTAAAGGTCGGCTATCCCATAAGAATGGCCTTGTGTGAAAGGCTCCCTTCCTCAGAAGAGATAATACAGAAGATTGGGAAGGCTGCTGTTGAGGCAAAATACGATGGATTCAGGGTTCAGATACACAAGGACAAAGAGCATATCGAGATGTTCTCAAGAAACCTTGAAAGGACAACGCATATGTTCCCTGAGATCAGGGAGGCGACAAGGGATTTCATACAGGCAGAGACCGCAATTATCGAAGGGGAGGCCCTTGCATATAACGAGGCAACAGGTGAATTGTTCCCATTTCAGATAACCATCCAGAGGAAAAGGAAACATGGGATTGAAGAGCTTGCAAAGGAATACCCGCTCAGGTTCTTTGCCTTTGACCTCCTCTATGCAGATGGCGAGGACTATACGCCGAGGCCTTTCAGTGAAAGGCGTGAGAGGCTTAAAAGGCTGATCAAGAAAAACACTGTAATAGAGCCGTCTGAACTTTTTATCACAGACAGGCCAGCGGACATCGCAAAATATTTTGAAGAGGCTGTTGAACGGGGGCTTGAAGGTGTTGTTGCAAAGAGGCTCGATGCGCCGTATGCTGCAGGGAGCAGGAATTTTAACTGGATAAAATTAAAGAGGAGCTACAGGGGTGAACTCTCAGATACGATAGATGTCTGCATAGTTGGATATTTCAGAGGAAAAGGCTCAAGGGCGAGATTCGGTGTAGGCGCTCTTTTAGGTGCAGTCTATGATGAGAAAACAGATACATTCAGGACAGTAAGCAAGGTCGGCTCCGGGTTTTCAGAGGAGGAATTCACAGAGCTGAAGATGATGCTCGACAGGATTGCTATTCCGCATAGACACCCGAGGGTTGACTCTGTTATGGAGGCAGATGTATGGGTAGAACCAAGATATGTTGTGACAGTAACTGCTGATGAGATTACCCGCTCCCCAACCCATACAGCAGGGAGGGATAAGGAGGGCGTTGGCTATGCCCTGAGATTTCCAAGGGCAGTGGGATTCCTGCGTGAGGATAAAAAGCCTGAGGATGCGAACTCGGTCAAGGAGATTATTGAGATGTTCGAGCAGCAGAGAAAGGTAAAGGTAAGCTGAAACATTGAGACACATGGAGAGCTATACGCAAACTGCATCGAGAAGGAAAACTAATCGCGGTCAAGAAGGGTTTTTATCGGTATGAAAATTACCCATTATTCATTCGGCAAAATTACGGTTGACGGAAAGACCTACACCTCTGATGTCATCATCTACCCTGACAAAGTTGATCCATCGTGGTGGCGGAAGGAAGGGCATTATCTGCAGGTTGAAGACATAGCGGATGCTATAAGTGAGAAGCCTGATATAGTTATAATTGGCACGGGTTATTCAGGTGTTATGAGGGTTCCTGAGGCTACGCTGAACTTTGTAAAATCAAAAGGGATAGTTGTGCATGTCGAAAGGACAGGGAAGGCAGTAGAGTTATTTAATAATATGCCTAAGGACAAGAAGGTAATTGCATTGCTGCATCTGACCTGTTAACCTATTAGATTGAACTTAAATAAGATACAATGGAGGGTTTATGGAGGATATTATAAAAAACCTGAGATTTGATGAAAGGGGTCTTATACCTGCTATTATCCAGAGTTCCGAGGACGGCGAGGTACTGATGATGGCATACATGAACGAGGAATCCCTTAGGAGAACAATCGAGACAGGCAATACACATTTCTGGTCAAGGTCGAGGAAAAGGCTCTGGATGAAGGGTGAGACATCAGGGCACATCCAGAAGGTAGATGAAATACTCTATGATTGTGATGAGGATGCCCTCCTTATAAAGGTGAGGCAGTTAGGCAAAGGGGCATGTCATACAGGACACCGAAGCTGTTTCTACAGGAATATCAAAGGTGAGGAAACAGCAAAGGAAACATTCAATGCAGAGGAGGTTTATAAAAAACCCATACTCGATGCCGTATACGATGTGATACTGGACAGAAAGAAAAACCCCAGGGAGGCATCCTATGTGTCAGGCCTTTTCAGGAAAGGCGATAAGGAGATAGCAAAAAAGGTTGGCGAAGAAGCTGTGGAGGCGGTTGTCGCAATGAATCAGGACAGGAATGCCCTGATATATGAGCTGACAGACCTCTGGTTTCACTCGATGGTCCTGATGGTAGAGAAGGATATAAGACTTACTGATATATACAATGAGCTAAAGGCCAGGTTTGGGAAATCGGGATTGAGGGAATAGCCTGTGTTCTACTTATACCAATCGATCTCGTTCTTTGGCACATACCAGTGGATAAAATCATACCAGATGCCGATTGGCGCCTTTTCTACGCCCTTAAATCTTTTATGCAGTATCGGGATTGCATCCGGGACATAGAGGAATGTATAGGGCTGGTCCTCGGCAAGGATAGCGTGGATTTTATGATAGATAGCCTTTCTCTTTTCCATATCGAATGTGCTTCTGCCCTCAAGCAGGAGCCTATCCACCACTGGATTCTTGTATGAGACAAAATTGAACTCTCCTTCCTTTGTCTTTGACGAATGAAAAAGGTCATAGAGATCAGGGTCTCTCGATAAAGCCCATCCGAGGATTACAGCCTCAAACCTCTTTTTGTCTATAAAATCATGGAGCATGGTCTGCCATTCAAGCTGTCTTATCCTCATCTCTATGCCGATATCCCTGAGATTCTGCTGGATTATCTGCACTGCCCTGAGCCTCTCCTCATTGCCCTGATTTGTTATAACTGTAAAGGAGAAAGGCCTTCCATCCTTCTCAAGAAGACCTGATTTACCCATATGCCATCCTGCCTCCCTTAACAACGCCTTTGCTTTATCAGGGCTATACTCATAGTCTTTTACATTCTTGTTGTATGCCCATGACTCGGGTGGAAACGGCCCTGTACACGGTGTTCCAAGCCCGAGCAGAACGCCCTGAATAATGGCCTTTTTGTCAATAGCATAGCTTATGGCCTGCCTTACCCTCTTGTCTGCAAACATCGGGTCAAGGAGATTATAGCCAAGATAAGTATAGCCAAAGGCAGGGTATCTAAATTTCTGAAAGTATTTTTTAAAGAAACTGTTGTCTGTCTGAATCCTGTACTGGTTTGGTGTAAGTCCCATATAGTCAATGCCGAATGTCTTAAGCTCAAGGAACATGGTTGCCTCATCAGGTATTATCCTGGCAATATAGCTATCTATATTGGGCCGACCTTCAAAATAATCATCATAGGCATCAAGGACTATCCTCTGCCCGGTAATCCATTCCTTTAACTTGTAAGGCCCTGTCCCAATTGGTCTGCGGTTGAACTCATCGGTGTTTATGTCCTTGCCATCAAGGAGATGTTTTGGAATTATCCCCATTCCCCAGGACTCAAGTGCAGGGGCAAATGGCTCCTTGTATGTCACCTTAACTGTATATTTATCAATGGCTTCAACCTTATCCACTGGGCCGTAATTGCTGCTATATGGAGTAGCAACCTTCGGGTCTATTACTGTCTTGTAGGTAAAAAGGACATCGTCAGCGGTAAACTCAACGCCGTCCTGCCATTTTACACCCTTTCTAAGATGAAAGATTATCTGTCGTCCATCCTTTGATATGTCCCAGGATTTTGCAAGGTCTCCAACAATCCTGAGGTCCTTATCATACTTTGTGAGGCCGTTAAAGATAAGGCCGCTTATCTCTGCAGAGGCGCTGTCAGATGCAAGCATGGGTATAAGCCTTTTTGCATCTGCAAGAAAACCGACTGTTATTGTATTGGGATGCTTTATCTTTGGTTTTCTGGAACACGAAGATAGTGATAGGGCAACTATAATTAAGAGGATAAAGGTTAATATCCCCTTAATCTTCATCTTTTATTTTGCAGGCTTGGATGCTGGTGCCTGCCGGGGCTGCTGCTGTGGTTGTGGAGCTGGCACCTGACCCTTTACAGGTGACTGCTGAAGCGGCTGTCCCTGGATAGGCCCCTGCTGCTGAGGTATGGCAGGTCTCTGTGATGGTATAGAGGTTACTGGTGTCTGCCTTATGACAGAGCCCCCTGTCCTTGATGATATAATAGCGAGGGAAAGGGAGGTTATCATGAAGACAACTGCAGATGCAGTTGTGAGTTTATTAAGCAATGTAGCTGTGCCGCGGCTGCCAAAAAGCGTCTGGCTTGAACCGCCAAATGCCGCACCTATCTCTGCCCCCTTGCCGCTTTGAAGCAGGACTATAAGTATCAGGAAGAAACATACTGTTAAATGTAACAGGACTAATAATATATACATAACAAGGCCTCCATCAAAATATTTTATAACAATAACTTAAATGGATAAATAAAATCAAGGCCTGATGCGATTGTACCTCACAATCCCTGCAAAGCCTTCAGGCCTGAGACTTGCTCCCCCAACAAGTGCTCCGTCTATCTCAGGCATCTTCATAAGCCCTGATATGTTCTCAGGTGTGACGCTGCCGCCATACAGTATCCTTGTCTGCATGGATGCATTATCACCGTATATATTTCTGATACATTGTCTTATGAATCTATGGGCGTCGTTTGCCTGCTCAGGGGTTGCGGTCTTACCTGTCCCTATTGCCCATACGGGTTCATATGCTATTGTTATTGAACTGATATCGATACCCTTCAGCCCTTCTGAAAGCTGCCTCTCAAGGACATTAAATGTCTCTCCGGATTTCCTTTCAGAAAGACTTTCTCCAATACACAGGATTACCTCAAGGTCATGCCTCTTTGCGGCCGTAATCTTTTTATTTACGGTCTCATCGGTTTCACCAAAAAACTGCCTCCGCTCAGAGTGTCCGATTATTACATGGGAACACCCGATATCCTTCAGCATCAGCGGGGATACCTCTCCTGTGAATGCGCCCTTGTCCTCATAAAATACATCCTGCGCCGCCAGATATATATTGCTGTCTCTGAGCATACCTGCTGCATCTGACAGGGATGTAAATGGCGGGGCGATTATTATATCAACATCAGAGGCATCCTCTACCATGGGAAGGAATGAGGTTATAAACTCCTCTGTCTCTGATATGGTCTTATTCATCTTCCAGTTTGCTGTTATGATTGGAATTCTCATAAGATTAATCTAATCCGACTGTGCCTGTATTGTCAAGTTTTCTCTAAAGAGATACCAGATAAGGATAACCGTGTAGGTATCAGCTTCGGATTGCTACCTTTTTTACAAAACTCAAACCTGTTATCTCATCAAGGATCTTTTTCATCGGGATATTGTCTTTCAGGGCAATAGTAATATTATAGATGGTCTCTTTTTTAGACCGATCCATTTCGTAATCCACATTGGTGATAGAGGAACCTGCTTCCCTGAGCAAAGAGATAATCTCTTTTTCATCGCCTGAGTCATCAGCGGTGATGGTTATAAATCTGAATATAAGCTTTGGGATGTTCTTTTCAACAATCCTCAGAAACCAGAGCGAAAAGAATGTTATGATGAAGGCAATCGTTCCTGCTAAATAAACTCCGCCTCCGATGGCGAGTCCTATGGCAGATACAATCCAGAGACATGCTGCGGTGGTAAGTCCCTGGACAGTTACACCTGTCTTGATTATGACCCCTGCGCCGAGAAATCCAACACCTGTTATAGCACCTGCAGCAATCCTTGCAGGGTCAATACGGATATAGGTCGGGTCAATAAAACTTAGATAATAATAATACTCCGAAACGATCATGATGAGGACGGAGGCAACACATACAAGCATATGTGTCCTGAAGCCTGCAGGTCTTCCATGGCTCTGGCGCTCAAAACCAATGATACCGCCAAAGACTGCCCCAATGGCCAAGCGTAAGATTACTTCGTAGGTATTAATCATAATACAATTATATCAGAGATAATGAAATTATTTGTGGATCGTATAAAAATTTTTACCTGCCTTTCTGATGTGTTTGAAACCTTTATCCCCTATAGGTTAATATAAAAGATTGATTTCATTGGAGATGTGTGGAGATTATGCAGGAGTATATAGTTGTTAAAGGGGCAAGGGTCCATAACCTGAAGAATATAGATGTAAAGATACCGCGGGACAGGTTCATAGTTGTAACAGGCCCGTCAGGCTCTGGAAAATCATCTCTGTGCTTTGACACCATCTATGCAGAAGGCCACAGGAGATATGTAGAGAGCCTCTCTGCCTATGCAAGGCAGTTCCTTGAACAGCTTCAGAAGCCTGATGTGGATTATATCGAGGGGCTTTCTCCTGCCATTGCCATAGAGCAAAAGACCACCACAAAAAATCCCCGTTCAACTGTAGGGACAATTACCGAGATATACGATTATCTGAGGGTGCTCTTTACAAGAATAGGTCATCCTTTCTGCTATAAATGCGGGGCGCCGATAACAGCACAGGGAACCCAGCAGATAATGGGATCAATAATGGCACTTCCTATGGGCAGCAGGATACAGGTACTGTCGCCTATTGTTGTTGGGAGGAAGGGCGAGTACAAGAAAGAGTTTCAGGATATGAGGAGGGAGGGTTTTGTCAGGGCAAGGGTAGATGGTGAGATGGTTGACCTTGCAAGGGAGCTAAAACTCCACAGGCACAAACGCCATAACATAGATATAGTCATTGACAGGCTGATAATGAAACACGGTATTGAAAGGCGACTATCAGAGGCAGTTGAACTTGCACTGAGGCATTCGGATATGGTCATAGTGAATATCCTGGATGAGGCCAGGGATATGCTCTTTAGCCGCAGCCTTGCCTGCCTGAGATGCGGAGTGAGTTATCCTGAGATAAACCCCAGGTTCTTCTCCTTTAACAGCCCATATGGGGCATGCCCAGGATGCAAGGGTCTTGGCCTTGAAGGCATATCTGAAACCGCCTTGGAAGATGAAGAGGAATACCGAGGTTTTACTGTCTGCCGTGCGTGCAGCGGTGCAAGGATAAGAAAAGAGGCCTTGAGTATAAGGATTGCGGATAAAAACATCGCTGATACAGCGAGGATGTCTGTTTTAGATGCGCATTCCTTTATCTCTAAGCTGAGATTGTCAGAAAAGGAGAGGTTAATCTCCCATAGGGTATTGAGGGAGATAAGAGAGAGGCTTGGGTTTCTTGAAAAGGTTGGCCTTGGCTATCTCACGCTTGACAGGCCGGCATTCAGCCTCTCAGGAGGCGAGGCACAGAGGATAAGGCTTGCCACACAGATAGGTTCTTCCCTTACAGGTGTACTTTACATCCTCGATGAGCCGAGTATAGGGCTTCATCCGAGGGACTGCTCAAGGCTTCTCAAAAGCCTATCCACACTGAGGGACATGGGTAATACTGTGATTGTGGTCGAGCATGACGAGGAGACTATAAGGAACGCTGATTATATCCTCGACATGGGCCCTGGCGCTGGCCTTATGGGTGGATGGGTTGTAGCAAGCGGGACAGTTGAGGAGATCATCCATTCTGAACAGTCCATTACAGGAAGATACCTCAAGGGTGAGGTATCCATACCTGTGCCGGCTATACGGAGGAGGCCGAAGGGCTATATAAAGATTATTGGGGCAAGGGAGTTTAATCTCAAGAACATAGATGTGAAGATCCCGCTTGGGGTATTAGACTGTATAACGGGGGTATCTGGTTCTGGCAAGAGCACCCTGCTGTTTGAGATACTTTACAAGGCCCTTTCAAGAGGGATATACGGCTCAAAGGCGATACCAGGACGGCACACTGCTATCGAGGGCATGGATGCTATTGACAAGGTCATATGCATTGATCAATCTCCCCTTGGCAGGACGCCAAGGTCAAACCCGGCAACATATACAGGAGTCTTTACGCACATAAGAGACCTCATGAGTCAACTGCCTGATTCAAGGGTAAGGGGATACAGGCCAGGCAGGTTCAGCTTTAATGTCAAGGGAGGAAGGTGCGAGACATGCAAAGGAGATGGGCTTGTAAAGGTGGAAATGCATTTCCTGCCCGATGTATATATCCCGTGTGAGGTCTGTAACGGCAGCCGATATAACCGTGAGACCCTCGCAGTGAGATACAAGGGCAAGAACATAGCCGAGATACTCGATATGACGGTTGCACAGGCCCTGGATTTTTTCAATGCAGTGCCTTACATAAGGGATAAGCTTGAAACACTTAATATGGTTGGTCTTGGTTATATACAGCTTGGTCAATCAGCTACAACCCTTTCAGGGGGGGAGGCTCAGAGGGTAAAGCTCTCAAAGGAGTTGAGCAAGAGGGCAACGGGCAATACCATATACATACTCGATGAACCAACAACAGGCCTCCACTTCGTTGATGTCCAGAAATTACTTGATGTCATCAATGGACTTGTGGACTCAGGGAATACGGTGATTATTATCGAGCACAATCTTGAAATTATCAAGAATGCAGATTATATTATAGACTTGGGTCCTGAAGGTGGAGATGAAGGTGGAAGGATTGTTGCGCATGGTACGCCTGAGGAGATAGCAGCGGACCCCGGGTCATTCACAGGTGTTTTTTTAAGGGATAAACTATTGAACTCAAGGATCGAGGATTTTTTCATGAATGGAAACTATAATTTGCGATACAGGGTAAAGGGATAATCGGGATGCGTAATTGGAGGTTAAATATGTTAAATAAGATTCGGAGATCTATAAGGTTTGTTTTTATTATCCCAACACTTATTTTTTTTCTCACTGCTACATCCTGTTCAAGGCAAGGCGATAAGATATACAAGGATACAAGGATTCTTATGGCAACGGCAGTAAGTATAACCGTTGTAAGCCCCACAGAACAAAAGGCAAAAGAGGCCATAGACGCAGGCTTTAATGAGATTAAGAGGATAGATGATCTGTTGAATTTGTTTTCTGATAAGAGCGATATCTCGTTGATAAACAGCAACGCTGGGCTTAGACCTGTTAAGGTATCAAAGGATACAATAGAGGTTATCGAGGATGCTATCGAGATTTCGAGACTTACAGGTGGTGCCTTTGACCCGACGGTCGGTCCTGTAAAGGTGCTCTGGAACTTTGACTCAAAGGTCATTCCACCGGGTGCAGAAATAAAGAAGGCATTGCCGCTTGTAGGTTATAAAAATATAGAGGTCAAAAAGGACAGCAACGAGGTCTTTCTAAAGAAAAAAGGCATGATGATTGACCTCGGTGCCATTGCAAAGGGATTTGCAGCAGATAAGGCAGTGCAGGTGATAAAGGCTATGGGGATAAAGGCTGGTATAGTTGCTGCATCAGGTGATATAAGAGCCTTTGGTCTCAGGCCAGACGGCAAGCTCTGGCATATAGGGATAAGAAACCCACGGGGAGGAAGGAAGGATGCACTTGCAACGCTCTATCTGTCAAACGGCGCAATCTCAACCTCAGGTGATTATGAGCAATTCTTCATTCTAAATGGGAGGAGATACTGTCATATATTTGACCCAAAGACAGGGTATTCTCCGACAGATACTATAAGTGCTTCTGTAATAGCGCCTGATGGTTATAAGACAGATTCCCTCGCAACAGGGCTTTTTGTCCTTGGGCATAAAAAGGGCATCAGGCTGCTTGAAAAACTCGGATTAGATGGTATGATAATAGGCAGCGACCATAAGATATATCTGACGAAGACCTTAAGGGGAAAGATTGAGATTAAGGGAGATAATCAATTTAACAACGGCGGCTGACAGGGTATTGCTGTTTTTCCTGATTATAGCGACATCCTTCAGCTTTAGTTTTGTCAGGCATGTATTTCCAAAAGGCACTGAGGTTGAAGTGAAGGTAGATGGCAGGATAGCTTACAGACTGCCTATTGATGTAGATAGGATTGTTAGTGTAAAAGGCCCGTTAGGGGTTACGCATATTGAAATAAAGAACAATAAGGTCAGAGCTATAGATGCTCCATGTGAGAATAAGCTGTGTGTTCGTCAGGGGTGGATTGACAGGGGCTCGATTATATGTGTTCCAAACAGGGTTATTGTAAGCGTTACAGGGGGGAATTCTAAAAAGGATGGCCTTGATGCCATCACCGAATAGTCCCTTAACAGGACCGCTGCCCTTATCCAAGGAGAAACTGAGAAATATCATCGCCCTCCTATCTGCCTACGCCCTGTGCCTGTATGGCCTTGAGACACTTATCCCAAGTCCAATCCCCTGGCTGAGACTTGGGCTTGCAAATATTATAACCCTGATAACCATCTCCCTCTATGGCTTCAGGGCTGCAATGATGGTAACGCTGATAAGGATATTTGTCGGCTCTATATTCAGGGGGACATTTCTTGGTCCTGCCTTTATCCTTAGTCTTGGCGGAGGGGTCTTTAGCACCATTGTAATGGGCATTACATGGAGGTTTTTGGGATGTTTTGGCCCTGTGGGAATCAGCCTGATTGGTTCCTATGCCCACAACCTCGCCCAGCTTTTTCTTGCATACATCCTTTTTATCAGGAGGATTGAGGCTGTTGCCCTTATTGCCCCCATCATCCTTCTTCTGGGAACTGTTACAGGGACATTTAACGGTATGGTTTGTGGGATTCTGCTCAGGGATCTTAAGTCCCTGGGTAGTAGCATATCCTTTCAAGGAAAAGCCCCTTAGCAGGTGCAGTAGGTCCGGAAAGCCTCCTATCCTTCAACTCCAATATCTCCTTTACAGTATCAGGCTTAATCCTTCCCCTTCCGACCTCGACAAGGGTTCCAACAATATTTCTCACCATATGCCTGAGAAAGGCATTGGCCTCCATGCTGACCTTGATTACAGGGCCATGAAGACTGACTGTCATAAATCCTATGGATTCAATCGCCTGAATATCTATGTTTGCCATATACCTGACCGCAGTCTTTGCCCCGCACTTAGAGGCCCTGAAGGATGAGAAATCATGCTCTCCAGTTAAATAGACAGATGCCATCTTCATAGCTTCTATGTCAAGCGGTTCAGCTATCCTCCATGTGAAATTCTCAAGAAAGACAGAAGACATGTGGCTGTTAAGGATAAGGTAGAAATATCTTTTGCCTACAGCATCGTATCTTGGATGAAAATCTAAGGGGACATCCTCCACTGACATTACTCTTATATCTCTGGGAAGATAGGCATTCATGGCTGCCATAAAGATCTCCGTGGTCAGACTGCTCTCTATGGAAAAGGCTGCCACCTGTGCTATGGCATGGACTCCTGCGTCTGTCCTTCCGGCAGCAATGACCTTTATGCGCTGTCTTGTAATCCTATAGATTACATCCTCGATTAATCCCTGGATGGTTATACCATTTCTCTGTATCTGCCATCCATTGTACCTGGTGCCATCGTATTGAAGTGTTATCTTAAATCTTCTCATAGGAGGATTATAGCCCATAAAGAAGAGATATGGCGATAAGGATTGCTAACTAATAATAAAGGGAATAAGAATAGGTATCAGAGTAAAATATCTGGTGCCGAAGGCGGGACTCGAACCCGCATGGGTTTCCCCACACGCCCCTCAAACGTGCGTGTCTACCAGTTCCACCACTTCGGCAGAGGCTGAGGCGATTGAAAAATCAATAATAGAGGGACCTAACAAAGCCTAAATATTCATCTGGTGGACTGAGCAGCTCTATGCCCATTCCATTTTTAACTGCGATTGACAGGGTAGGAAGTGTCTTGATTGTCCTGACTACCTTTCCTGTCATAGATACCAGGTGATTTCCTGGTATGTCAATGTTAATCCTGATAAGACTTCCAGGAGTATAGCCCTTATTTGTTCTTATGAAAAGACCTGTTGCTGAGACATCGCTTGTAATCCCTAAATTTTCAGAGCCTTCGCCAAACTTTACATCAAGCCTCTTTTTTATCCTCTTTGCAACCCTTTTTTCCAGCCTTTATCACCTCCTTATTTATACAAGGGCCTCTCGTATAGAGAAGGCAGATAAATATACAATCTGAATATATTATTTTAAATTAATCCAATAGTCAAGTGCATATACTGTCAACTTTTTTTAAAAAAACATTCTGCACGCAACCAATTGTTTATAATAACCCGCTGGCTGCTCTCATATGATACAAGGATACCATATCCCTGAATTATGTCAAGAGTTCGTTATGTAGATTTTTGGGTTGGTGATTAGCTATTATTAGATATTCTGGATTCTGGAGGCTTTAATGAAGACTGTTGTTGTCACAGGCTGTGCAGGTTTTATCGGCTGGAAGGTATCGCAGAAGCTCATGGAGATTGGTATCCATGTGGTTGGCATAGATAATATGAACGACTACTATGATCCAAGGCTAAAGGAGTGGAGGCTTGGACTTCTGCTCGGCTCGGAGTCTTTCAGATTCTATAAGGTTGATATAGCTGTATTTGACACTCTCAGGTCTATATTCAAAGGACATAAGGTGGATGCAGTTATAAACCTTGCAGCAAGGGCAGGCGTAAGGGCATCTGTTGAAGACCCATGGGCGTATCTGGATACGAATGTAAAAGGCACATTAAATCTTCTTGAATGCTGTAAGGAATCTGGGGTAGAAAAATTTGTCCTTGCCTCAACATCGAGTATCTATGGACATAACAGGATGCCTTTCAAAGAGGACGACAGGACAGACAACCCGCTTGCACCATACTCTGCAACAAAGAAGGCTGCCGAGGTATTATGCTACAGCTATCATTACCTGCACGGCATAGATATAAGCATCCCAAGGTATTTCACAGTCTATGGTCCTGCTGGAAGACCTGATATGAGCATCTTC